>CANRLS010000068.1 GCA_947631545.1 uncultured Atopobiaceae bacterium
CGCCGTCCCAGAGGACCTCGCCGCGGTCGCTGATCTCGTACTCGTGGTCGGGGCAGTCGATCTCGAGCCCGTGGTCGATGTGGCGCACGAACTCGTCGGCGGTCTTGTGGACGCCCGACGGCTTCACACAGTAGCCGTTGACCTCCTCGGTCTTGGCCTCCCAGCCGACGTCGAACTGGGCCTCGTGCACGTCGGGGCCAGCGGCGCTCACCTTGCCGGCGAAGGTGCCGGCGTTGGTGAGCGAGGAATCGGCGTCGAGCGTGAGCTCGGCCGCGGGGCGATCGTTGGGGTACTGGGTGTCGCCGGTGTTCTCGGGGTCGTCGAAGGGCTCGTAGAGGACGACCGTCTTGTCGGAGGCCACCGCGAGGTCGGCGTCGCGCGCCTCGATCTTGGCGCCCGGCATGAACTTGAAGTCCTCGGTGAAGGCGTAGTCGCCGTCTGAGAGGATCCAGTCGGTGTCGCCGTCGACGGGGAAGACGTAGTCGCCCGTGGAGAGGTTCATCTCGATGATGTAGAGGGTCGAGCGGCCGAAGTCGGCGCCGCCGGTTATCTCCCAGTGCTCGCGCGTCTCGGCTTTCTCGCCATCCTCGCCCTTGCGCTCGACGAGCGTGCGGGTGGCCGAGGCGCCCTCGTGCAGGCGGATGAGGCCGTTGGCGTTGTCCACCTGCGGGAAGCGCGTGGAGTAGTAGGCGTTCGGGATCCCGAAGGAGGCGTTCATGGTGACGAGGCCGTCGAGCCTGCCGCCGCTCTCGATGGTGAGGGGGACCTCCACGTGGCGGCAGTCGGTCTCGTTCATGGGGTAGATGCCGTTGGTGTACGCGTCCAGCGCCTGCGTGCCGCCGCGCCAGTGCTGCACGACGTAGAGGTCGCCCACGATGCCGCCCGGCTCGACGGTGACGGTGCCGTTCCCCCTCACGTAGCCGTGGGCGTCGAGCGTGCCGCCGTCCCCGACGACGACCTGGGCGCCGGATCCGAGCTCGATCTTGCCCCAGCCGCCGGTGACATCCTGCACGTGGTAGCCGCCCGCCTTGTGGCCGACGAGGGCGTTCACGAGCACGGTGCCCTCGATCGTGAGCGTGGCTCCCGCCGGCACCTCGAGCGTGCTGTAGGGCGTGGGCGCGGCAGTGTCCCCGACGTGCGGGTTCACGGGCGGCCCGGGGATGTTCTGGTTGTTGTTCTGCTCCGGGTGGTAGCCGGTGTCGCCGTCGGTGTACGGCAGGAGCAGCATGACGCCCTCGGGGACGGTGAGGCCCGAAGCGGGGATGCTCACGGGCTCCATGGCGCCATCGGCCATGGGCTCGCCGTGGAGCGAGACCATGACGCGCTCCGCGCCCGTCACCGGGTCGGCCACGGTGGGGGGCGTCGCGGCGCTGGCCGCCGCGGCACCGTCGCCGGCTTCGCCGGCATCGGGCCCTGCGTTCCCGAGGAGCTCGGGCGCCTTCTCCATGGCGATCTGGAGCGTCCGCCAGGTATGGGCGCCGTCGGGCGTCTCGGCCTCGTAGGCCTTGTGGAAGAGCGCCTGCAGCACCATGTCGTCCGTCGCCAGCGGCAGCGTCTCGAGCCTCTGCGGCTCGCTCCCGTCCTCGGTGGCGTAGCCCCATCCCTTGAGCTCGTAGGCGGCCGCGTCCGTCTCCCACGTGCCCTCGCCGGGGTAGGCGAGTTCCTCTTGGTAGCGATACCGCTCCACCTGGTCGTCACGCTCGGGGGCCTTCCACGTGACCTCGTAGGTCTTGCGGTCGTAGCGCACGTTGAGGACGAGCGTGCCCTCGCCCGTGAGGACGCCCTCGAGCTCGCTCGCCTCGCGGTTCACGTCGAAGCCCTCGAACGGCTTCTCGGTGGCCGTGATGGGGGCGTTGTGGGCTCCCGTGCCGGTGACCTTCGCGTCCTCCGCCTCGGTGTAGCCGTAGGCGCCGAGCAGGTTGGGCTCGAGGTCCTGCAGCCAGTAATGCACCTCGTAGGGCAGGTCGCCGCGCTCGTGGTAGCGGGCCGTGAGCTCGACGTCGCCCGTGAGCCTGACCGTGGCGCCCTCCACGATCTGCGCGTCTTCGGCATACCATCCGTCGAACTTCCAGCCCGTGCGGGTGGGCTCTGGGAGCTTGGGGTACGTCAGCCCGTAGGTGACCTCCACCTCCGCCGGCGCCCCGTCGGGCATCTCGCCCTCTCCCGGGTCGAAGGTGAGCATGTAGGTGTTCGCCGCCCACGTGGCCTTGAGCGTCACGCTGCCGTTCTTCTCGGTCGTGAGGCGAGAGACCTCAGTGCCCGCCTGCTTCACGGTGCCGTCGGGCATCTGCCACCCGGCGAAGCTATAGCCCGTTCGCTCGAAGCCGCAGCCGGGAAGCTCGTAGTTCTGGTCATAGACGAGCCCTTGCGCGTCCATGGAGCCGCTCGCGCCCGTGGCGCCCGCATCGAAGGTCACGGTGTAGGGGTAGGGCGTCCACTTCGCGAAGAGCGTGATCGATGCCTCTGGCATCACGGTGAATACGTACTTCTCGCCGCCGCCGTTGGCCTCGGTGTACCAGCCCTCGAAGTCGTAGCCGATCTTCGTGGGCTTGGCGGCGGGCGCCTCGACCTTCAGGCCGGGGCGCTTCGTGATGGAACCCACTGCGGGGCTTCCGCCCTGCACGTCGAACTCGATGGTGCGCACGTCTTTGAATACGGGAGAAGTGCCCTGCTCGTAGAAGCGCACGCAATACGGCACGGCGACGCTCACCATCGCGACGTCGTCCTCGCGCCCCTCTTGGGGCGCGATCTCGCTGCCGTCTTCCGAGAGCCCGAGCGACACTCTGCCGTTGAGGTTCGCCGACACCTGGCAGCCTGCGAGTACCCTGATCTCGAGCGTGCTCTGGACGCTCGAGAGCCACTTGGTGAACTCGTCGCGGTCGTAGATCTCCATGTCGTCGTGGAGGGCTTCCCACGCCACCGCGTACATGAGATTGAACTGCGTCTTATCGCACTCTTGCTGGCCGACGGTGACGGTCTTCACGTCCTCGCACTTGAAGAGCTCTACGAGGAAATTGTTGTTGATGAGCGAGGCGCACTTCGTGCTCGGGTTGACGAGCTCCACGTCGAGGATGGGGGTGCCCGTGTCCGTTGTGAGGTCCGTCTCCGAGAGCGTCGCGATGGTGGCGCCATCGGGGGCGAGCGCCTTGTTCACGTCGTCGATGGCGTCGTGCACGTCACGTGCGATGGTGGCCCTGAGCTCGGCCTCCACCGCACTCGAGAGCGACGCGGTGTCCCAAGCGCGCGCCTGGGACGGATCCTCCGCGAGCTTCGCATAGTAGATGCGCGCGGTCTCAAGGTCATCGCCTGAAAGCGCGGACGCATCGCCGCCATGCGCCTCCACGTGCTCGTTCAGAATGCTCGTGTAGCTCTTCCACTTCGCGATGTAGGTGACATCCTTGTCGGGCATGGGGAGGTTGACGATATCCGGTTGCTTGAGGGGTGTTCCCGTACCGTCGTCCCAGCCCTCGAAGCGATAGCCCGCGCAGGTGGGGTCTTCAGGCGCGGAATAGGACGTGGAGAAGTCCAGGGTGCGCGCTTCCTTCTTCGGAGTAGCCAGCCCTTGCGGATACGCGTAATCCCACGTGAGGGTGTGCGAGTTCACCTTCCATTCGGCGGTGAGGGTGACGTTTCCCCAAGAGCCTTGCGCAATGAGGCCAGATTCAAGATCCGTGTTGGGGCTTGAGACGAAGCCACCGCTCGCCTGCCAGCCGTTGAACGTGTAGCCCTCGCGAACGGGCGTGGGCAGCTGGATGTCCTCGTCCACGATGGTGTAGCGCTTGCCATCGCTCCACTCGGCCTCGTCGCCGGGTGCCCAGGAGCCGGAATCCAAGTTGAACGTGATCTTGTACTCGACGGGCGCCCATTGCGCCACGAGCGTCATGGGGCCGGAGACCACCTGTTCGGAGAGCTCCTCGGGCGTCCAGACCTTGTTCGAGACGTCGTCCTTCCATCCCGTGAGCTCGTAGGCGGTCCGCGAAGGCGAGGGCAGCTCGCCGAGGGTGTCGAAGTGATGCCTTGCGATGGTCTTCGTTTCCGAGGCGGCGTCGAACGTGCCGCCGTTGCCCTTGAGCGTGATGTCGTAGGAGTTGAGCTGCCACTTCGCGGTGAGCACGAGATTCCGGTGCGTGCCCATGGGCACGGTGTAGCCCATCTTGGGCTCGTCGCTGCCATCGTCCCAGCCGAGGAACGTGTAGCCCTCTCGCTCGAGGTCGGGGATGGTGAAGGCGGGCGTGTCCACGTAGAACTTCTCGGGATGTCGCTCATCGCCAACATCCTCGGGCCACGTGACGGGCGTGCCGTCCTCCTCCTTGTACGCGATCGAATATTCGCCATGGGTCCACACGGCGCGAAGCGCGGCGCCGGGGAGCACCTTCACCTTGGTGCCGCTCCCGACGGGCGTGCCGCTTCCGGGCTCCGTGCCCTCATCAGCCACTTCCCATCCACCGAAGATCCAGCCCTCGCGCTTGGGCTCGGGAAGGCTCGGATAGAGCGCGTCGTAGGTGACCTCGACCTCGTGAGATCCCTCGAGCGTCCCCCCGTTGGGATCGAGCGTCACCTTGAAGGTGAGAGGCGTCCAGGAGGCGGTGGCCGTGAGGTCGCCCATCGTGCCGGTGGGAATGGTGCCGTCCGTTGGTTGCGCACCATCCGCCTCGGCACCGGTGACGGTCCAGCCGGCGAACCCGTAGCCCGTGCGCTCGGGCGTCGCGAGCGTGACGGCGTCCTCGATGCTGTAGGTGGCGGGGTGGTTCGCTTCGTCAGGCCAGCTCACGCCCTCTGCGGCGTCCGTGCCCTCGTACTTGATGGTGTATCGGTGGGCCTCCCACGTCGCCGTGAGCGTGTGGGCGGCGGTCACGTCCTTGAGCTCGGTGACGACCTTGCCGTCCTCCTCCCAGCCCTTGAAGTCGTAGCCGGGCCTCACGGCTGTGGGGAACTCACTGGCGGCGAGCGCAGCGCCGTATTCGACGGTTCGCTTCGCCTCTCCCTGGAGCTCGGCGCCCGCCCCGGCTGAGAATGTGACGGTGAAGGTCTTGAGCTCGAGCGCTGCGATGGCGGCCTCGAGCGCGCTTGCCGCACCGTCGATCTCGCTCTGGCGATCCGCGCCCAGATTCGCATCCCTCAGCTTTTGGGCCTCTTGCTTGGCCTCCTTGAGGTCGCTCACCGTGGCATCGGTGTACTTCGCGAGGTCGGCGTCCGCAGGCACCTTCTTGAGCGCCGCGTCGAGCCCCGAATAGTCCGCGCCACTCCACACGATGTCGCGATTGTTCGAAGCGAACTTCCAGGTGAAGCCCGGACGCGAGAGCTTGGCATCGCCGCTCGCCCATGTGAGGTCGATCGTGCGCTTGCTCGCGCCGTTCGGCTCCTTCGACGCGACTGCCCACCTGCCCGCGGATCCGGCCTTCACGTTGTCCGCCGCCGTCACGACGGTGCCGGAGAAGTTGCCGTTGTTCGTGAGTGACGAGGCGGCGTCGAGCGTGAGCGTGGCGGCGGTGCCGCTGCCGGTGGTGTAGGCGGTGGGCGTCATGACGGTCTTGCCGTCGCTTGCGACGGGCGGACTGTCGACGAACGACGCATCGTAGAGCGCGACCTTCGCGCTGGCATCAATGACGACCTTCGCCCCCGTGGCGGCGATCGCGGCACCTGGCATGAACTTCATGTCGTTCTCGAAGGTGTAGGTGCCGTTGCTCAGCTGGAAGGCGTGCGAGCCATCCCAGGGGTAGATGAACTCGGCGGTGGTGAGGTTCATACCGGCGATGTCGAGGGTGCTTTGCTCGAACGTCGCCCCGCCCGTTATGGCGATGGTCTCGACGCCGATATGGCCCTTGTTGGCGTCACCCGAGGTTTCTCTCGTCGCGTCGTACGTCTTGGTTGCCGACGCGCCATTCGCCAAGCGGATGAGGCCGTTTTCATTGTTTATGAGGGGGAAGCGCGTGTTATAGGACGTGCTCAACGCGTACATGCGCACGAGCCCCTCGTAGGAGGCCCCGCTCTCGATGGTCACGGGCGCCTTGATGTTTCGGCAGGAGTACTCCGAGAACGGGAAGATGTTCGCGAAGTACATGTTGGAGGCCACGGTGCCGCCACGCCAGTGGCGCACGACGAAGAGGTCGCCCACCGTGGCGCCGCTCTCGGCGTGGATACCGCCCGTGCCCTCGACGTAGCCGAAGGAGTCGAGCGTGCCGCCGCCCTTCACGTCGATGGAGCCAACGAGCGAGACCTTGCCGTGGCCGTACATCTTCACGGCGGCGTTCACGCCGTCCGCCTCCGTGTTGATCATCGAGCCCTTGGACGGGTTGCCCGAGACGGCGTTCACGAGAAGCGTTCCCTCGACGGTGAGGGTCACGTCCTTGGGAATGGTGAGCGTGCGATAGGTGGCGGTGGGATCCGTCGTGCTCGTGGGCTCGGGATTGAAGCCTGAGACAGGATCGTAGCCGCCGTCGCCGTCCTTGCAGGGCACGAGGAGCGTCACGCCCTTGGGAACGGTCGCGCTCTTCGCGAGGGTCGCATCTCTGAGAAGCGTGATGAACGTGCCATCGCCGGCCTTGACTGCCGCATCGAGCGCCGCATCCAGGGTCGGGTAGGGCGCAGACGTCCCGTCGCTCGCCATCACCAGCGCCTCATCAGATGCGGATGGCGTCACGAACTTCGCCGTGAGCGTCGCCGTATCGCTCACGACGTAATCGAACGTCGGGCTTCCGCTCACCAACTTGCCATTCTCGTACCATCCGGCAAAGGTCGAGCCCGAGGCCGCCTTTGCGGTGAGATTGAGATGCCCGCCTCCATATTTCGTGAATTTCTGACCAGTTGTTACGACCTCGCCGTCGTTCGAAACGGTGCCGTTTCCCTCGATATTGACGGTGACGTCGCGCGTCTCGCTATCGAAGGC
>CANRLS010000069.1 GCA_947631545.1 uncultured Atopobiaceae bacterium
GACGAGGCGCGGGACCTCCTGCGAAAGCTCGCCTTCGAGCCCGATCGGCGGTGGTAACTAAAGCGGCAAACTCAGGTGAGAAACAGCTGGGTCCTCCGACCCTCAGCCGATCTTGTCATGCCACTTGTAAGCTGGATACATCGCGTCGGCCTTGCAGTAAGCTCAAGGCCCATACTAGATGTTTACGCGCTTGAAAGGACGAATATGAATTCCCTGGCCTACGGCACCCGCAAGCAACGACCCGTCCTCATTGGCACTCTGGTTGCGTTCTGCCTCTCATGCTTCCTGATTCTGTGCGGATGCGGTGGGGTCGAGGATGGTGGCGATCTCTCCGTGGGAGCCACTGCGAGTGACGAGGGGGTCGCCAACGTCACCTATCTTGGCGCCGTCATCGAGGACACGGTGGCATTCGGTTCTGCTGGCGTTGCCACCGAATACCAGAGCAAGGATTCCACCGAATATCTTCGCTACGTGTTCGATGTGACCAACGAGTCGGGCGGAGAAAGGCAGATTTCCGACCTTCTCCCGCTCAAGGCCGCAATCATTGACCAAACCGCAAGCGAAGAAGAGGGCGAGGGCTCCACCGACGAGACGTCCTCCACCCAGCTTTCCAATCCCAGCTATATCGCGCAGGACAATGAGGTGTACGATGACCAGACCATAGCCTCGCGCGCAACCGACACCATCTCGATCATCTTCGAGATAACGCCCGAGGAGGCAAAGGCCCCCGAGAACATCGAGGCGAGCGTTCTCATGGGGAACACCGAATATACGATCCCCGGTTCCACCATCCTCGATGCCACACCTTATCAGCAACAGACCGCAGATATCGCGGACTCTTACTCGACGCTCTTGATGACGACATATCAGAACGCGAGTCTCAACGCGAGCATGAACATGTATCCGAACCCGACGAGCGCTTTCCAAGGGGTTCAGAACGCTGCAAGTCAAGCGGCAGCCGAGATCAAGACGGATCTTGAGCAGCTATCCAGTGCCGAAGTGCCCGACTCCTACGAAGAGGGTAAGAGCGCATTCGAAGCATCTCTCAAAGTGTTCGAAGATTACTTCTCCCAGGTCGCCGCGATCGACCCGTCCAATCCCAGCGCCTGCAGTTCCACGATCAGCCAGCTGAACACCTCAATGGAATCGCAGCTTCCGCAATTCAAGACTGATGTGGAAACCGCTTGTGAGGCGATGCCCTATCTCCAGCTGATGGATTACTCGAGTCTTCCGTATTATTTCAGCTCGATGAATTCATATGCTGTCACCTACTATGAATTCTAAGAGCTCGCGCAGCCGATTTGAGGGCAGTTCTTAGCGGCTATCGATGGTGAATTCGGGAGTTGGATAAAGGTTTGTAAATAGGAATATCGTGATGACGGGTTTATATTCCTGCGCCTCTGGCAACGGGCCATCGGATGCGCTCGATCGGATTGGGAGGCGCACCGGATAAGGCGCGACGTGCGCTGAAGGTCATCTGGTGCGAATCTTTCCGTGACGGGGCATCGGGTGCGTACGATTCGCACCCGATGTGCACACCGGATGGGCTGCAGCGCCGCACAAGGCCATCCGGTGCGCGAAATCGCCCGCGGTAAGCCTTGTTCCCGTTGTTGCGTGCGCATCAGATGGAACAATGCGGCCGAAATCGCACCCGATAGGGTGATGATGCCCCGCGCTTGCAATCAGCAAGCATAGGCACAGCTTTAACGACCCGTCGCAATTGAGCTGGCATCGATCCGCTACCGCTTACGCGATGGAGCGTTCTCGCCCTGGTCGTTTAGTCAACACGAAGTGCCATCATATAATGACGTTCTGATCGAAGGCGACAGAATGACTGACTTCCTCGAAACCTTTTGCCCCGAGTGCGATATGGGCGTTCGCGCCAGCTTACGCGAGCAACCGGCCACGCTGCGCGTTCGCGGCGAGGAGATCGACTTCACGGAAACCGTGGCGCTTTGCCCGCATTGCGGCATGGAGATCGGAGATTCGCGCGTCGAGGACGAGAACCTCGAGCAGGCCTACGCTATCTATCGGGCTCGTCATGGCATCCCGTCGCCCGAGGAGATTCGCAAGCTGCGGGAGTTCTACGGGCTCTCGCTTCGCGAATTCAGCCGCTTCCTCGGGTTCGGCGAGCAGACCGTCTATCGATACGAGCGTGGGGATCTCCCCGATCCGACGCACAGCTTGGTGCTTGAACAGGCGAAGACGCACCAGGGAGCCCGGCGGCTCCTGGCCAAGAACCGAAAGAGGCTGAGCGAACGCTCCATCGAGAGCATCGAGCTGGCGCTCTCGACGCATGCCGAGGATCTCCATTGGGTGCGACCGCTGCCGTCGAAGTTGGAGGAACAGACCGCCGATGCGCCGTCGACGGCCAACGGATATCGGGCCTTCGACCCCGATCGAGCCTTGGCGTTGATGCGCCTCCTCGCCCAGCAATGCAGGGATCTCTTCTGGACGAAGAGCCAGAAGGCGCTCTTCGTCGCCGACATGTTCGCCTGCGCATGCCGCGGAAGGTCCCTGACGGGTCTCCGATACGCTCACGCCACCCATGGCCCGGTGGCTGACGGCAGGGAGGAGTTGCGTTATCTGCTGGCTGAGGCCGGGATCGTGGAGTTCTGCGAATGCGACTGGGGAGAGGTGCTCGAGCCCGGCAAGCCGCTCGCAAACGATCCGTTCGACGAGGCGGAGCACGCGCTGATCGACGGGATCGCGACCTTTGTGAATTCGTTCGGCACGGCGAGGGAGATCTCTGACTTCTCGCACGGGCTCGACTGCTGGCGAAACACGGAAGACGGGCAGGTCATCGACTATGCGGACGCCGCGGGGGAGGTTGCTGGGGCCATGGTGGCGAGGATGCCGGGGTTGGGGGGATTGGTGGGGTAGGGAGGGAGTGTGGGCGTGATGGCTTGACGCAATCTCGGGTCGTCGCCTTGCTCTCGGCTTCCATGATCGAGCAGAGATGATGGGCGGAGTTCCTGCCTGTCTCGAGCTTCTACCTCGTGTCGTCGCATACACCAACGTTCGGGACGTGATCAGAGCAGATCACGTCTTAAATACTGGTGTAAGCGGATCCAAAGTGGGAACCCATTCTGGTTGCCATCGGAGATCCAGAGGAAGGCGATGATCAGACGACAACTCAAACCGTTGGGGCATGGATCCCGCCCTGCCCCGACTCCCGGGCTGATCGGTCGACACACCCGGCCCGATGAGGCTTTCTGCGAGATGATCCCGAACGAGATGATGGACGAAAAGGCAGACGCACTTGCCAAGGAGCTGGAGAGCGGCACCTATTTCCCACCCTCCCCTGAACGAACCGACTCTTCCAGACGGAGAGGTCATTCCGCATGTCGAAATACGACCTCAGGGCGAAGCCCATCAACCACCACAAGAGGAGTTCATCGAGGCGCGCCTCGCGGTCGTGCTCGTCGCGCTCACCGTCTCCCGGGAGATACGATGGCTTAACGGCATGATGATCAGGCGCTTCAAGGAGGCACTCGAGACCCTGGTGGCCAACAGCGTCAAGGTCAACGGACAGATTCTCGAGTCCCCCCCTAGATCCCCCACGAGGCGCAAGACCTGTTGCGGAAGTTCGACTTCGAATCCGATCGACGGCAGTAAAGAGAGCAGCCAACCCAGGTCGATACCAGGCTAATCACCTGCGATAAACTACGCTGGTATCGCCGTACGCTCATATCTGAACGGTAACCAGCAAGTTCATGATCCAAGGCGTGTAGTCTCACGGAGAAGGAAGCATGAGAAAGATCACCGGAACAGAGAAGACGTTCAAGCAGCTGCTGCAGAACACCAAGTATTCCATCCACTACTATCAACGCGAGTACGCTTGGCAGTATAAGCAGGTGCAGGAGCTCATTGACGATCTGACCGACGAGTTCCTGACCTACTACGATCCTGCCCACGAGCGAAATGACGTTGCGCAGTATGGCGTGTACTTCATGGGAAGCGTCGTGCTCGCTGGGCGCGAGAATGCCATTATCGACGGGCAACAGCGCCTCTCATCGCTATCGCTCCTACTCATTTACCTACGGAGGCGTTTGCTGGACATGGGCATGACGGTCACGACCGTCGAACAGATGATCTATTCCGAGAGCTTCGGTACCGCGTCATTCAACATATCGGTCTCAGACCGCGAGTCGTGCTTGCAGGCTCTCTACGACGGTAAGGACTTCGATCCGGAGGGCTACGGCGAGAGCGTGAAGAACCTCTACGCCCGATATCAGGACATCTGTGACCTGTTCCCCGAGGAGATCGATGACGCGGCGATCCCGTACTTCGCCGATTGGCTGACAGAGAAAGTCAACTTCATCGAGATCGTGACCGAGACCGAACAGGACGCCCACAAAGTATTTGTGTCGATGAACGACCGAGGCTTGAGCCTGACTTCTGCCGAGATGCTCAAAGGTTATCTGCTCTCCGAGGTGGCTGACGACAAGCGGCGTGAGAATCTCAGCGATGTCTGGAAGACCAAGATGCTCGACCTGAAAAAACTTGGCAAGGGCGAAGAAGAGGATTGTATCAAGGCATGGCTTCGCGCCAAGTACGCTGAGAGCATTCGTGAGAATAAGAAAGGCGCAACACCCGAGGACTTTGACCTCATCGGAGGCAGCTTCCACAAGTGGGTACGCGACGAGCATGTGCGTCTGGGCCTCAACTCGTCGGATCAGTTCGAGCGGTTCATCGAGGAGTTCTGCAAGTTTGCCGACATCTATATACTGCTCAAACACCGGGAATGGACGTTCGACGAGCAGCAGCCATACCTTTTCTACAATGCGGCGCTTAGTTTCACCCTGCAATCACAGCTCTGCCTAGCGCCCATATGCGCCGAGGACTTCGGAGAAATCATAGAGCAGAAGATACTGCTCGTGTCGCGCTTCATCGACATCCTCATCTACACGAGGGCAATCAACTACCGAAGCATGGACTACTCCACGATCAAGTACGCCATGTTCCAACTGACTAAGCGGATCCGCAACCTCGGCGTAGATGAGCTTGCGACGCAGCTCGGCAAGGAACTCGACGACCTGGGTATGGGCATCGAGGGAGCTTGGGGCAACTTCCGACTGAACTTTTACACTAAGAAGTACATACGTCACATGCTGGCCCGAATAACAGACTATGTAGAGCGTGGGTGCGACCAGCCTGGTCACTACCTTGAATACGTGGCCGTAAAGAGTAAGAGGCCTTTCGAGGTGGAGCATATCATCACCGATCACTTCGAGTGGTACCAGGACGAGTACGGCAGCCGTGAGGAATTCGAGGCCACGAGGAACAGGCCGGGCAACCTACTTCTTCTCGATAAGTCGACGAACGCCTCGATCAACGATGACCGCTACCCCAACAAGCTATCCGTCTATGGGAGCGAAAAAGGCAACGTGCTATCCGCCGCCCTCGTCGCGTCCTCGTATCAGCATAATCCACGTTTCCTCAAGTTCATAGGAGAGACTGGCTTCGACTTCAAGCCCTATGACGAGTTCGGGCGTGAACAAATAGCCGAAAGATCGGAACTCATCGGTGCTCTCGTGCTCGCACTCTGGACACCCGACTTCGGACAGCTCGCGGCTAACGGAATTTCCAGCTAGTGGACAATGACGAACGTATCAAGCACATCACAGCGCAGGTTCTGACTTGCATGTCTGATGTTCATCTAGGAAGGTCTCATCATGGCGAAGAAACTATACGAGGTAGAATACGATGACAACCTACATATGGCAAACGCTGCCGACGATCCTAATTATAAGCGCGGCCTTCTTTATGATGATGACGGAAACCTCAAGGCACACGCTAAAATGCGCGAAGTGGACGAAGACGAGCTACGCGACCGCTATGCCGAACGCGATGAGCACGACTACGACTACGACGACTCCGAGCATAGAGAGGCTGAACGAACTCCAGAACAGCAGGAACTTGCCCAGTTGGCCGGAGAGGCATTGGCAGCGATGCTCATGTCCCTAATTGTGGCTACATCACCAGTTGTGCAGCACTGGTGGGAGACAACTGCGATGCCAAGGATAAAGGGGTTCTTTGGCAACATTGCTGGCTTCTTTAAGGGGATTGGAAAGAAACCCGAAAACAAGCAGATTGAGCGCCCTACGACTCTGCAACTTGCCGAAGCAAGCCTGCAAATTGACCCAAAGGCCATCTCAGCAAAGCTCGATACCGCCTATGGAAGATATCGTGAGAACATGAGTAGCGAAGAGGCCCGGAAGACGCTTGTTGAAGTTGCGATACTTGCCTCGATGCTTGCCGAGAGAATCAAGAAATTGTCAACCGCGAAGTATGATGATGACGGTATCACTGGTGGCTACATAGGCTGGCAAGAGACGGTCAACAAATTGACTTCTCAGGAGCTAATTGACGGCGTGAATAGAATCCTCGAGGGCGACATAAAGCTATTTAACACTGCTCAATTAGCGAATTTAGAGCTAATCCTCGGACGGAGCCTTTATTATAATGGACGGTATTCTCCGATAGAATCTAGCGAATTTCGCAAAAGGCTTATGCCGCAGATTAGCGATAGTACGAATGACATAGGTTCTGATGATCATGGGCCATTAGTTGTAGCTTAAATACGTAATATGCTGCCTTGCTTGTAACACGCTACGGTACGAGGAGCGCGACTTCACCCCTTGGCTCTCCAAGGCCGACAACCTGAGACGCCTCGGCGATGCCATCGGCCTCGAGCTCGTTCCCGTGGAGCGCGAGAGCGCCGTCGGCACGTTCTCGCCTGACTTGACCGGTTTTGATGATAAGCGGCTTTTCATATAGACGAACCCGCAGGTAGACGCCTTGCAGATGCCTCC
>CANRLS010000070.1 GCA_947631545.1 uncultured Atopobiaceae bacterium
GCCGATCCAGGTCGAATCTCCCGTCCCGCTATGAGAGGGGCGAAATCTGGGTAGAAACAGCCCTCCGAAGCGCTTGAGACTTACCCTCAAGTTGAGCTTGAGCGGATGAAAATCCCAGCTAGACACCGCAATCTTTCTGTTTAGAATAAGGCTCCCAAACCCGGATGACGCGGCATCGCCGCTCAAACGAGGAACGCACTTCAAACGCACACCACAAGCGTCGTCGGGGAGGTCGCCATGGCTGCTGGAAGGCGCCAGAGGATCGCGCTCTCGGTGGTGGTCGCCGTGCTCGCAAGCTTCGTCGCGCTTGCGGTGCCGGCCCATGCCGACGAGGTGGCTCAACCGCAGGCTGCGATCGGAGAGGTCGGGAAGAGGGACGCGCAGGGCGTCTATAGCACGCAGATGCTGCCGTGGTCCCTCGCCCCGCTGGCAAATGACGGGCATTCGCTCACCGACTACGACAAGGCCTACCGCGTGGCCTACACCGGCGACCAGGTGACGACCACCAACGGCAACTACCCCGGCAACCTTCCCAAGCACATCGCGCAGGACGACGACCTCTTCTGGGAGCCCGGGAACAACAACGGCACCATCCAGATCGAGGTGGACTTCAAGAAGCCGGTCGAGTTCCAGCGGGTGGTCTACGGCAGCCGTCTCGACGCCTCGCTCAAGGGCTTCGCCAACGAGTTCGAGCTCTACACCACCAATGCGCCGAGCGGCACGAGCGAAGCCGACGCCCATTGGAAGCTCGTGGCTCGGGGAACGGGCTCCACCACCTCCTCGCTCTGCATCTTCGATGCCTGCCCCGATGGCGAGAGCGTCACCGCCACGCGCGTGCGGTTCAGGTACGTGACGTCGAACGGCAACTGGCCCAGCTGCCGCGCCCTCAGGTTCTATACGGGCGACCCCCACGAGCACGACCTCGATGCCGTCTGGGGCAACTACAGCCATACGAAGATCGCCGACGGCTTCGACAGGGCCACGGCCCAGGCCCTCATCGACGGGCTCAAGAGAAGTCCCAGCTATGAGGTGGTCTACGGTCCCGACGTGGAGCGGCTGCAGCGGATCCTCGACGGGGACGCGAGCTACGACCCGCGCCTGGAGGTCTCGAACGAGGCCACCACGCCCGCGGAGAGCCGGTCGAGCCGCGCCCTCACGCGGGTGGGCGACGTGGCCTCCTACGCCAGGAACACCCTCAAGTTCTCAAACGGCGCCACGAATCGCCAGGTCACGGGCGTGTGGTACCCCTCGGGCGAGACCGTCCACATCTGGGTGCATCGCGAGAGCGCCGACGATCCCCTGCCCAAGGTCCACTGGGCCCAGCCGTACGGCTACTGGGCCAGCTGGCGAAGCAGCGCGATCCAGCTCGCAGAGGGCGAGAACGTCCTCACCGTGCCCACCTTCCGGAACGTCGATTACAAGACCTACGACATCGTGGCCGGTTGCGCCGCCTATCTCGAGAACCCCTATACCGAGCGCGAGCAGGACGGGCTCGTGGAGGTCTACTTCGAAGGCGGCCGCACCTACCCCGTCTATCGCAAGGGCGACCCCATCGCGCCCTATATGGAGGAGCTCCGCGCCCAGGCCGACCGGGTGCGCGAGGATCCCGAGGGCGAGATGGACGTCACCGAGCTGGTGAGCGGCCACGTGATGATGACCGTCCAGGCGACCCGCGCCGATGAGATGTACGGGGCTCGAGGCCACGACGCCCAGCAGGCGCTCGAGTGCTGGGACGAGACGATCCATCGCTGCCTGGAGTTCGAAGGCATCTCCTTCACGCCGGGCGTTGGGAACTACGACCCCAGGAACGACTACCTGAACGAGAACTTCCGCGTCTCCCAGGTCTGGGACCTCGGCTGGATGTTCACGGCGGGCGAGCACATCGGCGTCTACGACGATCCGAGCGCCCAGGACGTGCTCATCGACCCGCTCGATGCGTACGGCGAGAGCCGCATCGCGCCCAACTGGGGCCTCATCCACGAGTGGGGCCACTCGATCGACATCCCGGCCCGCACGATCCAAGAGACCACCAACAACATGCCGGCCTACTTCGAGTCCACGTTCTGCCCGGAGTTCGTGCGCAACACAGAAGACATCCAGCGGGCCAATCGCATGGCCGCGCCGGGGTACGCCACGGGCACGATGTTCGCCGAGAACCGCTACAACTTCATGCCCTTCTGGCTGGTGGAGGCCTATTGGCCCGGCTGGTGGGGGAGCGTTGAGAACCTCTACCGCTACACGCCCGCCGATGAGGACCATGGCTACGTGGGCGGCAAGGACACGCTCGCCAAGACCGAGCGCTTCGTGCTGAACGCCTCGCTCGCCGCCCGCTACGACCTGCGCTACTGGTACGAGCGCTGGGGCCTCAACATGGACGAGAAGGAGGCGCCCTTCACCTCCGCGGGCGCATCCGATGCCTTCAAGGCGCTCTTCGAAGCCAAGCTCGCCTCCGGCGAGATCTCCCACGTGCCGCAGGGCTTCGAGGGCGACGTCGCCTCCAAGGCCATCGCGGCCAATGCCGACGGCACCTACGAGCTGCCGCTCTGGTACCTCGATCGCGGCGAGTACTCGGCCGTGAAGGCGAACGGACTCGACGGGCTCCACATCTACCACGGAGACGAGGCGCCTGCGATCGCCCGCGTCTTCTCGGGCACCAGGGCCGTCGCCGGCGAGGGGGGCGGGACGTCCACCGTCGCGGCGAACACCATCGTCATCGAGAAATCCGCCGATCCGGCCCATCTCGTCTACCTCGTCGAGGGCAGGCCCACGGGCAGCGCCGGCGATGAGGGCTGGGAGTACCTCGGCTACGCCTTCGGCGGCACCTTCACCGACGAGCGCGGCCCGGTGGGCGGCCAGCCCATCGAGTATCGCGTGCGAGCCCTCGACCGCTCGCTCCATGCCTCGGGCTATTCCGAGGCCAAGAGCGCGGGGGAGGCCACGGTGGTCGCGCGTTACGTGACGGATCCGGGGAATGCCGCCGCGCTCTCGGAGCCCAGCGGCGCGCAGGAGTTCAAGAGCCTCCAGGAAGCCGTGGAGAAGGCGCACGACGGCACCGTCATCGAGCTTCTGGGCGACTGCTCGGGGGACGGCATCCGCGTTGAGAGGAGCATCACGCTCCGGCCCCACGCCGAGGGGACCGTGACCGTCTCGCGCTCGGGCGCGCAGCCGATCTTCGAGCTGGCGGGACGCGTCGGCGATGGCGGGGCGACCGTCTATCCGACCCTCACCATCGAGACGAGCCCCGAGAACCCCGAGGCGGCGATCGTCTTCGACGGCATCGACGCCAGCGGCACGGGCCCGGGCATCCGCGTCACCGGCGGCTCGAAGCTCGTCGCCACCGGCGCCACCTTCGAGAACTTCGTCAACGCCGCCGACGGCAATCCCGGGCAGGGCGGTGCCGTGAACGTCGCCGACAGCGCGGGCAGGGCCACCATCGCCAACTGCACGTTCAGTGGCAACCGGGCCCTCGACGGCGGCGCCATCGCCGGCCGAGGGACGCTCGCGATCTCGGACTGCAGCTTCAGCGGCAACACCGCCACCGACGAGGGCGGCGCGATCCGCAACTACTCGGGCGGCGTCTTCGAGCTCAAGCGCTGCGATTTCACGGGCAACACCGGCGTCCGCGGCGGGGCCATCTCCCTCGAGGGATTCACCCAGGTGCTCGGTTGCTCCATCACGGCCAACGCCGCCAAGTTCGGCGGCGGCATCGACGCGCGCCTCGGCAACCGGCAGATGACGATCGACGACGCCAAGGCCGACGGGGACGGGGCCTCCCGGCGCGCCGTCATCGAAGGCAACCGCGCGAGCGCGGCCGGCGACGCCCTCTACGTGGCCAACGGCGCGAACAGCCTCATCTACCTCGGCGACTGCGATCTCGAGGCCGCAGGGGACGGTCGCGCCGCCATCCGCCTCGACGAAGGGCTGCTGCACCTGAACGCCGACCTCGAGGACTGCAGGGACAACGTTCGCAGGATCGCCACGACCTTCAGCACCGATGCGGGCGGCACGGCCGTCACGGGCGCCCTCTCCGTGGCCGGCGCCAGCACGGTGACCGTCCACGACGAGTGGCCGGCGCCGCTCGCCGTCGAGGTCGTGGAGCTCGGCCGCCCGGAACCGGTGCTCGCCATCGAGGGCTTCGACGCCAGCGCCTTCTCCGAGCACGTGAGCCTCGTCCAGTCGGGGGAGGGCGCCGCGCTCGAGTGGGCGCCCCAGGGCGCAGCCGAGGGGGCTCCCGCCACCGCGGGGAACATCATCGTCGCCAAGGGCGGCGACGTCAGGCTCGAGGCCAATGGCGGCACGGTGGTGGGCGCCACCGTCACGAGCTACGTCCGCGGCGCCGTCACCTACCTGCCCACCAACGTCGCCAAGGCCGGGGAGGTCTTCGTCGGGTGGTTCAGGGATCCGGCGCTCACCGGCTCCTCGGTCAAGAGCATCCCGGCCGATGCCGAGGGCGAGCAGGTCTTCTACGCCAAGTGGGCGAGCGGCAAGTACTGGATCAACTACCGGCCCAACGGGGGCACGCTCCCGGCGGGCGTCCAGACGCATCGCGCCATCACGGATCGGGTGGCGCTGGCAACGCCGGTGCGGAACGGGTTCACCTTCGAGGGATGGTACGAGAAGAGCGACTTCTCCGGCGAGCCCATCGCCGTCATCGAGGCGGGCACCCACGAGGGCACGACGACCCTCTACGCCAAGTGGAGCCATGGCGCCGACAAGGGCGAGGTGCTCGAGGAGCAGGCCGCCACCTGCACGACGCCGGGCTACCGCCTCATCGGCTACAAGTGCGTGGACTGCAAGATCGAGCTCGAGACCGTGCGCGAGGAGATCGCCGCAACGGGCCATGACTTCGGCGAGTGGGAGCCGCTTTCGGGTGCCGAGGCGCCCGAGAACGCCGATGGCACCGCTCCCTGCTTCGATGTCGACGCGCAGCGACGCACCTGCAAGACCTGCGGGCTCGTGGAGCTGAAGGGCGTGGACGAGGCGAACCACAGCTGGCGCTCCTGGGAGACTGTCGAAGGCAGGGAGGCGAGCTGCACCGAGGACGGGCTGGAATCGAGGACCTGCGATGCCTGCGGACTCCAGGAGTTCCGGAGCGTGCCCGCCACGGGGCACATCGTGGACGTGCCGGTCGAAGGGAACGGCGCCGTTCCCGACGGCGCCCAGGCGAGCCCCGGCATGGGCTTTGGTGAAGAGCCCAGCTTCGACGGCCAGATGGCTCCCGGCGGGGCGGATGACGGCCAGGGCGATGAGGGAGAGCTGGAGGTCGTCGTCAAGGATCCCACCTGCGACCGCCCGGGCCATGAGGTCGTCTACGGAACCTGCAGCGCCTGCGGCGAGCGGTTCCTCGTGAGCTACGAGCAGCTCATGCCCCTCGGCCACAGCTTCGCCGAGGACGGCACCTGCGTCGTCTGCGGCGCGGCGAAGGCGGAGGAGGACGAGTCCGGAGGGAACGGGAACGCAGGCGGGCCGACGTCCGACGGCGCTGCCGAGGATGATCCCGGTGCCGGAGACGAAGGCACCGTGCCTCCGGCGGCGGACGACGGCGCTCTGGACGGGAGCGACGCGCCGGGCACCGGCGATGCGGCTGACGGCGACGGCACCCAGAGCGAGCCCGGCACCGCCGACGGCGGCGAGGAGGGCACCGGGCCAGGCACAGGCGAAGGGGCGACGGGATCGAACGGCGGCGGCGCTGCCGGGGAGGGATCCTCGTCTGCGGATGCCGACGGCGGAACCGGCGAGGATGTGCCCCATGCCGATTCCCGGGAGCACACCGATGGGACGACGGCGCCCGTGACCGGCGGCGATGCCGCACCGCAGGGCGAGTCCGCAACCCAGGCCCCTAAGACCGCGGTGCCGCAGACGGGCGACGACACGCCGTGGCTCCCCTCCATCCTCGGCCTACTCGGCGCGGGCATCGGCTGCTTCATCGTCGGCCTGCTCATCGTTCGCAAGGAGTTCTACCGCTAGGCACGGATCGAACGGCAAACGGGAGGGCGATCTCGGCTCGGCCGGGATCGCCCTCTCTGTGGCGAGATTCGCCTGTGCGCGGTGCGAGCCGCACCGATCGCGCGCGGAACTACGTATGGCGACCGTACCTGCCGCCGGCAGGGCCGCGGCCGCGAGAGCGCGACCCGCTGAACATCGTGCGCTTGGGCTTCACGGCGGAGCGGCGCTCGTTGGGCACGATGCGACCGGCGCTGTAGTTGAACCCCTCAAGGTCCTCGACGGGCACGAGCTTGCCCGTGAAGTACTCGATCTCGCGAAGGGCCCCCACCTCGTCGGGCGCCACGAAGGTGTACGCGTGGCCCACGGCGCCGGCGCGCCCGGTGCGGCCGATGCGGTGCACGTAATCCTCTGGGTCGAGCGGCACGTCGTAGTTCACCACGGCGTCGATGCCGCTGACGTCGATGCCTCGGCTCATGACGTCGGTGGCCACGAGCACGTTCACCTTGCCCTCGCGGAAGCGCTCGAGGGCACGCTCGCGGGCCCTCTGCGGACGATCCGCGTGCATGACGCCCACGGTGAGCCCGGCGCGCTTGAGCGATTCCGACACCTGGTCGACCCGCGTCTTGGTCCTGCAGAACACGAGCACGCGCTCCAGATGC
>CANRLS010000071.1 GCA_947631545.1 uncultured Atopobiaceae bacterium
CCCCGGTCCTTGATGAGCCGCGACACCTGGCTGATGGCCTTGCCGATGCCGAGCGACTTGCCGAGCACCTCGATGGCGCCCCTCTGGGAGAACGTGATGACGGGCTTGATGTGCGCGATGTCGCCGATGGTGGCCACGTAGCGCGAGATGCGCCCGCCGCGCGCCATGTACTCGAGGTCGTCGATGCCGGCGATGATGCGCACGCGGGGCCGCAGGTGCTTGATGGCGTGCTCGACCTCGTCGGCCGACTTGCCCTCGGCGATGAGCCGCTCGGCGTAGTCCACCATGATCCTGATGGCATGGGTGGAGTGGCGCGTATCGATGACGTGGATCTTGCCGGAACCCACGATCTCCTTCGCCATGAGGGCGTTCTGGTAGGTGCCCGAGAGCGCCGACGAGAGCACGAGGGCGATCACCTCGTCGCCGGCGTCGAGGGCCCGCTCGAAGGGCTCGACGAAGCCCTGGGGCGTCACCTGCGAGGTGAGCGGGAAGCTCTTGGTGGCCGCCATGGCCGTGTAGAAGTCGTCGAAGGGGAGGTCGGCGTAGTCGATGCCGTCGAGGATGGTGGGGATGGGCACGCGGAGCATGCCCCGCTCCGCGCATTCCTCGGCGGTGAAGTCGGCCGATCCGTCGACCAGGATGCGAATCACAGCGACCTCCCCGCGCGCGGGCCCATTCGGTGAGGTCAATCATAACCGTGCGCCGGGACGGCGCTTGGCGGTGCACCGAAAACCCGCATCGAAGCGCCCTGCGACCTGTCGGGGTCTGGGGAGGGGCATCGCCCTACGCCCAGGCGACGTTCTCCTTGCCGGCGCCGATCTCGAAGTGGCGCTTCACGATGCCGAGGTCGAGGTCCGAGAACGGGCCGCCCTTCGACGTGGCGCGCACGATGCCGTCCTCGTAGGCGATGAGGAAGCGCTGCTGGTTGAGCGCGGTGGGGGCG
Source organism: uncultured Atopobiaceae bacterium (assembly GCA_947631545.1). Taxonomy (GTDB): domain Bacteria; phylum Actinomycetota; class Coriobacteriia; order Coriobacteriales; family Atopobiaceae; genus CANRLS01. Next base: position 944 of record CANRLS010000071.1, read on the forward strand.
AGCTGCGCCGCCCACATCCCCCGCTTGAACCACGTGGGCGCCTCGCCCACCACATGGCTGAGCTCGTCCACCGACTTCACCGGATGGCTCGCGCCCTGGGTGGCGCCGTAGCCGATCGCGATGACGCACACGAGGCGCTCGTCGCCCTTCAGGAGCCGCTTGGCGGCGGAGCGCGAGAAGGTGAGGCCCACCCAGCAGGTGTTGAGCCCGAGGATCTGGGCCTCCAGCACGAGCCCCTCGCCCCAATAGCCCACGCGCTCCTCGAGGTCGGGCAGCTTGGGCCCGGCGCAGACGATGAAGTTCCGCACGTTCTCGAAGCGCCCGTACTTGGCGAGGCGGCTGTCGAAGGCCGCCGGGTCGTCGCAGACGAGCCTGAAGGAGAGCCCGCTCTCGCGGTTCACCGCGTCGATCTTCCTGTCGAGCGCATCCCAGACCTCATGGGGGATGCGATCGTCCTTGAAGCTCCGCACCGAATGGCGCTCGGCGATGGCGTCCATGATGTTCATGGGTGCTCCTTCGGCTCCCGTGCGTGCCGTGGACTTCGAAGCCGGCCCTTCGCCCGCCGCGAACCCATCGGCTCCCGCTTCCGCACGTCCTGCTCCCCAGTATTCCCTGATTGAACGGTCAACGGTGCCGTCGTTCGACGCCGTTCGAGAAGCGGCGTCACGAGCGCGCGCCGTGCGCGACGAAGCGCTTGGTAGGATAGAGGCGAACGCCCGAGCCCGAGCGGAAGGGGCGAGCCATGGCAGAAGAAGGAACGATCCTCACCACCGAGCATCTGGTGCTTCGCCCGTGGCGTGAGGACGACGCCGAGGCGCTCTACCTCCATGCCAAGAACCCGCGCATCGGCCCCATGGCCGGCTGGGAGCCCCACAGGAATGCGGAGGAGTCCCTCTCGATCATCCACTCCATCCTCATGCAGCCCAACACCTTCGCCATCACGCTCAAGGGCGGCTCGCATCCCGATGCGCCGGTGGGCTCGATCAGCCTCAAGGGCCCCAGGCTCTCGTCCGTTGCCGAGGGCAACGAGGCCGAGCTCGGCTATTGGCTCGCCTACAAGCTCTGGGGCCACGGGCTCATGCCCGAGGCGGCCAACGAGATGCTGCGCCACGCCTACGAGGACCTCGGCCTCTCGCGCGTGTGGGCGACGGTCTTCTCCTCCAACGAGCGCTCCAAGCGCGTGGTGCAGAAGCTCGGCATGCGCTATCGCTACACCGACACCATGGACACGCCCCTCGGCCACAAGGACAAGGACGTCTTCTCGCTGTCCAAGACGCGCTGGTTGAACAGGTATTATCGCTAGGCCGGCTGCGGCGTCCCCCGCCACCCCATCTGCGCGCGAGCGCAGGTTCTCGCGTGCCAAGCACGCCACGGCCCTGCGTTCCCGTGCATTTGGGGCACCGGTGAACGCCTCGCGCTGCGGCACCCTGGATGCGCCCCATCTCGCGTGGATCTCGCCGGCTCACGTAGCGAAGTACGCTACGCCGTCGAGACCCCCGCAATCTCGGGCGCCCCAGGGCGCCTCGCACGTAAGACCTGCGACGTCGTGCCACTGCGTCGCTGGCCGACTAGGCCGAGAGCGGTTCCGCCTCGCGCCCGTCCTCCAGCTGCTCGAGGAACGCCGCCACGCGGGTGACCATCTGGCCGTCGCTCACGTTCCTGGGGTCGCAGCCGTCGCCGTCGAGCACGAGCGTGGGGAGGCCGTGGGCCTCGAAGGCGCGCCGTCCCAGCTGCGCGAGGCCCTGCGTCTGCTTGCAGCCCCAGTGGCCGAAGATGACGACCCCGTCCGCGCGGGCCGCGAGGGCCTCGGCGAGGGCCGCGTCGATCCTTCGCTCCGAGCGCCCGTTGGCGGAGTTGGCCACGAGCCGCCTCGCCATGAAGTCGAAGGGATCCTCCGGGTCGAGCTCGTCCAGGGCGCCGAGCGCGTCGTAGGCCATGTCGTTTCCCACGAGCTCGGCCCGACAGGCGTCGTCGAACATCTCCACCATGGCCTTCTGCCAGTTGGGGAGCGTGTGCACCCAGAAGACGCGCGGCACGTCGCCCTCGCTCGCGGCGGGCGCGCCGGCGAGCTCGCGCAGGAGCTCCCACGAGAACCGCAGCGCCTCGGGCGATCCGAGCATGATGTGGGTGGCGATGAGCACGCAGAGCTCGCCCGTGAGCGTCATGGGGAGCGTCGCCTCGCCCCGTCGCCTCGCGAACTCGCGCACGTTCGCGAGCGTCTGCTTCGAGCGCCGGCAGGCCGCCTTGAGCGCCTCCATCGAGAGCTCCCTGCCGAAGGTTCGCTCCAGCTGCGCCGCGAGGTCGCGAAGCTGGGCCGCCACGTAGGCCACGGTGGCCCCGTCGACGGCCTCGGGCACGTCGATCACCACATGGGGCACGCCCGCATCGCCGCCGCTCGCGCCCTCGCGCCCCAGGCCCTCGGCGATGGCGCGGAACGAGACCTGGTTCGCGTCGCAGGCGAGGGTCGTGTTCACCACCATGGCGGGCGACGGCATGACCTCCGTCGCGCTCATGCCGAGCATGAGCTTGTGGTAGCTGCAGAAGCTCTCGGGGATGCCCCGGCTCTCGGCCGCCTCGCAGAAGCACTCCGGACAGCGCGTGCAGGCCACGTAGACGCTGATCCCCTCGGGAAACATCGGCGTCACGCCGAGCGCGTGCAACAGCTCGCAGGGCATGAAGACGTTCACGATGGCGGCCCGCTCCGGGTGGCGGAACGAATCGACGATCCCCTTGGCCACCGAGCCGTTGAAGCGCGAGATGGCGGCGCCGATCCCGCCCTCCCTGGGCGCGACCTTGCCGGCCAGGTTCACGTAGGTGTAGGCCGCCTCCAGAAGGCGCCTCGCCGTCCGGGGGTTATCGGTGAGCCTCGAGCTCACGAGCCTCCCCACCACGCCGGCGGCATCCATGGCGCACCCCCTCTCGCGGCCCTCGGCCGAGCGCGGGAAGCGGCTCGGCCATGCGATTCGGCCAGTCTAGCTCGCCAACCGTCGCGGGCGCCTAGACCTTGCTCGAGGCCGGGTTCTCGTGCTCGATCTTGGCGTCCGAGCGGGCGGCGGAGTCCACGTTCATGGTCATCGACTGGAAGCGCTCCTCCATGAACTTGTTGTCGAAGTGCTCGGCGCAGAAGTCCTCCACGAGCCCCTGCACGGGCACCCCGTCCTCGCGCAGGTACCAGCAATCGAGGGTCACCGTGGTCATGATCCCGTCGAAGATCACGAACACGGCGAAGATGGCCGTGAGCGTGTACTTCCACTTCCAGGGGATCTTCTTCATGAAGTAGAGCATGATCGGCAGGAGCAGCCTCACCCAGACGCAGCCGAGCACGCCCCACATGCACATGAACATGAAATTCGTGCGCCCGTCGATGTTGAGGAACGTGCCCGAGTAGTCCCAGGCTGTGATGCCGAAGGCGTACTGCAGGTACCAGCTGGTGAAGTACTCGAAGGCCCCGCCCACGATGGCCGAGACGATGAACGTCACCCAGATGGGCTTGTCGTGCAGGCGGTTGAGGAAGATCGTCATGAGGCCGCCGCCGAAGCCGTAGATGGGGGAGAGCGGCCCCCAGAGCATGCCGGCGCGATCCTGGTAGACGCCCGGATCCACCACCGTCACGTGCCAGATGGTCTCGATGATGAGGCCGAGGAACGAGCAGATGGTGAAGATCCAGAACAGGTTGAAGAAGTCGAGCGTGATGTAGCCCTTGCCCGGGCGCTTGCCGGGTATGGTGTAGCGCTCGACGTCGTCCTTCTTGAGCATCTGCCTGAGGGTCTTGTCGTCGGTGATCTCGTTGTAGCGCTCGAGCGCGATCAGGGGCTCGAAGTAGCCGTGCACGAGCACGAGGAGCGCCAGCATGAAGCCGTAGACCACGAGCATGTTGCCCACGCCGTAGACGAGCAGGTGGCTCACGAAGACCGCGATCATGAGCAGGATGAGGGCGTTCGTGAGCCTCAAGCGGTTCTTCTTGTCGTCCACGAGCATGCGCACGCCCAGGAGCACGAAGCCCGCCCCGCAGATGAGGATGAGCGCGCCGTAGATCATGAAGAAGACGATCGTGGCCACCATGTTCTCGCCGTCGAAGGACCCCTGTGAGATCCCCATGATGGTTCGGAAGACCACGAAGCCGAAGAGCGGGAATAGGAAGAGCCCCACCAAGAGGCAGAGGAAGCCGTAGATGACGGTCTTGGAGGGGAGCTCCCTGCCGAGGAAGCTGATCTTGGGACAGGTCTCCTCGGGGGTCTTGACGCCCGTCACCGGCGCCAGGTCGGGCACGGGGCCGAGGAGCTCGGTCGCCACGCCGTCGATATTCTTGTTGCGGATGGCCGCATCGATGGCGCGCCGCTGGGCCACGAGGCCCTTGTGCATCTCCTCGTTGGCGTCGATCTGCTCGGAGAGCGCGTCGCGCTCTGCCCTGAGCTCCTCCATCGTCTCGGCGGCGAGGACGTCGGCATCCTTGGGCGCCAAGGGCGAGGCGCCGCTTCCGTCGGCAGCCGTCGCGGTCTCAACGTCGGGGGCGGTGGGTTTGGGATCGCTCGTGGGATTCATGGCTCTCTCCGGAATCGAAGGTCGATTTCGCTCTCACGGCTCACGCCGCCATCCAGCGGCTATTGTAGAGGGAACCGGGATATGGCGAGGCGTGCGCGGCACCGCCTCGCGGCTCAGGGCGAGTGGCGAGCGAGCAGGGGGGGATCGGATGGCGCGAGGGCGCAGATGCGGTGCCGGACGGGCGTTCACCGCCCTCTTCCTCGCCCTCGGGCTCGCGGTGGCGCCGCTCCTTTGCGGCTGCGATCCCACGGCCGCCATAAGCTCGGCCCCCTCCGTCACCACGGGCCGCCGCTTCTCGATCCCGGCCGAGTACTTCGGCGATCAGAGCCCCGAGGCCATCGAGGACGGCCTCGCCAAGATCGGCGGCTTCGATGTGGAGCGGAACGCCGACGGCTCCTACGCCGTCACCATGAACGACGCCGATTACGAGCAGTTCATCGAGGACGACCGGGCCGCCACCGAGGAGGTCATCGAGAGCATCTGCGGCGGCGAGGGCTTCGAGAGCATCTCGCGGGTGACGATGGACGACGACTTCGACAACATCACGTTCACCTCGCGCGTGGACGACCCCGGCGACCAGGGCGAGCGCGCGGCGAGGATCGCCATCTACTACGCCTGCCTCTACCAGACGCTCGCCGGCCAGCCGCTCGTCTGCACCGTGCGCCTGAACGGCCCCGCCGGCCACCTCATCGACCAGTGGAGCTATCCGGAGCTCGGCACCGAGACCCCTTCCGTCGCCGACTGACGGCGCCAAAGCGGCGCCGCGTTCGATGCCCCGCGCGTGCGCGCCCTCGGGCCGCCAGCTCGCCATGCCTTCGCGTGGCCCTGGCGCTCCGCCCCGCATCGCGATGCGCGCGGGCGGGATCGGGTCTTTCGCTACCGCTCACCGATTGCTGAATCGGCAGCACGGTCTAGCAGCGGTTTTACGAACACGGAAAACGATGGGCGCCGTATGGAACCCCGGGGGATTGGTATAA
>CANRLS010000072.1 GCA_947631545.1 uncultured Atopobiaceae bacterium
CGACCACGGGCTCGAGATCGACTGCCCCGACCACGAGTACGAGATCAGCGACCGCGGCGAGGTCCTCTGGGACGGCGCCGAGAGCGACTTCCACCCCGAGGAGGAGCTGGCCAGGGCCGTGAGGTCCGCGGCCAACAAGGCCGACGCGCTCGAGGGCATGGCGGCCAAGGCGACTCTGGACGAGACGACCATCGCCCTCGACGTCGACCTGGCGGACGAGAGGCGGTCCGGCGATCCCGCGGTCGAGGCCGTCGAGGACGTCGTGAAGGCGCTCCTCGAGGCGCTCTACCGCGACAACGACATGGTGGGCACCGTCTCGGCCGGAACGGGCGAGGGCGCCTACGAGGTCAAGCTCGAGAACGAGCCCACCGGCTATGACGTCCGCAAGCTCGCCGAGGCGCTCGGCCTCGTGGCGGCCGCGGGCGGGGACGGCGCGACCGGCGCCGACCTCGCCGGCAAGTCCGCCACGCTCACCGTCTCCGGCACCGGCTTCCACGCGGGCGTCAGCGTGAGGCTCACGCTCTCCTTCGCCTGCTCCTGGGAGCCGCCCGTCGCGCCGTCGAGCCCCACGGCCGCGCCCGACACGTCAGAGCTCGAGCCCGAGGCCGCCTCCATCGTCGAGGCCGCGGAGCCCGGCCGCGTCGAGCTGAACGATGCCGGCGGCGAGGAGGCTGCTCCCGTCGAGGTCGCCGCCACCGTCACCGACGCCGACGCCGTCACCTGGACGGTCACCCTCGCCGACGAGGCGCAGGAAAAGCCCGCCGCCGACGTCGCCGGGTCCGTCATCGGCTCCTTCCTCTCGTCCGTGGCCAAGAGCCCCGAGGCGGTCTCTCGCGTCTCCACCGTCACCGGGAACCCGCCCGAGGTGAGGGTGGAGCTGAAGGACGGCAGGCTCCCCGAGGACGGGCTCGCCCGCATCCTCGCCAAGCTCGGCCTCGCCCCCGCGGGTGCCCGGGCGCAGGCCCTTGCGGACGAGCCCTCGTCCGACGACAGAGCCGACACCGCGGGCGACGTCCTCATTGGCGAGTCCTACAAGCTCCTCGCCGAGTCCCCGAGGGGCGACGCCGTGACCTTCACCTTCGCCTTCCGCGCCGCGCCCGAGGCGCCCGCCGACCCCCACGAGGGCCTCGTCGCGGTCTACCGGCTCTACAACCCCAACACCGGCGAGCACCTGCTCACCTCCGACGCCCACGAGCGCGACGTGCTCGGCGGCCTCGGCTGGGACAAGGAGGGCATCGCCTCCTGGCAGCCCAAGGCCAACGTGCCCGCCGCGAGCGCCCTCGAGCTCGCGCGGGACGGCACGGTCGAGGGCCTCGTGTTCCGCATGTACAACCCCTCGAACGGAGACCACCTCCTCACGATGATGCCCACGGAGGTGGACGGCCTGAGGGACGCCGGCTGGCGGTTCGAGGGCGTCGCCTTCGCGAGCGCCGAGGATGCCGAGGGGGCGAGGCCTGTCTGGCGCCTCTGGAATCCCAACATGACGGGGAAGGGTGGCGCGGGCAGCCACCTCTACACCGCCGACGCCCACGAGTACGACGTGCTCGGCGGCCTCGGCTGGAAGCGGGAGGGCCGCTACTGGAGCGCCGCCTGGGTGGACGACTAGCGCGGACGGGGCAATTCCGGGCTGGGGCGCTTTCCCTGCGGGAAGCGCCCCAGTTCCATGCCTGTAGATGTGAGGAGCGGGCACGTGCGCCTCGCGCCGCGCCCCGCGACCGAGGAAACCTCCACGTCATCTGCATAGTCATAGGCTTTTTGTGAACGCGCGGCATCTGCCCTGAAAGCTCCCTTGAACCCCCCGCGCCCCTCCCTATGATGTGCTAGCTTCTCACCTGACAGGCGTGCGGACCCCCCGCCGCGAAACCTGCCGTTAGAAAGAGCGCCATGCGTAAACTGTTCGAGCGTTTCCTCGCGTTCGTTCTCACCTTCGTCATGCTTTTCGAAATGGTTCCCGCCCTTGCCTACGCCGAAGCCGGCGAGGCTTTGGGGAACGCTGCCGTCTCCTACGCCGAGACGCTGGCCACCCAGGACGACGATCCCGCCGATGGCGCGGATGCCGCGTCAGGCACGGCCGACGTGCTCGCCGATGGCGAGGAGGCCGATGGCGATCCGACCATCGTGGCCGATGCCGACGACGGGCAGTCCCTCGCCGACGGCGTGGCCGATGCCGATCCTTCGGGCGATGCGCCCGAGGAGGCCGATTCCGGCATCGCGCCCATCGCCACCGAAGAGCCCGCCACCATCGCGAATACGGGTGACGTGGTCACCTATACCTATCAGGAGTACGCACAGACAGGTACAAATCATTTCGGTGGAGCTAAGTACGGTTGGATCGATCGCTCGGAATCGTTTGCAGGTCTCAAAGAGGCCTTGGATGCCTCATCTCTACACGTTGATACGAGTAAGTACAAGAACAAATTCATTCGCCTGGACAAGGACGCGACGCTGGGTGAGTCGGCGACCGTTCCTGCGGGCGTGGCGCTGCTCGTCCCCTGCAAGGACGACGATCCAGGATACGTGGACGGCCACGCCCCGAATGGGGCCGTCAATGCGAAACCGGCACCGAGCCTGTATCGCGCCCTCACCGTGTCTTCGGGCGCAACCCTCTCCATCGAGGGCACGATGCTCGTGAACGCCGTGGTGGGCGTGCCCAACACCACAACCTACGACCAGACGATCAGCGGCGGCTACGGGCAGCTGAATTTGGAGGGTACCGTTTCCGTGAGGAGCGGCGGCACCTTCGACTCGCAGGGAAAGACCGTTGGCAGCGGCACGGTCGTCGCGGAGTCCGGCAGCACCGTGCGCGACCTGTTCGCGGTGAAGAACTGGCGTGGCGGCAGCTACGGTCTCGCTATGAACGACATCAATGTATATCCGATCAACGAGTACGGCAGCCACACGATCGAAAGCGCGATGCGCATCAACAGCGGTGCTGTGTATGAGCCCTCGGTCGTCATCTACACCGATAAGGTCTCGTTCATCTCCGCGCAGTTCAACCATGCGAACTTCAAGCAGGTCGGGCCAAGCGATGCCCTCATCGCGCTCCATGAGGGCGCCTATGCGGAGAAGACCTTCGATGCCGCGACGGGCAAGGAGACCTACACGATCCGGGGCGGCGCAGATTTCAAGGGTTCAAGCCTCAAGCTGAACATTGCGGGCAATCTGATTTCAATGACCCTCAAAACGAGCACCTTCATCTACCCGTGGCCGGGAACCTACGACTTCAACCTGCACGACGGCACGTATGGTTTTACGGAGAGCTTCAAGTTCCTGCCGGGTGCCCACGTGAACGCGTATGGCGCGACGGTCGATGTGGCTTCGGGCAAGTCCCTCGTGTTCTGCGACGAGACATGGAAAGACCCGTATTCGAACAAGAGGTACGCCTCGGGGACCGGCGCGGCCACCCTCACGCTCGATGGCTCTTCGGAACTTGTCAACAACGGGAGCTTGGCGGGCACTGTCAACCTCGCGGGCGATTCCGTGAAGCCCGGCAGTGCCGCTGCCACGTGGGGAGACGGCACGACGACCGTCGCCGTAGACGAGGCCGTGAGCGTGACGGGCTCTGGGATCACAGCCAAGGGCACGAAACAGACCCAGTACTTCGCTCTCAAGCTGAACAGGCCCGACTACACCTACACCATCGACCCCGCCACCAAGGAGATCGTCTGGTCGGGCGCCAAGACGGACGTTCTCAAGGCCGCGCTCGACGCTGCGAAGGCCATCACCGATCCCGCCCCCTACACCGAGGGCACGTGGTCGGCGCTCCAGACCGCCATCAAGGGCGCCGAAGCGCTCCTCGCGGGCGAGCTGGGCACGGGCATGCAGGGTAAAGTGGACGCCGCCGCCAAGGCGCTCACCGACGCCACGAGCGGCCTCGCCAAGAAGTCGCTCGCCGTCACCTTCGATGCGGATGGCGGCACGGTGGAGGGCGGCTCCTTAGCGGAGCGCTTCGTGACCTACGGCGAGAGCGTCTCTCCCTGGCCCACCGAGCCCACGCGCCCCGGCTACAAGTTCGACGGCTGGTTCGTGAACGGCGCGGGCAACAAGGTGGTGAGGCTCGAGAACGTCACGGCCGCCACGCGCCTCGTCGCTCGCTGGAAGCCCATCGCCTACACGATCAGCTACGAGCTGGGGAACGGGCAGACCCGCCCCTACAGCACCTACAACGCCTCCACGGGCTTCACCGTTGAGGAGCCCGGCGAGCGCACCGGCTACGACTTCACCGGCTGGAAGGTCACGGGCGACGTGGCCGAGAGCGTCGCGATGGTCGAGGGCAACGTGGTGCCCAAGGGCGCCTACGGCGACCTCACCTTCACGGCCACCTGGAAGGCCAAGACCGTCAAGGTCACCTACCAGGTGAATGCCGACGAGGGCGAAGCCCTGCTCTTCAACGGCCACGAGCTCGACGTGCCCACCTACACCGTGGATGCCACCTTCGACGAGCCGTTCGGCCCCATGCCCACCGCCACCAAGCTCGGCTTCACCTACAGCGACTGGGAGTTCACGGCCGACGACGGCAAAAAGAACATCGTGAACAAGGACTCCGTGGTGAAGGTTGACCACGACGTGACGCTCACGCCCGAGTGGACTCGCGACAACTACAAGATCGAGTACCGCCTCGACGACGGCACGTGGCCCGAGGGCACGAATGCCCCCGCCAGCAGCTACACCGTCGACACGCCCTCATTCGAGCTGCCTACGCCCATGAGGCCCGGCTACACATTCCTCGGCTGGCAGCGGAACTCCAACGCCGAGCTCGAGAATCCAGCGCGCGTCGAGACGGGCACCACCGGCACCCTCATCTTCACCGCCAAGTGGAGGCTCGCCACCTACACCGTGACGCTCGACCCCGCCGAGGGGACCTTCGCGGGGAGCGGCGTCGGCGCGAATCTCGCCCGCACGGTGGAGCATGGCGCGACGCTGGGGAACCTCCCCGCGCTCGAGCGCGTGGGCTTTGAGCTCGCGGGCTGGGTGAGCGTGGACGAGCCCGGCCAGGCGCCCATCGATACCGCTGCGCTCACGGCGCGGGCCGTGACGGCGGACGCCGCCTACCGGGCCGTCTGGAAGGCCATCCCCTATACGCTCACCTACGAGCTCGAGGGTGGCGACTGGGCCGCCGAGAGCGCGCCCCAGACCCATCCCGCCACCTACACGGTGGAGGATCGCGTGGAGCTCGCCAAGCCCGTGAAGACGGGCCACGACTTCACCGACTGGAAGGTCGAGGGCGCGAGCGCCTACCGCGTGGAGGGCGGCGTCATCCCCGCCGGCACGACGGGCGAGCTCGCCTTCAGCGCCACATGGAAGCCCTCCACCTACACCATCACCTGGAACCTCTGGGAGGGCAAGGACCCCATCGTCCAGAAGGTGACGTTCGGCTCCGCCGTGACGGCGCTTTCCCCCGAGCGTCCGGGCTATCGCTTCGACGGCTGGAAGCTCGCCGGCGGCGAGGCCGCCGACGGCACGGTGGTGCCTCAGACCATGCCCGCGCGCGACCTCGCGTTCGAGGCCACGTGGACGAGCTACCTCACCATCCTCGAGGGTCTCACCGCCAGCGCGGAGGGCCTGAGGGACGAGGAGACCCTCGCCACGGCGCGCGATATCTACAACAACAAGCTCAACGCCGAGCAGAAGGACCGCTACGACACCGCGGTGCTCTTCGAGGCGATCCGCCAGCGCCAGGAGGCGCAGATGCGGGACGCGGTGGACGAGAAGCTCCCCATCGTGAACGGCACCCTCTCTCCCGAAGAGACGGGCACCATCGCCACGCTCAGCTTCAACGGCACCACCGAAGACGGCCTCCAGATCGTGGACGTGGAGCTCATGCAGCCCGACTACCTGGCGCTCGGCATGCTGAACCTTCCCTTCCTGGAGGAGCTCTTCAACTTCGAGGGCATCCAGGAGGAGGTCTTCATCAACGGTGTCCGCACCTCGAACAACCAGATCGCGCTCATGGAGGAGGTGGCCTGGGCCACCCTCGGCGAGAGGAGCGACGTCTCCCGCGAGAACTTCATGGTGGATTGGCTCGTGCCCCAGAAGGACACGCTCACCGTGGGCGCGCTCTCCGGCACCTCCGTGAGCGCCCGGATCATGGGTGCCCCCACCACCGAGGGCGTCTCCGCGTCCCTGGGCTTCATGGTGCGGTTCTTCAGCCACGGCCACGACGTGGAGTGGGAGGAGTTCCGCCAGATCTCCTTCGATTCGCAGGGCGGCTCGCCCGTGCAGACGATCGACCAGAA
>CANRLS010000073.1 GCA_947631545.1 uncultured Atopobiaceae bacterium
CCCTCGGTGGCGCCGGTTATGTGCGAAAGAGGCCCCTCCGCGGCTTCGGCGCGCGAAAGAGGCCCCTCCGCGGCTTCCGTTTGCGGCAGCCCGCCCCGGCAGCGCCCCCTCGTGTCCCCCCCCCTCAGAGCGGCAGAGGAGGTTCGCTAGCCCTTGGTGCCGGGGAGCCTGTCGGTCGGATCCTGGGTGCCGCCCTCCTCGAGCGCATCGCCCACGGCCCCGATGGCCTCATGCACCTTGTACACCCATCGCTCGAAGGGCCCGGCCTTTGAGAGGGCCTCTTGGATCTTCGCGTCGTCCGCCTCGAGCGCCGCGTGCTTGTACACGCGCTCCATCTCCTCCAGCTCCTCGATCGGGTGGTCCTGGAGGTCGCGGTCGGCGAGGTTCGGGCGCTTCTCCACGGTGTCGAAGGTGGGCGGCGCCTGGGTGACGATGCTCCCACCCGGGAGCTTGCCGAGGCGCTGTTGCAGGTGGGAGCCCACGCGCGCGAGGCTCGAGGACACGCCCATGCCGTAGATGCCCATGTCGCCTCCGATGGAGTAGGCCACGGCCACGGCGATGGCGATGTAGACGCACATCTCCCAGCCGAAGAACTCGCAGCCCATGAAGAACGAGGCCAGCGGGGCGCGGATGACCGCCGTGAAGAACGCGAGCACGCCGAGGGCGGCGGAGAAGCCGTCGTCGGGGCCGGTCATGGCGCAGCAGGCGGCGCCCACGAGGGAGCCCGTGACCAAGGTGGGCATGATCTCGCCGCCGCGGAACCAGAAGCCGAGCGCGAGCACGATGAGGATCGACTTGATGACGAAGCACCAGTCGGGCTGCTCGCCCTTGAAGGCCAGGTGCAGCAGGTTCGAGCCCGCGCCGCCGTACTCGCCCAAGTTGAAGCCGAGCATGATGGAGGCGATGATGCAGCCGCCCACGGCCACCCAGAGCCAGTAGTTCCTCTTGAGGGCGATGGTGTGGCGCTGCAGCCAGTCGATGGCGTAGCCGTAGGCGAAGCCCACGAGCGCGCAGCAGACGCCCACGATGAGGCTCTTGCCCACCAGCGGCCAGCTGAAGCCCGGGAAGGCGATGCCGGGAAGCGCGTCGCCGATGCCGATGGGCTTGGCGATGGCCGCGCCCACGAGGCTCGCGAGCACGATCGTGAGGAAGTGCCTGCTGATGGTGACGCGGTAGCGGCAGAGCTCGAGGACGAGGAACGTGCCGCCGAGGGGCGAGAAGAAGAGGGCCGAGAACGTGGCCGCCATGCCCACGGCGGCCGTGTAGTCGTCGAGCGGCCGGTCCTTCTCGAAGGTGAGCACCTTGTCGAGCTTGAAGGGCTTGGCCACGAAGTTCCCGAGCGAGGCCCCCATCTGGAGCGCGCCGGCCTCCTTCCCCACCGAGGCGCCGCCGAGGACCGAGAGGCAGGTGCCGATGAGGATGCCCGGCGCCACGAGCGGTGAGATGTGCTCGTTCACGCGCATGTAGTGGACGACCTTGTGGGTGGTGAGGTCGAGGTCGAGCTTGAAGAGCCGGTAGAGCGCGAGCGACGCGAGGCCCGTCACGGGCAGGATCGCCGCGAGCCAGTTGTGCGCCATGAAGATGGAGAGGGTGCCGTCCACGCAGAGGCAGAGCACGATGGACGTGGCGGCGCCGACGCAGCCCATCACGAGGGCGAACGCCACGTGTCGTATCATCTGCGAGCCATTGGTGGCGTGGAACGCCATGGCGCCTCCTCCCCTCATCCTCTAGTTGTACCGCTCTCGCGCGATGGCGTTTCCCCACATGGGCGAATCGGCGCGCATCCGAGAGCCTTCGCCGTCCCGCCCGGTGCGAAGCGCCCCTGAGGGAGGCGGGCGATCTTCGCGAAAGCGCGTCGAACCTCGACGCGAAGGGGCGCTGCCGCCGGGCAGCGCCCCTTCGATCGAGCTCTAAGCGATGGGGCCGTGGGATCCTAGTGCACGAACATCGCCTGGATGATGGGGACGAGCCAGATCCAGAGAATCGAGGTGACCGCGAAGCCAGCGGTGGAGACGGCCACCGAGCTCGCCCCTTCTTGGACGTAGATGTTGTATCTCGCGGAGATGATGATGCCCGAGAAGGCGGGCGGCAGGGCCACCGCCATGATGAGCATGCCGAGCTTGTCGCCGTCGTTGGCCATGCCGAAGAGGATGGCGAAGAACAGGATGACGGCGGGCGTCAAGATCAGGCGGAAGAACGTGTTCCAGAGCGTCTCGGCGCCGAGGCTGAAGCGCACGGTCGAGAGCGCGAGGCCCGCTGCGAGGACGGCGACGCCGGAGTTGGCCTTGGCGATGAGCTCGAAGCTCGGGTCGAAGGACTCGGGGACGCGCACGCCCAGGATGACGAGGACGACGGCCAGGATGGGCGACCACACGACCGGCTCCTTGAGGGCGTTGATGACGGCCTCGGCGTTCTGGCTGTGGGGCTTCTTGTAGTGGGGGTCTTCCTTCTTCTTGGCCAGGTACGCGGCCTTGGCGGCCTCCTTGTCCTGGACCTTCTCCATGTGGGCCTCGGCCTTCTCGATCTTCTCCTCGGCCTTGTGGAGCTTCTTCCACTCGCGCTCCTCATCGGTGCCCTTGGCCGGGCGCGGCCCGTTGGGGTCCACCGCGATGGTGCCGCCGCCGGCACCGGCGCCGGCGAGAGCGGGAGCGGCGGCCGCGACGGTCGCGGGCGCGGGCGCCTCAGCGGCCTTCTTCGCGGCGCGCTTGGCGATCGCCGCATCGCGCTGCAGGCCGATGTTGATGAGATAGAAGCCGATGGGGATCGTGATGGCGTTCACGATGATGGCGACGATGGCGATGACCAGGTTGGTATCGACCGTGTTGCCGTAGATGGGGTCGAGCACGGCGAAGCCGAGGAAGCCGATGGTCGGCGAACCGGCGATGAGGGCGCAGACCGCGGCCTCCTGGATGCTGTGCTTGAAGAACGCCCGGCAGAGGATGAAGCTCAAGAAGAACATGCCCACCGTGCCGAAGAGGCTGATGAGGGTGAGCGTGATGTCCTCCACGAGCATCTCGCGGGATGCCTTGACGATGGAGACGAAGAGCGCCGCCGGCAACGCGACGTTCAGCACGAGCTTGTTGAAGCCCTGCCTCTGCTCGTCTGTGAAGTAGGTGATCTTTCCGAACCAATAGCCGAGGACCATGATGACCAAGATCGGGATGATGTCGTTGATGATGATCTTTTCCACGGTCGCACCTTCTTTCCTTTCGTTCGCACCTGCCCGGTGCGCGTGGCGCTAAAGCTCGGCCTGGTTCTGAGCCGCTGGATCCGCTCCGCCCCACCTCTCTGAGACGTCATGGATACCGGTTGCTGACGTCGTCAAGATATGGATACCCGCCCCTCCCCATCTGTTGCGGGGGGGGGCGGGCATATTCAGTGTCTATTCTGTTAACGGGCTGAAGCTCGGCTGCAGACCGCCTTAAAGGTGGCGCTACGCTACTCCTTCGGCTTCGGGGCGAGCGGGCCCACCACCGGGACGGGGTTCAGGTTGCCGATGTGGCCGCTCTCCTTGCCGGCGTGGATGTCGATCTGCACGTTGATGACGCAGGTCTTCTTCGAGGCGATGGCCTCTTCCAGCATGGACGTGAGCTCGTCCGGCGTCGTGGCATAGTAGCCGACGCCGCCGAAGGCCTCGGCCATCTTCTCATAGTGGGCGTCGGCGTCGAGCGTGAGCGGCGAGGGATCGCCGTCGGTGCCGATGTTCTCGAAGTCGCCCTTGTAGATGCCGCCGTTGTTGAAGACCATGAAGACGATCGGCAGCTTGAAGCGGCAGGCCGTCTCCACCTCCATGCCGTCGAAGCCGAAGGCGCTGTCGCCGTGGATCGAGACCACCTGGCCGCCGGTGGTGACGGCCGTGCCGATGGCGTAGCCGGTGCCCACGCCCATGACGCCCCAGGTGCCGCAGTCGAGGCGGTGCCTCGGCTCGTAGATGTTCACGATGTTGCGGCAGTCGTCGAGGGCGTTCGCGCCCTCGTTCACCACATAGATGTCGGGGTACTTGGCCAGCACGTCGTTGATGCGGCCGAGCGCGTTGAAGTGGGTCATCGGGACGGTGTCCGCGCTCGTGCGGGCCGCGAACTTGGCGTTGTTCTTCTCCTTGGCCGCGTTCAGCGTCGAGAGCCACTCGTCGGAGGCCTTGACCGGCGTCTTGTCTAGGGCGGCGTTGAGGAGCCTGAGGGCGCTCTTCATGTCGCCCACGATCGGCGCGGCGATGGGCCGGGCGTTGTCGATCTCGGAGGGCTCGATGTCGATCTGGATGAACTTGACATCCGGGTTCCAGGGCTTCTCGCGACCGAAGCTGAGCATCCAGTTCAGGCGCGCGCCCATGAGGAGCACAACGTCGGCGGAGCCGAGGGCGAGGCCGCGGCAGGAGGCCGTGGAGAGCGGCGACGTGTCGGGCATGAGGCCCTTGGCCATGGACATCGGCTGGTAGGGGATCGACGTCTTCTCGAAGAACTCCTTGACCTCGTCGTCGGCCTGGGCGAGCGCGGCGCCCTTGCCGAGGACCACGAGGGGATGCTTGGCCGAGGCCAGGAGCTCGACGGCGCGGTCGATGGACTCCTGGGAGGGCACCATGGCCGGACAGGGGTCGACTACCTTGAAGAGCGTCTTCTCGGCCTCGGCGGCATCCATGGCCATGCCCATCATCTCGCCGGGGACGTCGAGGTAGACGCCGCCGGGACGGCCGGAGCAGGCCGTGCGGATGGCGCGGGCCACGCCGAGGCCGATGTCCCTGATGTCGTCGATGCGGTAGGCGGCCTTGCAGAAGGGTTTGGCGTAGTTCAGCTGATCCATGCCCTCGTAGTCGCCCGAGCTCATGTCAACGATGTCGCGGGTGGAGGAGCCGCTGATCATGATCACGGGGAAGCCGTTCACCGTGGCCTCCTTCAGGGGCGGGAGGCCATTCAGGTAGCCGGGGGCGGAGACGGTGAGGAAGACGCCGGGCCGGCCGGTGAGGAAGCCCTCGGCCGCGGCGGCGTTGCCGGCGTCGGCCTCGTGGCGCATGCCGATGAAGCGGATGCCCTTGCCCTGGCCGATGCGGGCGAGGTCGGTGACGGGGATGCCCACCACCCCGTACATTCTCTTGATGCCGTTCAGCAGGAGCGCGTCAGCCATGACGTGCATGCCGTCGGTCAGGTTGGTGGTGTCTGTGTCAGCCATAGGAACCTCCCAAAGTCGTGCCAGGGCTGCATATCAAGGCGTTTCTTCCCCGAGGGACACTCGTCCTAGCCCGAGGGGGACCTCCGGCCTCGGAAATGTGTTGAAAGCGTTATGACGTTTCTTATATGTCACGGGATGAAGCCTTTGGCGAAACGCGGGGAATAACGAACGCTGAAGGGCACGGCCGTCGTGGCTCGTGCACGGCGGCGTCTCCGTGCAGGCGCAGCGTCTCGCGGGAGACGTGGGAAGAAAAGAAGGTGTTTGGAAATGACCGCTCCGCTCGAAGGGATCAAGGTCGTCGACTGGACCCAGGTGCAATCGGGCCCGTCCTGCTCGCAGATGCTCGCCTGGTTCGGCGCCGACGTCGTCAAGATCGAGCGCCCCGGCGTCGGCGACGCCACGCGCAGCCAGGTGAACAACATGCCCGGCGAGGACAGCCTCTACTTCCTGCAGCTGAACGCCAACAAGAAGTCGCTCGAGCTGAACGTCGCAACCGACGAGGGCAAGAAGATCCTCACGGCGCTCCTCAAGGACGCCGACATCTTCCTCGAGAACCTGCACCCCGGCGCGGTGGACAAGCTCGGCTTCGGCTGGGAGGACGTCCACAAGCTCAACCCCAAGCTCATCATGGGCTCCATCAAGGGCTTCAACCCGGTGAGCCGCTTCTCCAACATCAAGGCCTACGAGCCCGTCGCCCAGTGCGCGGGCGGCGCCGCCGCCACCACCGGCTGGTTCGATGGCGAGAACAACGTCCCCACCCAGTCGGGCGCCGCCCTCGGCGACTCCAACTCCGGCATGCACCTCTGCATCGGCATCCTCGCCGCGCTCCTCAAGCGCGAGAAGACCGGCGTGGGCGACTACGTCTACCAGTCCATGCACAACGCGACGGCCAACCTCTGCCGCATCAAGCTCCGCGACCAGCTGAACCTCGACGTCCTGGGCGAGCTGCCCTACTACGCCTGCTATCCCGACTACAAGTGGGGCAAGGACCTGCCGCGCGCCGCGAACGCCGAGGGCGGCGGCGTGCTCGGCTGGTGCTACAAGTGC
>CANRLS010000074.1 GCA_947631545.1 uncultured Atopobiaceae bacterium
AATCGCCATCAAAACAACACGAATTGTTCGGGTGCAGCTTCGTTCGGCTCCTTCTTTTTCGAGCGGAATCTTGTCGCGGAAGCCCACTGGTTGTCCGTGAGATGGAAGATTCGCACCTCTCCCTTCGCTGGCAAGTTGCTCTTGATGAACTGCTCAACTTGCATGTTGCTGCTAGATGTTGGTGAGTATTTGCCGTAGACGCTGAATTGGATCATCGAGTATCCGGCATCAATGAGAAGCTTTCGAAACTTCGTCGCCTCACGCCGTTCGGTCTTTGTCTGCACTGGCAAATCGAACATGACTACACACCACACGGGATCGAACCTTCTTGTTCGCATTTCAGTCTCAATTCTTGAAGGTCGTGTAGCTAGGAGCTACGAAATGGTCCAGACCGGTACTTCCAATCGCTCCACCTCACCCTCTACGTACCGACCATACTGCTGGGCCAGATCGGTCATCACTGCGGCAACCGAGAGGCCCTTCTTGCCAAAAGGCTGCTGCACTGCCTCCATGAGGTGCTTCCGCATGCCCTTGTCATCCAGTGAGGAATCAGGAGAAAGCTGCTGTATCGAATGATCGATAGCGGGTCTGAACGGCTCGATGAGGTCATCGGCGAGCGCAAAGAGGTTTGACCGATTCCGATGGTACATGCCAAGGGCAGGAGTCAATCCGGCGGAGAGAACGGCGCGCATACTGCTGCCGCGCAGAAGGGTATAGCCGTAGTTCAGGAGAGAATTGCGCCAATCGGTCTGTTCGCCGGGAGTTCTCCTGAACGTCAAGTCTCCAAACAGAGTCGACCAGTAGATTCGGGCGGCGAGACCCTCCGCGTTGGTTGAATCTCCCGTCTTCACTTTCCGCGATATGTCTTCGAGCTTCTTAGCCTGTTCGGTATCAACGACTTTAAGGTTGTTTGCTTGACCTCGGATCTTGGCCTTGATGATGCGCATCCAAGCGTTCTTCGAGCGTGGCGCGCTGAGTGATGCTTGCGCGCGCTGACGTGCCGCCACACGACCATGGGCATCGATCCAGGGATACATGCTGCAGATGGGAAGCCCCCTCCAGTCGCAGAAGAGCACCACCACATCGTGTTTGGCGAAGTGGTACATCATCGCAGGCGCGAGACTCGTATAGATACCGATGAAGACGATGTTCACATCGCCGAGGGCATGCCGAGTCACCTCACCGCTCTCCGAATCGTAGGTCTCGAGAACCTTCTTTGACTTAGAGAATCGCAGCTCCCCATGGAAGTCCGTGAAGTCGAGCACTCGCCAGTTATCGGCCATGATCTAGCCCTTCAACTTCAGATGCTTCGAACCCGATTATGGGACTTTCCAACTCGTCGGCATGTGGTTAGAGGAAGACCAGCGCTCTTCGCCAAGCACATTCCTGCGAATGATTGATGGGTGTGTTGATAAGACCTTATCAACGGAGAGATAGCAACGTAAACTAATTACTGTATTAATTGTGGCGATTTCCGCCCGACTCCAATCATGGTTCCCGTATGTTCTTCGTAGCAGATCTTTTGCATATTCTCCTTGACGATCTGAGTCTAAATCCAGAATTCCCTCTGAAGCCATGTAGCGAGGCCTGATGCAGAGTCGAGAGTTATCAACAAAACCTGTCACTATGAATCTTCGTGTACTGGGGAACGCTCTCATGAATAGATTGATTTTGCCGTTACCAGTCTCTGAGAACAATTTGCTAGTTTGATCAACCAGCAGCTCATCACCAGTTACCATCCAGCCCAAATAATCTGCGGAATCTTCCACAAGAGCTTTACGCAAATACGGGCTGGCGTTTCTCACCGAAATGGACTGAGGCGGCAACGCGACTTTGAACAGATCGTCTTTCCCATGGCGTAGCAAATCGATCTGGAATACGCGCAGCATCGCGTAGCTCCAGCCTGTTTGCTCACCCTTCCTATTCAGCTTCGGGATGCGATAGAAGCGAGCATGGTGGATGGTATCGCCGATTTCGACGTATCCGTTCCTCACCTTGGCGCGTACGGCGCTGATCGTGCGATTGAGCTCATCTTCTGTTGCGGCCATGAAGCCGATGGTATCATCCGCGCTCAGCCAACGATCCTGCACCCGGATGCGCCGGTCGGGATTCTCAGGCAATCCGGTTTTCGGATCGAAGTCGGGCTGTCGGGTGAGGGCGACCCAGAGGGCAGGGGTCTCGGCCTTATCAATCGCGCTGACGCTAAGGGAATCGCCAACCCTCTTTTTCAGCATCGGGTTGATCGTGTCCTTGTGAGCGCGACCGATTCCAAGGCGCAGACGAAGTGGCTGGGTAACAATGACGCGATCCTCGTTCATCGCATCCGAGAGCACTTTCTGGAGACACGCCATTTGCTCGTCGCGCCAGTGGAGGTAGAGCTCCGTATCGCTCTTGCCCGAACCCACCCAATCACGGAAATCGCCATACGTTCCAGCGCCTCGATCGAGGCCAAGGTCAAGCTGTTCGCGACGAAGGGCTTCGCGTTCGATAAGGGTCTTGGCGACGCCAGGGCGCATGAATGCGATGACGCTCGCATCCACCGCATGATGGCGACGATCGAGGCGCGTCTTCGCCTTGTAATCGCCAATCCAGGGAAGCTGGCCTTCGATTCCGCTGGCTCGCCGTGCCTCGGCTGTCAACCACCCTCTATAGACCATGACCCGCTGGCTGATATCCATGTCTCCCGGTTGCGGGTTGGCCATCCAATCACCCTCGAAGTATCCGGCGATCTGGTCTCGCAATTCCAGTGCCATCCAAGCGACGGATTCCATTGAGCGATTATCGAGCGGATCGTCCTCCTCTTTCTGCTCAAGTCGTGAAATCACGTCCTTTTTGAAATTCCGGAACTGCTTGTCTGATTTGAAATAGCTGTCCCTGGTCCAATGTTCGACCCGCTCAATCGCCTCTTCTCGCTTATCGGGAGTGGCCCAGCTCCAGAAGAGCGTATTGCTCTTGGACTTGTTGCAGTCGGCACATGTGGCCACAAGGTTGGGCAGGTCGTTTGAACTCCCAGGTCCCTTCCTGGGAACGATGTGGTCCATCTGCGCTGTCTGGAAGGTGATCGGGCGCCCACAATAGAGGCATTCGTTGTTCTGGCGCTGTATGGCTTGCCACTTGCGGATGTCAGAGCGTCGTATGCTCTCCGCACCTCTGGCTTGAGAGCCGGCGGCCTCGCCGAGAGCCTCCACGATTTCATTGCGCACCTTGTCATTGGCTCGTTGACGGGTGTTCATGTCCCGCGTATCTTCGCGCTTCTGGCGTTCTGACTTGAAACCCTCGCGAACATGTTCGATGGCGATCGTCTCAGGAGCGCCCCAGCGCCTCTTACAGGCTTGGAGCCATTGGGAGACGATCTTTATCGTGCGATCGACGGCAGGATTTCCCGTGGGTGTCCCGAGCGCTTCGGGAGCTGGATGCCAGCCGTCACCTACCCCGAACTCCGCTTTCCGAGCTTCGTGAAGATCCAAGCCATCTTCGAGCATCCGATTGTTAAGCCTTCGGAGGGAATCGAGGCTGTAGGCAGCACGACCGGAAGCGAGGCGGATTTTGTCCAGAGAATCGAGCGCATCCTCTTCGAGTGTCGCTAGTTCTGTGAGAATGACATCGACGTTGGCCTTCGCTTGCTGCTCATTCGCATCGAGAGTCTTTTCGGATACGCCCGCGTTATCGAAGAAGGCGATGAGGAATTCCTTCTCTAGAGGAGTCGCCTCGTCCTCCCACCAGTCCCTGAGTCGCCTCAAGCGCTTATCTTTGTAGATTTTTGATTTGCGAATGATCTCTTCGGTCTCGAGGTAAGGCGGACGTTGAGCGGAGATTGGAATACCATCGGCTGTTTGCCCGCCTACGCCGGCAAGACTGCGGCGCTTGATTCCCAAGACCTCCGCCACGTCATTCCAGGTGAGATCCTTGCCGACCTTCGCCGCCTCATTGGAAGTCAGATACTCGTAGAGACTCCGCCTCTCCATATCGCCGAGTGGCCGTTCAGTGCCGTCCTTCCTGACTCGGAGGTTCGCGATGGTCGAGAGGATGCGATAGCGCTGGAATTCGAGTGAAGATCGGAGGGCACGCTGACGTCGCTTCTGCCCGGGAAGGTCATCGGTGCCGACAAGTTGCGCCGCAGCTCCTACATCCTTCGGGCTCACCTGATGGAAGACGGCATCGAGGATCGCGCGCTGCTGATCCTCTGGGACGCGCTGCATCTCGAATATCTTCAGAAGCTCATAGCAGTTATCGCTCTGATGGAGCTTCCCGATCTGCAGCGTTGCAGTCTCCGCATTGCCCTCTTTGGGCGCGCGGCGGAAGCGGTTTTGCGGAAGCGGGCTCAGGAACGGTTCGATGAGCTCGGCGGGTGTTGGACGATCTGTACCTTGGCCCTCCTCGTCCCATGCGGGGACTCCTGTAAGGGCCTTCGATCCGTCATCTGCGACGCTGATCGAAACACCCGGATACAGGTCAAGCCCCTGCTCGTACCGCCACCATTGGACTTTCTCGAAGAACTCCATGTAGAACTTGCTGGCAGTTGGGGACTGGTCGATAACTGACTTCACTGTTGCATAGGGGTTTCTCCACCCACGGTGCCTGGCGATGTGTCGTATCGCGATGGAGAGGGCAAGACGGCGTTGCTGGTCGTTCTCTTCATAGCGTTCAGCAAGATCGATTCGCGCGCGCCAAGGGAGATAGGGGTCGCCATGCTCCATGGCGGACACCATCATGATCGCTTGATCGCAGGGATATCCGTACTCACGCAGCAAGCCGTTGATCGCTTCGTAGCGCTCGCGACGACGGTCGTGGAGACGTCGGGTTCGCCGTGCGATGCCAGAGATGCTCTTCCTGGAGTCAGCGGACTGCTGCCCGACTTGAGGATCCAATGCGCCGTCGTGGATGACAGACTTTATCGAGAGGGCCCGCATCGGGAGCGCCTCAAGCGGGTCATCGCTCGAGTCATCGATTTCGATGGCGGCAAGCCCCACCGAGTAGAGCCCCACATCAATGCCAACGCGATACCGGCAACGCTCACTCATGGCAACCCTTTCCCAGACAGGAGATGATGGTTGCGATGGTGGTACCTGCCGCCCTGGAGAAGCTCGTCATTCAGGGCGAACAGTCAGTTTTGGGCCTTTAAAGGCAGGTTCCCCGCATCTCTACGGGGAACTGAGAAGTCGCCATGGCAAGCAAGGCCATGGCTTATTGAGAACCACTCTGACGAGAATGTACCACAGAAGACGGACTCAGTCTCGCTACTTCGCCGAACGGAATCGCGAAACCTGCCAAGAAGCAATTGGGGGTAACTTCTCAAAGTAACCGCAACGCCTCTTGGCAAGGCGTCCTACCACGGTAAACGCAACGCCCGCACGGGCATCTGCGACGTCCTTTAGCTCGTGAAAAGCGGCCCCGGTCCGTTGCGCTTAGTCCGAAAGCGACCTCATTACCTAGAGCCCAGCGACCTGGGCCCTTATGAGGAGCGGAACACGGACAAGGCGGTCAGCCGGCTCCTGAAGTGGATCGACGACACCGTGGAGGACGGTGGACGCTACTTCATAGAGTTCTCCTGGATGAACGAGGACAGTGGGCACATCGTATGCCTGGACCGGACGGGGTTCGGGATCAGGCTATACGACCCGCAGAGCGGGCACAGGTACTCGAGCGCGGCGTCCCTCGCCAGGTATTTCTCAAGAGTCGAGACCAAGAGGGACAAGCCCGGCATCCTGCGGGTTGATGGTCTCGAGCCGGTCGAGGGTATAATCGACGACATACTGAGGAAGGCGGGGGAATGAGCCTGGACGACGCCAGAAGGCTCGCCATCGAATGCGGCTACTCGGACGTAGTGGAAGCCGGAGCGTGGAGGGGTTTCACCGTCTACGAGCCCAAATACCCTCCCCTCCGCGAGGGTGAAAGGCCTCCCTGCGTGGGAATCCCAGAAGTCATCCTCGAAGGCAATGGCGAGCTTCGGTTCTCCGACTACGACGAGACGTTCGACTACTTCGACGAGGTGAAGCTCGGCAAGAGGGCCCCCTAGCCAACAACGCGACGGCACCGAAGAACCCGAGCCGAAGCACGCAAGCGGGGTCGAGCGAAAGCCCGGCCCCGCAACTAGCTAAGCG
>CANRLS010000075.1 GCA_947631545.1 uncultured Atopobiaceae bacterium
GTTGAGGACGCTCCTCGTGGTGGCGGTGCTCGCCATCTGCGCCGCCGTGCTCGCTCCTGCGAGCGTAGCTTGGGGCGCTGACACCGATACGGGCGAGCCCCTCGCTGAGCAGCCGGGCATCGAGGACGTCAAGGTTGGCGACACCATCGAGGGCATCGTCGACGGGGATCATCCATCGAATATGTACGCGCTCGTGGTGCCAGAGACGGGCACCGTCCATCTGGATGTGACCTCATGGACGAGCTACAGCATCTATCTCCATACGAACCCCTATAACACCGGTTATCTTGAGGACATGATCTGGTGGGAAGCCGGCCAAGTCAGCAGCAGCATCCCAATGAGGAGTGACAGCTACGACATGGTCCTCGATGCGGGCACGTACTACTTGGAGATGCACCGTTACAACTTGAACGACAGCGGCACCTACACCATAGCGACGAGCCTCGAGCCGTATCCCACGACCGAGACCGAGCCGAACGACACGCTCAAGGAAGCGAACCTCTTCGCTCCCGGCGAGACCATCTCCGGGGTCATCTCCGTTCGCCACGACAGCGACTGGTATCGCTTCACGTTGCCAGCGCCAAAGATCCTCAGCCTCTCCGTCACCGCGGAACTCCCCTGGTACAGGCTTGAGATCTACAACGATCAGAGCACGAGCAACATTTGGAACACAACCGAAATGTGGAACTCCTCTGCGCAACTGTCCAAGAAGGACTATCACATCGCGCTCGATGCGGGAACCCACTACCTCAGGGTGTCGAATGGAGGCATGGGGGCGTCTGGCCCCTACAGCATCGAGACCTCGCTGAGCGCCCCGAGCGTGGACATGTACCGCATGTACAACCCCAATACGGGCGAGCACCTCTACACGGCCAGCCAAGTCGAACGGGACTCCATGGTGGCCAGCGGCTGGAAGTACGAGGAGGTCATGTGGAGGGCGCCGGGCACGTCGAACACGCCCGTCTACAGGCTCTATAACCCCAACACCCATGACCACCACTACGCCAACACCCTCAACGAGTACGAGACGTGCATGCGCAGCGGATGGAAGGGCGAGGGCGTCGCGTTCTATTCGGACGACGCGAGGGGCGTCCCTGTCTACAGGCTCTTCAACCCGAACGTGACGGGCGTCGGCACGCACCACTACACGACGAGCACGGCCGAGAGGAACGCCAACGTTAAGAGCGGATGGAAGTACGAGTCCGTCGGCTGGTACGGTCTGAAGTAGCATCCTCACAGATCAGATCATCGCCAAGGAGGGCGCACGCGATCGGGAGCATCCGGTTCGCGGGCGCCCTCTTCGCCGTTACGGCGAGTCCGCAGGCGCGATGTGGGCCGAGATGACGGGGCTGGCAGTTCTATACTGGCCGAGCCACATCACGGCGCCCAAGGGCGCCGAGCATCATGCGCGAAGTCATAGCCCGAATTGGGGGACGCTCTTCTCCTGGGGTTATGGCTTCGGCTGTGATGCTCAAACGATGTGGCAATCGCGAGGGGAGCGTCTCCCTCCTTTCCAAGCTTGCTCGAACATCCCGAATGGGCTATGAGCGTTATCGCTTTGGCCAAGCATCTTCCACAGGTAGCAGCACCAAGGCGCAGGTGTGCGTTGCGCACCATGCCGCCCGAGGGCCGCGAGCGGCTCCGTTCGATGGCTCCTCATGGTCGCCATCACTGCGCCGCATCGTGCCCCTCGGGCTCTCGCTCCGGCTCCGTTCGATGGCTCCCAAGGGTCGCCATCACTGCGCCTGCGCTCACCTCCCTAGCGGGAGGCAAGATATGGATTCCGTGCAACGGAATCCTCTTGCCCCGCCTGAGCGGGGGGGTGGCGAACCGCTCCGAAGTCGCTCTCGCCAAGAAAAAAGCCCCGATCCGCTTGTTGCGGATCGGGGCGAGGCGCGTGAGGGCGGACTACATCTCGCGCCCTTGTTCGCGCTCTAATTCCATAGCGAGGCGCATGGCATCGCGAACGCCGCGCGCCGTGAATCGGATCACCTGTCCGGTGGCACGGTTGAGCGCGAAGCCGAGCCGCGCGCCGTTTATCCTCCGAACCCGACCGAGCGACTTCGACTTGAACTGGTACTGAAGCTGGTTTCGCTTCGACTTGGTGAGCGTGATCCCGTCCTTAGCGAGACGCCGTGACAGCTCGCCGAGGCGATCGTCGCATCTCGACATCCTGCCCACCTCGTCGATGCGCTTGGCGACGATGGCGCGCACGCGGGCGTTCTCTGAGCGCTCGGGATGGCCCTTCCTCGCCATGTCCCGCTCGGCTTCGGAGGGCTGGCGCGCGTGGGCGAGCGAGTTCGCCTTACCACGCTCGAGTTGGCGCAGCCCGTAGCGCTCGTCCAGCTCGCGCACCGTGCGTACACGTGCGAGAGCCGCCTTGCGGGCGGGCCCCTCGTCCAGCCTCCTGCCCGTCGCGAGGTTCGAGCGGTTGATGCCCATGTGGGCTGCGTAGCGCTCGCTGCCGTCGCCCTTGCAGCGCTCCGAGTGGAGCACGATCACGACCTCCTGGTCGGGGTAGCGGGAGAGCACGTAGTCGCGCGCGTAGTCCATGCAGCGCTCCGGCGTCATCGGGCCCCCGTTGCAGCTGCACTCGTCGGGATTGAAGGCGAGGACTTGGTGCTGCATGTAAGTGCACCTCGCGCCCTTCCGGCCCGGCTTGTTGTGCCCGAACGCCTCGCGCGTCTCGTCCATCTCCTCGAACCAACGGCGCTCCTCCATGATGTTCATCGTGTCGTGCGCGAGCACCTTGTCCTTGTCCCAGCTGAGGTAGCCCTTCAGCCGCGCGAGGTGCTTGGGGCTCGTCACGCTCGTCTGCTTGATGACCGTCATTTCCCCTCCCCTCTAATCGAGCGCGAGGCCGTCCCAGACGTCCTCAGAAGCGCTGGTGGGCTCGTCGGGCCACTTGGGGCGCCAAATGGCCCCTGCGGCCACGCTGTTGGCGAGAGCGCGCGTATCCAGTCGCTCTTCGTAGGCTTCCTTCTTCGCCTTCTCGTGCTCCCGCGAGCCGAGCCCGAAGTGGCCTCTCGTGGGCGTGGCGGTGCAGTCAACGAGGGGCGTCTGGAACGTCCCGGCGTGAGCGGGCGGCACGCCTACCTCGGCCATCTTGACCACCACGGCTCCGTTGAGATCGGGGCTCCGCGTCGTCCACTCCCACGGGTGCACGAGATCGTCCGCGTGCTCGCTGTAGCTCGTCGAGCTGCTGCCACCGGACGCGCTCTTGCTCGTGCTCATGCCCAGCGTGTGCCTCGTGGTCTTGCCGACGAGCTCGGTGAAGTAGCGCCTGTCCTCGGCTTCGCCGAGCCTCAGCGCCACCTTCACGGCGCAGTTCGAGAGGATCGTCTGCCTCCCGTTGCGCTCGCCGTACTTGTTCAGCTGCGCGATGCTCTGGAACGCGCCTATCCAGAACATTCCGTAGCTCCTTGCCAAGCTGAGCAGGCCCGGAAGGCTCTCCACCTTCGGCAGGTTCCCCCACTCGTCTCCGACGATGGTGACGGGTCGGGGGAGGTTGCCGCCATTCGAGCCCGCGACGAGCCGAACGCAGGAGTAGATCTGGTTCAGGAGGATGGCGCAGATCGCGTTGTAGGGGCTCCCCTCGTCGAGCACGTGCAGGAAGAGCGCCGTCTTCTCGGTGAGAACCTCCCTAGGGTCAATGTCGCTGCCCGACACGAGCCACGAGACGTTCTTCGACGAGAACATGCGCATGTTGGTCTTCAGCGTGGAGATCACGCCCTGCATCTCCTTGTTGGCACCGGAGAGGAGCTGCGATGCCCGATTTCGGGCGGGATGGTCTTCGGAGAGTGCTCGGAAGAGTTGCTTGAGCCCGGCTGATGGATCCTCGCCGTCGCCCTCGGTGCCGCGACAGAGCACCTCGTTCACAGTCGCGAGGTTCTTGGCCTCATCCGGGCACTCGTCCGAGAGGGCGACCAGAAGCACGATGGCGGAAAGGAGGCCGCGCGCGGAATCGACCCAGTGCCTATCCGCAGCACCTTCCTCGTGGGGGACGATGACCGATGCGATGCCGTCCGCCGCCTGCTCGGCCTCCTGTTCGAGGCCTTGCCTTGCGTAGTCGAGCACGAGGGCGAGGGGACTGTAGCGATGCCCCCTCATGGGCTTCTCGGTGTCGAGGAGCAGTACGCGGTAGCCGCGCCGCTCCAACTCGTCGCCCGTGAGCTCGACCAGCTCGTTCTTCACATCGCTCACGATGATTGAGTGTTGCGCGCTTCCGCGAACCCCCTCCTCGAAGGTGAGGAGGTCGATGGTCGGGATGAGGCAGAACCGGGTCTTGCCGGATCCGGTGGAGCCGTCCAAGAACACGTGCCGGCTGGGCTCGAAGAGGTATTTGCCCCCAGAGAAGCCGTAGACGAATCCCCGGGCGCTTGGCGCGTCCCTCCCGCTCCATGTGGACGAGCCAGCGATCGCCTCCCTGCCGGTCTTGATCCTCGCATTGCCGAGCACGCCGCCGTCATCGGCTCGACCGGCGGGTGCGAGTGAGAGCGTCGCCACCAAGGCGACGAGCAGGGCGATGGCGAACGTCACGCCCACGCCATCCGGGCACGAGAGCGCGCCTCCCGAGAACCACCAGACCGGTACGGCAGTGAGGCTCATCGATTGCATGTACGGCTCCAAGTCGGGGATGGTGCCTCCGAGTGCGATGGAGAGCGGCTCCGCAACGAACGGGGCGAAGAGGATGGTCAGGACAAAGGCCGCTATCGGAGCGGCGAGTAGTTTCTTGCTCATGCTTACTCCCTTTGAGCTGCCCTCACGAGCAGCTGCGTGATGCGGCTGGCTGCTTCGGTAACGGCGGCCAGCGAGGTTTCTAGGTTTCGCAGGGTTCCGGGATTCGGGCCGTAGGCGTGCAGCGCCCTCACGGCTTGGTTGAGGTTCGTGCCGATTCGCTTCAGCTCGCTGCGAAGCGCGGTCAATTGTTCTGTGTCGGCCACTGCGACGGGCTTGGTGTCCCGCAACAGCGCCGCTTCGCGCATGTACGTGGAGGGGGCCATGCCGAAGGAGCGGGAGCGCGCGACGATGGCCGCGCGCTCCCTTAGGCTCATCCTGACGTTCACATGCGCGGTCTTGGGATCCCCGCGCATCGTTCTAGCGCCTGTCTAGGAACACCGCGCCTGGGCCGTTGAATCGGACGCGCCCGCAGCCCAAGGGCCCGTAGCGATTCTTGAGGGCCTTTATGACGAGGTTGCGGATGCCGTCTTCGTTCCCGTCGCCATTCGCCGAGCTGGCCAAGTACAGGGCCGCGTCGAAGTCGTACTCGATGACAGAAGCGCCGCCATAGGCTTCGAGGCCAGGTTCCTTCCCTCCGTAGTAGCCTCGCGCGACGGTGCTAACGACGATAACCGGCGAGCCGTTTCTCCGGGACATGGCGCGTAGGTTTCTCACCAGCGCGCCGATTGCCAGCCGTTCGTCCATCCCCACTTCTACCGAGGCACTGGCCACCAATTGGAGATAGTCGATGAAGACTATGGGCACTTGGCCTCGTTCTTTCCGGCAGCTCCTCACGAGGTACTCGATTTCCTCGCATGCTATCGCGTTGACTATGCAGAGATTCGGGGCCACTTGCTCCCGGTACGCATCTGTTGCGGCCTCGAATACCCCGTGCAACGGATGGGTGGGATCTGCGGCAAGTGCCACGTTTTCCAGTGTGAGCTCGCCATCGCTAAGGCGAACGATGCTCTTCTCGACCAGCTTCGATGCGGATAGCTCGGCGGACACGAAGAGTACGGGAAACCCGAGGGAAGCGAGGTGATCCGCTTCCTGCAGGAGGAGCGTGCTCTTCCCGGTGCCGGGAGCCGCTCCTACGACGTAGAGTTGGCCCTTGTAGATTCCGCCGAGCATCGTGTTCAGTGCCTTGAGGGCGAACTGCGCTATCGGCTTGTCCCCGGCGATTGTCTTGATGTGCTCATCCAAATGCTCGTTCTCGAAAACGAGATCCGTCCCCTCCTCTATAGGCGGCATGGGTTGGCCTCCTCCCGCTCGTGGAAGAAGGAGAAGAGGCTTCCTTCCAAGACGTAGAGGCGGCGATGGAGCTGGAAGCAGCGTCCAGACTCCTTCAT
>CANRLS010000076.1 GCA_947631545.1 uncultured Atopobiaceae bacterium
CACGCGTCATAGCCCGGGAGCTCGGCTATCGCTATGTGCCGTTGAAGGCGGCCCAGCTCGATCGCGAGATCGAACTCAGGAAGGCGCTCTTGGCATAGAGTCACGGCATGGCGCGAATCTCAGCGCGGGCCCAAGATCGTGGCAAGAATCCCAGCGGGGTTGCGATTGCGTCTCGGATTCCGGCAGGGCTGCGATTGCGCCTCGGAACCCAGCGTGGGCCTGCAACCCGGGGCCCTGCACCCGGCCGTTATCGAAGCGTCATGCTGTGGGATCGAGCGGTCATGCCCGAGGATCTCATCGAACTCGACCCTTCGTGCGTCCTTGTGTCGTGAGAATCGGTCGCGAGTGCTCACTTTTTTCGAATTGCTACCGGCGTGCTCTCGCAATGCGGACATCCGGCTTCAAGGGCATGAACAAAACTGCAGGTCGCGTCGAATCGGCCAGTACCTGAGCCGAGTTCGAGAGGGCAGGCGCCGCTCCATTACCCTAATGGGCCCCCGAAAAGAGCCCCCTTATGGGTGCGAAGCGGTAGAGAAACGAAAGAACTGAGCAGCGGATGGCCGTACTGGCGACACAGCGGTAGAGAATCGACGAAAATGAGCAACGGAAAAGGCTCTGCAGGAGGGACGGAGCCTCCGCCTGGAATGCCAGCGATTCCGATCACTGTTCGGCGCTCACGTTCGGCGCCGCTTCTCGGGCACAATGGTGGCCGCTTAAACCCAATGCTCTGCCCGGTATTCGCGTTCGCTTTCTGTCGCTGCCGGAGGCCGCGGCGGCGCCGACTGTCGCTCGGGGATTCCTTCGAGGACGACCCGAGCACGCTTCGCTTCGGGCGTGCCAAACTAGGCCCCTGGAATGCGCCGTCGCGACCGCTGTGCGCAGGATGCCGCACCCCTGTATCGCCGCAACCCGAGGAGGATCCATGGCCGGAGGCAGACCTACCCCAGCCAGAAAGCCTGAGGGCACCGAGGACCTGTGGGGCGCCCAGATCCGTGCCTGGCTGCGCATGCGGGAAGTGGCCGCCCGCATCTTCGGCAACTGGGGCTACGGTCCCATCGAGACGCCCATCATGGAGCAGCTCGACGTGTTCGTCCACGGCCTCGGCCAGACGACGGACGTCGTGCGCAAGGAGATGTTCCGCGCCATCACCTCCACCAACCTCCGGCGGGTCATCGAGGAGGGTGGCGAGAGTGGCCTCAAGGCGAGCCGCAGGTTGGCCCTTCGCCCCGAAGGCACCGCGGGCTTCGTGCGGGCGGCCATCGAGCACAACTTCGTCCCCCAGGGGGGCGGATGCTGGAAGGCCTGGTACGCGGGGCCGATGTTCCGCGGCGAGCGGGTGCAGAAGGGGCGCCTTCGCGAGTTCCATCAGATCGGCGTCGAGTGCCTGGGATCGAACGACCCCGCCCTCGATGCCGAGATCATCGTCATGCTCATGGACTTCTACCGCGAGCTGGGGCTTCCCGAGGATGCGCTCCGCCTTAGGCTGAACTCCATGGGCGACGCCGACTGCCGGCCCGCCTATCGCGAGCTGGTGCGGAGCTTCATCCTCGACCACGCCGACGGACTCTGCGAGGAGTGCGTGGCCCGCGCTGACACGAACCCGCTTCGCGCGTTCGACTGCAAGAATCACGGCTGCCAGGCCGTGATGGCCGACGCCCCGGCCTCGGCCGATCACCTCTGCGACGCGTGCGCCGAGCACTACAGCGAGGTGAAGAAGCTGCTCACGCGGGCCGGCGTCGCCTTCGAGGAGGATCCGACGCTCGTGCGCGGGCTCGACTACTACACGCGAACGGTCTTCGAGGTGGAGGCGCTCACGGGCATGGGGTCCCAGGCGGCCATCGGCGGAGGCGGCCGCTACGACGGGCTCGTGGAGCTGGAGGGCGGAAAGCCCACGCCCGGCCTCGGGTTCGCGGTGGGCTTCGAGCGGATCATGCTCGCGCTCGAAGGGATAGCGCTCAAAGAACGAGATCTCAAAGAACTCAAAGAACTCAAAAAACGAGAGCTCAATCAGCTCAAAGCGCGCATAGAGCTAGAGCTCAAAGAGCTCGACGCGTGCAAAGAGCATGACATGCTCGCGCTCGATGCGCTGGGCGTGAGGTTCGGCGGTGGCGAGCCCGCCTGCGTCTACGTGGCCTCGGCGGGCCACGGGCCCGAGCTCGAGGATGCCGTCTTCGACGTGTGCCTCGCCCTTCGCCGCTCTGGCGTGCCCACGAAGCGCGACTACCAGGGACGCTCGCTGAAATCCCAGTTCAAGCAGGCCGACAAGGCCGACGCGGCCCTCTGCGTGGTCATCGGTTCCGAGGAGCTCGAGCGCGGGGAGGCGACGCTTCGCGACATGAGGACCCACGAGCAATCGCCCGTTGCCCTGGGCGACGTCGCGACCGTGGTGGCGAAGCGCCTCAGCGCGAGTGCAAGCGACGCGGGCGCCGCGGGCACCGCCTCCGACGCGGCTCCCGCCGGCTCGGCCCGGTAGGCCCCGCCCATGGTCTTCCACGAGATAGGGAACCCCGTCGGCCCGACGGTCCTTTTGCTCGGCCCCGAGTTCGGGGGCTGGTGGACGATGGCGCCGCTCTCCAAGCGCCTCACAAGCGAATTTCTCTGCGTGCTCGCCGGGCACAGCGGCTACGGCGAGGACTACCCCCAGCCCTTCGCCTCCGTGGCCGACGAGGGCCGGGAGCTCGCCGATTGGGTGGTGAACCACGTGGAGGGCCAGCGGCTCCGCGCCATCGTGGGCGTGGGGCTCGGCGGGCAGGTGGCGGTGGAGGCCCTTTGCGAGGACAGCGGCCTTGCCGACTGCGCCGTGCTGGGCGACGTGCTCTGCGCGGAGAGCCCGGGCTCCAAGGGCTCCGCCTGGCTGAACGGCGCCGCTTGGGGTCTCATGAAGCGTCCCCGCTATGCCCGAAGCCAGATGGAGGGGCTCGGCATCCCTACGGCCATGCTCGACGTCTTCGCGCGCGACGCGGCGGCCACGCCCAAGGCGACGGTCAAGGCCATGACCCAGGCCGTTGAGACCTGGCGCGTGCCGGACGACATCCGTGCCATCCGCTGCCCCGTGCGCGTGACCATGGCGGCCCTGCAGTCGGGCCCGCGCCGCGAGTCGGGCGACATCCTCGCGAAGGCCATCCCCGGCGCCACCCTCGACGTCCAGCGCGACCTGCACAGAAACGAACTCTACCTGCAATATCCCGACCGTTGCGCCGAGTGGCTCCTCCCCTGGCTGCTGCGCTCCGGCGCCGAGCGCTAGGAGCGCGGTAGACGGGTGCCCCGATGCCCAGTTCTTTCGATGTGCTACCGGTGTGTCGCGATTTCGGGCCTCGGCTGCTCAGTTCTTTCGATGTGCTACCGCTTGCGGGCCTCTTGCGCTCACGTTGAGGCCGCTCGGGGCGACCCAACGCATGCCGATTGGGATCGGGCAGGCCTTCTTCCCGGGGTTTGCGCGCACCAGCCGACGTCGGCACCCCCAGGCACGGACCAGTTCCGCGTCAGAGCGGTAGAGCATCGCGAAAACTGAGCACCGCAGGTCGCTTTCCACGACACGGCCCGCTCGTCGTCCACTTGGGAGCCCATACCATCCCTCGCTTTGGCCCGAGCCCAGCGCCCCAAGTTCGCTGGCTATACTCGAACGGAGCGCCTCGGAGCGGCGAAGGGCCCGCAGCGGCCCTCGCCGGGGCGTTTCTGAATGCAAGACTCACATCCGGCTCATCTACCTGCGGGGGTATTCCATGGCAGACATGCGGGGCATCTACACGAACCTCACCGCCATCCGTCGCAGGGTGTTCGCCGAGGTGGCGCGGCTCGCCTACACCGCCGAGAACGGCAACTACGAGTGGGTGAACGAGCTCCCCTACGACATCATCAAGGGCGACGTGGCCACCTACCGCGAGAGCGTGTTCCTCGAGCGCGCCGTGGTGAAGGAGCGCATCCGCCTGGCCATGGGCCTTCCCCAGGCGCCGGTGGACAAGCCGAGCCGCCTCTCCGACGACATCGCCGAGGCCGTGAAGCCCGAGACCTACTACACGCCCCCGCTCATCAACATCATCAAGTTCGCCTGCAACGCCTGCGCCGAGAACTCCTACGTGGTGTCGAACCAGTGCCAGGGCTGCCTGGCGCACCCGTGCCGCGAGATCTGCCCCAAGGGCGCCATCAGCTTCGTGGAGCACAAGGCCCACATCGACCAGGACAAGTGCATCAAGTGCGGCCGTTGCAAGGACGTGTGCCCCTACACGGCGATCATCCACCGCGAGCGGCCCTGCGCCGAGGCCTGCGGCATGCACTGC
Organism: uncultured Atopobiaceae bacterium; assembly: GCA_947631545.1. Lineage (GTDB taxonomy): Bacteria > Actinomycetota > Coriobacteriia > Coriobacteriales > Atopobiaceae > CANRLS01. The sequence goes on from CANRLS010000076.1 coordinate 4,278, forward strand.
ATCGGCTCGGACGAGTACGGGCGGGCCGACATCGACTACTCGCGCTGCGTGTCGTGCGGCCAGTGCCTGGTGAACTGCCCCTTCGGCGCCATCGCCGACAAGTCGCAGATCTTCCAGGTGGTCACCGCCATCCGCCAGGGCGAGGAGGTCATCGCCTGCGTGGCGCCGGCCTTCGTGGGCCAGTACGGCGGCAAGGGCGACGTGGGCCGGCTGCGCGCGGCCTTCCTCAAGCTGGGCTTCTCGGGCATGACCGAGGTGGCCATCGGCGCCGACCTCTGCGCCATCCAGGAGAGCGAGGACTTCCTCGACGAGGTGCCCGAGCGCCTGCCCTTCATGGGCACCTCCTGCTGCCCGGCCTGGTCGTCCATGGCCAAGCTCGACTTCCCCGAGCACGCCGAGTGCATCTCCATGGCGCTCACGCCGATGACGCTCACCGCGCGCCTCGTGCGGCAGCGCCACCCCAACGCCAAGATCGTCTTCGTGGGGCCCTGCTCAGCGAAGAAGCTCGAGGCCATGCGCACGAGCGTGCGCTCGGAGGTTGACTTCGTGCTCACCTTCGAGGAGGTGGCGGGCATGTTCGAGGCCAAGGGCTTCGACTACAAGGACCTCACCGAGCCCGTGGGCGACGACTTCCAGGACGCGAGCGCGGACGCGCGCGGCTTCGCCGTGGCGGGCGGCGTGGCGAACGCCGTGGTGAACGCCATCCATACGACCTATCCCGACCAAGAGGTGAACGTGACCGGCGCCGAAGGGCTGGACGCCTGCCGCGACATGATGAAGGCCGCCGTGAAGGGGAAGTACGACGGCTACCTCCTCGAGGGCATGGCCTGCCCCGGCGGCTGCGTGGCGGGGCCGGGCACGCTCCTGGGCATCCGCAAGGCCCAGGGCATGATCAAGATGTACCAGCGCAGGTCGCCCATCTCCGACGCCACCGAGAATCCCTACCGCGCGGAGCTCGGCGAGCTCATGGCGATGGGCCGGGGCGACGGCGACGAGCTCCTGCCCGTGGGCGCCAACGGCACGGGCGCCGCCGCGCGTGCGGGCGCCATGGCCGACGCGCTGGGCGCGCAGGCGGTGGCGGACGCGCTGGGCGCGTCGGGCACGGCGGGCGCTGCGCCCGAAGGCGGCGATGCCGAGTGAGCGGCGCCGAACAGGTGGACGCTTCGCGCTCGGCCGGTTCGCGTTCGCCGGGCAAGGAGCCGCGAACGCACGAGGAGCCGCGAACGCATGAGGAGCGCTTCAGCCTCTTCGTCTCGCTCATCGCGCAGATCAACCGCGCCATCCGCCAGATCAAGGACCTCGAGATGCACGGGATCGGCCTTCGCGGGATCCATGTGATGATCCTCTACCACCTGGCCTATGCCGGGAGGAGCCTCACCCAGGCGGAGCTCGCGAACCTCTGCTACGAGGACAAGGCCACGATCTCGCGGGCCACGACGGCGCTCGTCGACAAGGGCATCGTGGAGGCCGAGCAGTCGGCGGCGAGGCACAGGAACGTGCCGCTCAGGCTCACCGAAGCCGGGCGCCGATGCACCGCGGGCCTCGCCGAGGCCATCTTGAGGGCGGTGGACGCGGGCGGCTTCGGGCTCACGAACGACGATCGAGAGAAGTGCTACAGCATCCTTGAGCGCGTGAACGACAACCTCGCGCGCTATCTCGCGTCGATGCGCGGCGCGAGGGC
>CANRLS010000077.1 GCA_947631545.1 uncultured Atopobiaceae bacterium
TCTAGCCACGAACTCGGCGGCTTACGTAGCGTTCAGTACGCTACGCCGCCGAGTTCCCGTCTATCTGGGGCACCGGGAAGCGCCTCGCACACGCGACCTGGAATGGCATGCGCTCGCGTCGGATGAGAGCGCGGGTGCGCGCCTCGCTCGTAAGACCTGGAATGGCACGCTCTCGCGTCGGATGAGAGAGCCGGTGCGCGGGATCGCTCTGACCCAATCCGCTGGGTATGAATCCGCGTAGCGTTGCGCATCGCGGAAAGGGGCAGCCATGGCGACGTTGACGGCCAACCAGAACGCCAGCGTGGACCTCCACAGCGAAGGGCCGGTGGGCGATGCGCCCCGGATGCGGGCCATGGACGGCATGACGGCGGCGGCCCAGGCGGCCTACGCCCTCTCCGACGCGGCCGTGATCTTCCCCATCACCCCGGCCTCCCACATGGCCGAGACCGTCGAGGCCTGGAGCGTCGCCGGCCGGAGGAACCTCTTCGGCCAGACGGTGGATGTGAAGGAGATGCAGAGCGAGAAGGGCGTGGCCGGCTGCGTCCACGGCTGCCTCGCGGGCGGCGCCCTCACCTCGAGCTTCACCGCCTCCCAAGGGCTCCTCCTCATGATCCCCAACCTCTACAAGGTCTCGGGCGAGCTTCTGCCCGGCGTCTTCCACGTGACCTGCCGCTCGCTCTCGGCCCACGCGCTCTCGATCTTCGGCGACCACCAGGACGTGATGGCCGTCCGGCAGACGGGCGTGCCGATCCTCTTCTCGGCCTCGGTGCAGGAGTGCATGGACCTCTCGCTCGTGGCGCACCTGGCAGCCATCGACGGATCGCTCCCCATGATCCACGCCTTCGACGGGTTCCGCACCTCGGACGAGATCGAGACCATCGAGGTCATCGAGCAGGAGGCCATGGCGGGCCTCGTCGATTGGGACAAGGTGCGGGCCTTCCGGGGACGCTCCATGGAGCCCGAGCGGCCCATGGTGCGCGGCACCGCCCAGAACGGCGACGTGTACTTCCAGAACCGCGAGGCGCCGAACCCCTACTACGACGCCATGCCGAGCGTCGTTCAGGCGGCGATGGATCGCGTGGCCCGTCTCACGGGGCGCCCCTACCATCTCTTCGACTACGTGGGCGCCCCCGACGCCGAGCGCGTCATCGTCTCCATGGGCTCCTCGACGGACGTGGTGGAGGAGGTCGTGCGTCACCTCGTGGCGAGGGGCGAGCGGGTCGGCTGCGTGAAGATCCGGCTCTACCGGCCCTTCTCGGCCAAGGATCTCGTGGCCGCGATCCCCGAGAGCGCGACGCGCGTGGCCGCGCTCGACCGCACCAAGGAGCCGGGGAGCCTCGGCGAGCCGCTCTTCCTCGACGTGGCCTGCGCCCTTGCCGAGGAGGGCCGTCGGGCCCTGGTGGTGGGCGGGCGCTACGGCCTCTCGTCCAAGGACCTCACGCCGGCCATGGTGGCCGCGGTCTTCGAGAACCTCGCGGCCGACGAGCCCAAGCGGCGCTTCACCGTGGGCATCGACGACGACGTGACCCACCTCTCGCTCGCGGTGGGAGAGCCCCTGCGCACGATCCCCGGGAATCCCCTCCAGTGCGAGTTCTGGGGCTTCGGCTCGGACGGCACCGTGGGCGCCAACAAGCAGGCGGCCAAGATCGTGGGCGACGAGACCGGCCGCTACGTGCAGTGCTACAGTCATTTCGACTCGCACAAGTCGGGCGGGCTCACCATCTCCTACGTGCGCTATGGCACAGAGCCCATACACTCCCCCTACCTCATCGACGAGGCGGACTACGTGGCCTGCCACAAGAGCTCCTATGTGGGGCGCTACGACCTCGTCCGCGACCTCAAGGCGGGCGGCATGCTCGTGCTGAACTGCCCGTGGGACGACCGCGAGCTCGCGAGGCGCCTGCCACCGGCGCTCAAGCGCGGACTCGCCCGCAGGAGGGCGCGGCTCTTTTGCGTGGACGCCAACGCCATCGCAGCCGAGGTCGGGCTCGGCGGGCGCATCAACATGATCATGGAGGCCGTGTTCTTCAAGCTCTCGGGCGTGATGGACGCCGATCGCGCCCTCGCGGCGCTGAAGACCGACGTGGAGCGGCTCTACGGGAGCCAGGGGCCGGACGTGGTGGCCAGGAACCAGCGGGCCATCGACCGCGCGGCGAGCGCCGTTCGCGAGGTGGCCTACCCAAGGAGCTGGGAGCGCGAGACGGTGCCTGAGGCCGCGGAGCCGGGCGCGGACGACGCCTTCCTGAGGGACGTCTTCTGGCCGGTGGAGCGCCTCGAGGGCGATGGCCTGCCCGTCTCGGCCCTCGACCCGGCGGGCTTCGCGCCGCTCGGCACGGCCGCCTACGAGAAGCGCGCCGTGGCCCTCGAGGTGCCGCACTGGGACAAGGGCAAGTGCATCCAGTGCTACCAGTGCTCCCTCGTGTGCCCCCATGCCTCCATCCGCCCCTACCTGGCCACGGCCGACGAGCTCGAGGGCGCGCCCGAGACCTTCGAGACCGTCCCCGCCAAGGCGCCCGCGCTCAAGGGGATGGACTTCCGCATCCAGGTCTATCCGGAGGACTGCCAGGGCTGCGGCTCCTGCGCCACCAACTGCCCCGGGAAGGCGCTCTCCATGACGCCCCTCGATCTAGAGATCGACGATCAGAGGGCGAACCTCGCCTTCGCCGAGGCCAACATCTCGCAGAAGGACGAGGTCCTTCCCAAGACGAGCGTCATGGGGAGCCAGCTCCAGCAGCCGCTCCTCGAGTTCTCGGGCGCCTGCGCGGGCTGCGGCGAGACCCCCTACGTGAAGCTCCTCACCCAGCTCTTCGGCGACCGCCTCATCATCGCCAACGCCACGGGCTGCTCCTCGATCTGGGGCGCCTACCTGCCGGCCATGCCCTACACGACGAACCGCCACGGGCGCGGCCCCGCCTGGGGGAACTCGCTCTTCGAGGACAACGCCGAGTTCGGCTACGGCATCGCCAAGGGCGTGCGCCTTAGGCGCGAGCGCCTGGCGCGGCTCGCCGCCGAGGCGGCCGCCGACGACGCGCTCCCGGAGGGGCTTCGCGAGGCGCTCTCCGCGTGGGGCCGGGCCAAGGACGATCCCGAGCTGTCCCTCGCCCTCGGCGAGGGCATCCGCGCCGAGCTCGCCGCCCTCCCCTTCTCCTCCCAAAGCCCGCTCACCAGAGCGCTCGCGGACGAGGGCGAGATGTTCGGCAAGAAGAGCGTCTGGTGCGTCGGTGGCGACGGCTGGGCCTTCGACATCGACTTCGACGGACTCGACGCCGTGCTCGCCTCGGGCGAGAACCTGAACGTCCTCGTGCTCGACACCGAGGGCTATTCCAACACCGGCGGCGAGCTCTCCAAGGCCACGCAGCTGGGGAGCGTCTCGGGATTCTCGGCCGCGGGCAAGGACACGCCCAAGAAGAACCTCGGGCGCATGATGATGCAGTATGGCTCCGTCTACGTGGCCCACGTGTGCTTCGGCGCCGACATGCAGCAGACGATCGATGCCCTCACGGAGGCCGAGAGCTACGACGGCCCCTCCATCGTGATCGCGCTCTGCCCCTGCATCTCCTGGGGCGTCAAGGCCGGCATGGGCACCGTCGTCCCCGAGATGAAGCGCCTCGTGAAAGCCGGCTACTGGCCGCTCTATCGCTTCGATCCGAGGCGGACGGCGGCGGGCGAGGATCCACTCGCGATCGACTACCGCGCCCCGGACGGCTCGCTCGCCGACCTCCTCCTGGGCGAGAACCGCTACGCATCGCTCGCCTTGAGAGAGCCCGACCGGTCCCAGCGGCTGCGGAGCGAGCTCGCCAAGGAGGCCGACCGCGCCTACACGGAGCTCACGCGAGACGTCGACGTCTACCGGCCGTAGGGATCCGCGCACCCTGCGCCTCTGAGGGCGCGCAGGCGCGTGGCGCGTTCCCGGCTGGGATCGGCACCCGGCCATCCTTCGCGCGCGCAGAGGGTTACCATGGGCGTTAACGGAACGGTAACACGTCGAGCGGAGGGGCCGCGATGAGCTCGATGCATGGATTTCCCCTCGAGGGCTTCACCTTCGGCAAGGTCGTCATCATCGGCGCGGGACATGTGGGCGCCCAGTGCGCGGCCCGCATGCTCGAGGCCAACGACGCCACCCAGATCGTGCTCGTGGACGTGGACGAGGCCCGGGCGCTCGCCCAGGCGAGCGACCTCGACGATCTGGGCTTTGGCCTGGGCAGCGCGCCCATCGTGCGCGCCGGCACCTACGACGACGTGGCCGACGCCCACATCGTGGTCAACACCGCCGGCCGCACCCGCCGCCCCGGCGAGACCCGCTACGACCTCCTCGATGGCACGATCAAGATCATGGAGAGCATCTGCGGCGCCATCGAGGAGGTGGGCTTCAACGGGATCTTCGTCACCATCTCGAATCCGGTCGATGCGGTGACCGACTACGTGAAGCGCCGGCTGAACCTCCCCCGAGAGCGCTGCTTCGGCACGGGGACGGCGCTCGACACCTCACGGCTCGCCCGTCTCATCGCAAGGCGCCTCAACGTGAGCCGCCGCGAGGTGCAGGCCATGTGCCTCGGCGCCCACGGCGAGGAGATCTTCGTCCCCGCCTCCCACACCTTCGTGGGCGGTGTTCCGCTCGAGCGCTACCTGCAGATGAACCCCGAGGCGAGGGAGAGCTTCTCCCTCGCCGAGATCGTGGCCGAGAACGAGGCCAAGGGCGCGAACATCATCACCGGCAAGGGGTCGACGGAGTTCGGCATCTCGGGCGTGGTCTCGAACATCGTCTCCACCATCATCGGGGACATCCGCCGGATGATGACGCTCACCGTGGAGCTCGAGGGCGAGTACGGCGTCGAGGGCCTGCCCTGCGGCGTGCCCTGCATCCTCGGCCAGGCGGGCATCGAGCTCGTGATGGAGCTGGAGCTCACCGCGCGCGAGCGTGAGCTCTTGGACGAGGCCATGGCCTCCATCGCCACAAGCGTGGAGCACGAGCGCGAGATCGCCGGCTAGACGAGTACGAGGGCGGCGCGAGCGGGGCGACCCCCAAGGGCGCGCCCCGCTCGCCATGCGAAGGGGGCGCCCCCGCTCTGCGGAGGCGCCCCCTCTTCAGCTTCGAAGAAGCGCATCGAAGCCAACTCCCGTACGGCGCTATCAGTTGGCTCCGAGTTGGAACGGGACTACTTCATGAGCTTCATAGCCTCGTCGTTGATCTTCTTGGCGTTCATGCGACCGTAGTCGGCCATCGGGATGACGGTCACGTTGATGCGACCGGCGGCAGCCTGCTCGAAGTTGGACTTGGTGTAGCCAACCTGGGGGCCAAGGAGGATGACGTCGACGTCATTGACCTTGTCGAGGCCCTCGTTGATGGGCAGCGCCTCGATCTCGACGTCGAGACCGCGAGCGGCGGCGTCCTGCTTCATCTTGGTCACGAGGAGGCTGGTGGACATACCGGCCGCGCAGCAGAGGAGGATCTTCTTCGGCATGCTCTGTTCCTTTCCCTAGACGCCATCGCCGAAGGCGAGTGCGTCCGATGTTGAGGGACGAAGGGCTTCGTCCCGGTCTTCTCACGGGGCCTGCGGCCCCGCTGACGCAAAGGGTTCTTGCCCTGGGCCCGAATCGGGCCCTCCTGGGCGGGGTCACGCGCGGGTCGGACGCGTGAGGCTCGCGGAGACGTCGGATGCCCAGGGGGCGCTCCGAATCCCGCGATCCGGGAGGGGCGGCAGCTCTTCGCTCCCGCCCCTCCCGGCGGTTGGACTAGCGCTGTTGGCGTGTGCCAACGGGTGTTGGCGTTCAGCCAACAGGTGCCTCGGATGAGGCGCGAGGCGCCGCGCTCACGCGCGGCACCCCAAGGGAGGGACGATTAGGCCTCGGCCTCTTCCTCGTCCATGCCGGTGCCGGCAGCCTCGGCGATCTTCATGAAGAACGTGTAGACCACCGTGATCACCGCGATGAGGGCGAGCTGG
>CANRLS010000078.1 GCA_947631545.1 uncultured Atopobiaceae bacterium
GGTTTGGAGTCCAGACACCTCTCGCAGCGCATGCGGAGCGCTTCGCCATCGATTGCGTAGACCAACATCACCTCGACGCCGCAGGAAACCAGCGGAACAAAAGCGTCAGCCGCCCCGACCCGCTCATTGCACCATCACCCGTGCCCTTCGGCTCCATGTCCCCTGAGCTCGTCGAAGTCGTCGCTTCGCGCGTCGAATACATGCATCACCACAACCGCGTTCCCCTGTACGCGGAATACGCAGGCAAGGGTTCTCTCAACGAGGAAACGGCGATAGCCAAGATCCGCAAGGACGGCATCGCTTAGGCAGGGATACCAAAGTGGCCGTTCCGCCACATCATCCCGAGCCGTTTTGAATGCTTCACCCAACCGTCGGACATAGGCCATTCCCTCCCGCATGCCCATCGTCTGCGATGCCCACCGGGCCACGCACCGAAGAAGTGCCGCCAGCTCACGTTGCGCCTGCTCAGTGACCAGAACCTCATAGAGCATCGGTGATGGCCTTATCGATGAGGGAGTCGTCGAGGGCCGACGCCTTGCCGTTCTGCAGCTGGATCTCGGAGGCGAGCAGCGCCTCGTAGACCCTCGCCATCTCGACCCGCCTCTGAAGACGGTCGTACTCCGCACTTGAGATGACGACGAACTCGTCGTAGCCGTTCTTCGTCACGACGACGGGTTGGGGGGCTTCCCTCTCAACGAGCTTGAGGAAGTTCGCCGTATCGCGCAGATCCTTTATGGGAACGCAGGCAGGCATGTTCGTCCAATCTCTTCAATACACGATATGGTCATTATTCTGACCATATCATGGTATTCAACGGGCCGCAGGGCCAACCACGGCAGCCAGCACCTCCCGCGAGAGCGAGCGAGGCGCACGGCTTTCGCCCTGCGCCTCGCCATCGTTCGCGCTTCGGGACGGTCTGCGCTCAGCGCCCCGCCCGTCGCCGATCTCCGTGCCCTAGTGCTTCTGCACGGACTTGATCAACTCGTCTCCGACCTTCTTCACGCCGTCGGAGATATCCTGCCCGACCTTCTTCACGCCGCCCCAGAGGTCTTCGCCGGCCTTCTTGATGCCGCTCCAGAGGTCGCTGAAGATGTTGCCGCCGCCCACGACCTCCAAGAGCTCTTCGTCGGTGAGCTCGGTGCCGTCGGCAACGCCCAGGTCGTAGCCCTTGCTCTGGGCGAAGGCGAGGAATTCGCGGATCGCGGCCGGCTTATCGGCCTCGTCGGCCTCCTCCACGGCTTCGTAGCGGACCTTGAACTCCGCGTTGAGGGCGTCGTCGTTCTTGATGTCCTCGAACATCTGCTCCACGGTCTCGTTCATGGTAGTGCTCCTTTCGAGTGCCTCTTGCCAGGGTTCCGGCCCCGCGAATCCGCTCGCCGCAGGGCCCGCCTTGAACCCGCATCGCATTGTATCCACCGAATCGAACTCCGACGGCACACCGTCGCCAGTCGATACCGCCTCCACCAACAGCCCGCATTCGTAGCGCATTCACGCATGTTCGTTACATGACCGCCGACCCCCACGGCAGGCGAATATGGCCCTCAACCTGCGGCTGGTATCATGCCACCGGCCTCAAGGGCCAAAGCGAAGCCCGGCCGCGCACGCCGGGAGAAGGAAGGTAGTGCATCAGTGAGCCCACGCGAAGCTGTCGCCACACAGGCCCCGCCAGAGGCGCGTGACGACTTCGGCGGAGCGCCCCTCGTCGAGATACGGGGCATCTCCAAGACCTATCCCACATTCCATCTGCAAGACGTGAACCTCACCGTCCCCCAGGGAAGCGTCGTGGGGTTCGTGGGCGCCAACGGCGCCGGCAAGACGACCACCATCCGCTGCCTGCTCGGCCTCGCCAACCCCGATAGCGGATCGGTGAAGCTCTTCGGCGAGGACTTCAACATGGGAGCGGGCTCCGGCCTCACCCATGCCATCCGCGGCAAGCTCGGGTGCGTCTTCGACACGCTCCCGTTCTTGCCCGACTTCAACCTGAACGACCTCATCCGCATCTTCTCCGCGGCCTACAAGACGTGGGACCAGAACGCCTTCGACCGCACCTGCCAGGCGCTCGAGCTGGGCGAGTTCAAGAAGGTGGACGACCTCTCGCGAGGCATGGGCATGAAGCTCCAGCTCGCCTGCGCGCTGGCCCACCACCCCACGCTCCTCGTGCTGGACGAGGCCACGGCCGGCCTCGACCCCTTCGCGCGCGACTCGCTCCTCGACCTCCTGCGCGTGTGGCTGAGCCGCGACCCGCGCCGAGGCATCCTGCTCTCGAGCCACATCACCACCGACCTCGAGAACCTCGCCGACCGCGTGGTGGGCATCGACCACGGCAAGATCACGTTCGACCTCGACAAGGAGAGCGTGACCAAGGTCATGGGCGTGGCCCAGCTCACCGACGAGCAGGTGCGCCAGGTGCTCCAGAGCGGCCGCTACCCGTCCGGCAGCCTCAAGGCGAGGCGTCACGCGCTCGCCATCCAGGTGCTCGTGCCCGACCGCAGGCAGTTCCAGGAATGGTTCCCCGGCATGGACATCATCCCTGCCTCCATCGACGACTACGTCATCATCTCGGGAAGGGGTGATGTGCTGTGAGCGAAGCGTTCACCCTCGACTTCGTGGTGATGTGGGCCCAGACCCGCCGCTACCTGCTTCTGATGGCCATCTGCGGCATCGTGGTGGGCATCTTCTCGGGCCCGCTCGCCATCTCGTTCTTCGTGGGCCTCACCATGCTCACCACCGCCATGAACCTCGCCAGCCTCGACGACCATCCCGGCTGGAACTCGTTCCGCGGGAGCCTGCCCGCCTCGCGCGCCGACCTCGTGTGGGGTCGCTACCTCACGATGGCGCTCCTCGCGCTCATCTGCTGGGGCATCGCCGTCGCGTCCTCGTTCATCGTCTGGGGGCTCCAGCTGGCCATCCCGGGCCTCGTTGAGGAGGGCGTGAACAGCATCAATCCCGCCACCGCCGTGGGCGACATCTTCATCAACGCCCTCACCGTGAACCTCCTCGAGCTCTTCGTGGTGGTGTGCATGCTGCCGCCGCTCATCTGCATGGGGCAGGTGAAGGGCCTCAAGTGGTCCGTGCTCTGCCTCGCGGGCGGCCTCGTCGTCTGCATCGGCGTCTTCTGGGCCTTCGGCGGCCTCGACCTGCTGCTCTCGATCATCGCCTACGACGGCGTCACGGAAGGCGTCCAGGGCTTCGGCTCGCTGGGACCGATCCTCGGCGTCATCGCGGGTCTTTGCGTGGTGGCGTACTTCGTGAGCGTCTTCTTCACGATCGCCGCCTTCAGCCGTCGCGAGCTCTAGCGGCTCGGCCGCACACGCAAGCGAGCGGGGATGCCCGGCGATCCGGGCATCCCCGCTTTCGTCTCCGGGTGGTGGGGCGGCTCCCCTGGCGGGTGCCCCGCGCGCCGGGCCTTTCCCGATCCCGCTACGTCGGCACGTCGATGGTCGACATCATCTCGCCCTTGCGGACGTCGATCATGCGCTTGAGCAGGATGAAGATGCACACGAGCTCGTCCTGCTTGCTCTCGTCGAAGATCTCGAGGTCGTAGATACGGTGCAGGCTCGCGAGGCGCCGGTGGCCCTTGGCGAGCACCTTGTCGGTCGCCTGATCGACGATCGTGAAGTTGAAGTCCATGACGTTGCCGCGGAGCTGCAGGCCGAGCTCCGGGATGTCCTTGATGTCCTTCAGGTGAAAGAGCTGCGTCGACATCTGGAAGTCAGGCCCATGCACCATGTCCACGTAGTAGATGTGGTGGATGGAGGCGGGCTTGCGGTGGATCTGCGCGATCTCCTCGCCTGTCGTGGCATCGGTCACATAGGTCCAGCGGTTGGCGCTCACGGCCTTGGCCGAGACCGTGTAGAGCACCTCGCCGGTCTGGGCATCGGTCACGTCCATCTTCTTGTGGATGCTCGCCAAGCGCCCGGTGATGGTGATCGTGCGCGACATGTTCTCTCCGTTCCGTAGTTCGAGTTCATACGCCGTGCCGTCCGCTGCCAGCGAAATCTTCTCCGCGGGGCACGAGGGGCAGACGGGCACTCCTAGGATTGTTGCCCGTTTGGAGCCGGGGCTTCCCTCTCATTCGGGCCGAACCGCCTGCCCCGTCGGCCTGCGCCGTGGCCCGCGCCTCATCGCCTGGAGGCGGCGCGCGACGACCTCCGTGCGAGTCGCCGCGCGTCCCGCTCGGCATCGGCGCGCTCCCGGCGCCTTCCCTCCGCGCTACGCTTCTGGCAAACGCCGCCCGTGAGCCGTAAGGACCTCGCCAGCCGCCATGACCGTGCACGTCGTCACAGAGACCGTCACCACCGTGGACCCCATCACCACCAAGGTGATGAAGGCCAACAAGCGACGCAACACCGGCCCCGAGCTCACGGCCCGGAAGATGCTTCGCGAACTGGGCTATCGCGGCTATCGGCTCGACTGGGGCAAGGCGCCCGGCCGCCCCGACATCGCCTTTCCCGGTCGAAAGATCGCCATCTTCGTCCACGGCTGCTTCTGGCACCACTGCCCCGAGTGCAATCGGGACTTCCCCAAGAAGCGTCGCGACTACTGGCAGGCCAAGCTCGAGCGCAACATGGAGCGGGATGCCCAGAACGAGGCGAAGCTCGAAGAGCTCGGCTGGCACGTCATCGTCATCTGGGAGCACGAACTCAAGCCGAAGGCTCTCGACGCCACCCGCGAGCGCCTCAAGCGCGAGCTAGCCCCGTACTTCGCGAGCGCCGAAGGCTAGCTCGACGAAGCGGACGGGGACGACGGCCGTCTTCGAGATGAACTACGAGGGCGACGCGCCCCCCCCAATTCATGACAGAAGTCACTTCCGACGAGCGCGACCGCTGGCGATGATGGCGGCAACCTGAAGCCGCGATCGCAAGGAGCGCCATGGCCTTGGTACCCATGGAACCCGAAGCCACCAGCATCCCCACGCAGGGGCGCTTCGCCGCACCCGCGCCGGGCGACGTCACCGTCGTCTCGGTGCGCGACCTCGTCAAGCGCTACGGCGACGTCATCGCGCTCGACCACTTCGACCTCCAGATCCGGAAGGGCGAGGTCTTCGGCCTCCTCGGTCCCAACGGATCCGGCAAGACCACGGCCATCAACTGCATCCTCGCGCTCCTCGCCTTCGACCAGGGCCGAATCGAGCTCTTCGGAGAGCCCATGGGCCCCACGCGCTACGACCTCAAGCGCCGCATCGGCGTGGTGCCCCAGGAGGTGGCCGTGGTGGACGAGCTCACCGTCGCCGAGAACATCGACTACTTCTGCGCGCTCTACGTGGCGAACAAGCGCGAGCGCCGCGCCCTTGTGGAGGACGCCATCCGCTTCGTGGGCCTCGAGGGCTACGAGCGTTTCCGCCCCGCCAAGCTCTCGGGCGGCCTCAAGCGCCGCCTCAACATCGCGTGCGGCATCGCGCACCGCCCCGAGCTCATCTTCCTCGACGAGCCCACGGTGGCCGTGGACCCCCAGAGCCGAAACCGCATCCTCGAGGGCATCCTCGAACTCAACCGCGCCGGCTCCACCATCGTCTACACCTCCCACTACATGGAGGAGGTGGAGCAGATCTGCACCCAGATCATGGTCATGGACCACGGCCGCGCCATCGCCCAGGGAACGAACGACGAGCTCAAAGCCATGATCGGCACGGGCGAGAAGATCCGCGTGGAGGTGGGCGAGCT
>CANRLS010000079.1 GCA_947631545.1 uncultured Atopobiaceae bacterium
GACGTGGAGTGGGAGGAGTTCCGCCAGATCTCCTTCGATTCGCAGGGCGGCTCGCCCGTGCAGACGATCGACCAGAAGGTCGGATCCGTCGTGGCCAAGCCGGCGAATCCCACGCGCACGGGCTACGTCTTCAGCGGCTGGTACGCCAACGAGGCCTGCGAGGGCGAGCCCTACGTCTTCGCCTACATGCCCGGCACGTCGATCACGCTCTACGCCAAGTGGACGCCCATCACCTACGGCATCCGCTTCGCCCCGGGCAAGGCCGGGAGCGCGAGCGTCGAGGGCGAGCTCCCCGCCGCTGTCGACGGCCTCGCCTACGACGCCCAGACGCGGCTCCCCGGCTGCGACATCGAGGTGAGCGGCTACCGCTTCGGCGGCTGGAAGCTCGACGGCGACCCCACGGGCACCGTCTACGCCGCGGGGACGCTCGTCTCCAAGCTGGCCGCGCGCCAGGGCGCCATCGCCACGCTCACGGCCCAGTGGAAGGCGAACGCCTACAACGTGACCCTCGATCCGGGCGAGGGCGCCGTCCTCCCCGACGGCATGGACGCCTCGATCACCGTCTCCTTCGACGCCGCCTACGGCAAGGCGCCGGAGCTCGCGGGCGAGGGGCTTCCCACGCCCACCAAGTACGGCTACGCCTTCGCCGGCTGGAAGATCCAGGAGACGGGAGCGCCCGTCTCCAACAACACGATCGTCTCCCTGGCCAAGGACCACACGCTCGTGGCCAGCTGGAACGTCACCGGCGATACCCCGTACCGCGTGATCACGAGGACCCAGAGGACAGACGGCACCTACGAGGAGGCGACGGCGGAGCTCACGGCTGCGGCCGACACCATCGTGGAGGCGTCGCCGGCCGCTCCCAAGGGCTTCCATCTGAACGAGGGCGAGAGCCACCTCAAGGACATGCTCGTGGCCTCGCCGGACGGCCAGGCCGTGACCACGCTCACCATCACCTACGACCGCGACCGCCACACCGTGACGTGGGTGATCGAGGGCGCCGAGGCGCAGCCCGAGCCCACGGAGTTCCTCTACGGGCAGAAGGCCGAGTACCGGGGCCAGAACGCGTGGGAGGACGAGAGCTCCCATCGCGAGCTCAGCGGCTGGGGCTTCGCCACCGCTGACGGGAGCGAGCCCGAGAGGCTCGAGACGCTCCCCGAGGTGACGGGCGACCTCACGCTGCACGCGGTCCTCGCCAAGACCTACGAGGCCGAGACGCCCGACGGCGCCACCACCTGGCGCACGCTCGAGATCGCCATGCGGCGGGCGCCCGAGCTCCTCGACGGGCTCGTCGCCGAGAGCGCGATCACCGGCGAAGGCGAGGGCGCGAACCCCGCGCTCGGCGCCGACCCCGTCTCGGGCGAGCCGCGCGTGATCGTCTCGCTCCACGGCAAGGCCGCGGCCGACGGCGCCATGGAGGCCGTGAGCGTCCCCGCCGAGGGCCTCACCGTGCCCGAGAAGGTCATGCTGCTCCTCCCGTACACCGAGGGCGACACCGGCTACCACCCGGAGATGAACAACAACCAGGGCATCCCCGGCCCGCCGGTGAACCCCACGACCACGGGCAAGAAGGACCCCGTGGCCCACAGCACCCTCGCGGTGCCTTCGGGCGCCACGCTCACCGTGCACGGCACCGTGCTCGTGAACGCCCTCGTCGGCCGCAACGCCGGCGGCACCAACGTGCAGGACGTCACGGGCGGCTGGGGCCAGATCTCCCTCGGCGCCGGCGCCAAGGTCGTCGTGGAGGCGGGCGGCACGCTCGATGTCCACGGCTTCGTGAACGGATCCGGCACGGTCGTCGCCGCCGATGGCGGCACCGTGGGCGACCTCTACGTGGTCCAGCACTGGCGCGGCGGCTCCCACGCCGGCGAGATGTTCTGGCGCGGCATCTATCCCATGAACGAGACCGACTGCAGGAACATCGAGGTCCCGCTCACCATCGAGGATGGCGGCAGGCTGGACGGCCTCGTCACCATGAACGCCTACAGCGCCTACTACTCCACGCGCTTCCCGCAGGTGGACGCCGAGAACGGCCTCATCCGCCTGAAGAGCGGCTCGAGCGCCACCCGCACGCTCGTGACGCGCGGCGGCGAGACGTGCGAGCGGTGGGAGGTCACGGGCGGGGCCGACTTCAGCCGCTCCACGCTCTACATCATCGAGCTCACCCTCTCCACGGGATCCTTCCTGTTCCCCATCGACGGCGACACCGACTGGATCCTCAAGGACGGCGACTACCGCTTCACCGAGGACTTCAAGTTCATGCCCGGGGCCCTCATCGAGGCGCGCAACGCCCGCCTCACCGTGGCCAGCGGCAAGACGGTCGTCCTCTACGAGCCCTTCGGCGATGTCAAGAACACCGGCGACACCCAGTACCCCGACTATCGTCCCGCGGCCAAGCTCACGCTCGACAAGGACTCCTCGCTCGTGAACGCGGGCACCTTCGCGGGCAACGTCACGACTGTGGGCCCCAACGTGCGCCATGCCGGCTTCGACGTGGGCTGGTCCGCGATCACCGAGGAGGCCAACGGCTACTACAAGGACAAGAACTACGACACGCTCCTTCGCCCGGTTCCCCACGGGCTGAGCATCACGTGCGCCGGCCACGACTACGAGATCTCCGTTCGCGGCGAGATCCTCTGGGACGGCGCCGAGAGCGAATTCCACCCCGATGAGGAGCTTCAGGGCGCTGCGGGATCGGCGGCCGACGATGCGGCCACGCTTCCGAGCCTCGACGGCATGGAGCTCGTGTCCAAGCCCGAGGAGGACGGCTCCATCACGTGGACGATCGACGTGACGGACGCCGAGCGCGCCGCCAAGCCCGCCGTCGCCACGGCGGAGGACACCGTCACGGCGCTCCTGAAGAGCCTGCGCAAGGCGGGCACGTTCGCCAGCGTGGAGGCCCAGGGCAAGCCCAAGAGCGCGGTCAAGCTCGAGAACGAGCCCAACGGCTACGACGTCCGCAACCTCACCGAGGCCCTCGGCCTCGTGGCGGGCGCCCAGGCCAACGTCCTGGCGCAGCCGCAGGGGACGGCGGCGGCACAGGCCGCGACCGACGTCGAGGCCACGGGCCGTGACCTCGCTGGGGTCTCGGCACGCGTCATCGCTCGGGGTTCCGGGCATTATGCGGGAAGCGAGCTCGCCATCACGCTCGCCTTCACGTGCTCCGCGCCCGAGCCGCCGGCGCCTGAAGACCCCTACGAGGGCCTCATCGCGGTCTACCGGCTCTACAACCCCAACACGGGCGAGCACCTGCTCACCCCCGACGCCAACGAGTACGACGAGCTCGCAAGGCTCGGTTGGAAGCAGGAGGGCATCAAGTCCTGGCAGCCCGAGGCCGAGCTCGACGACGCCACGGCCCTGCCGCTCGCCGTCGGGGAGGCCGAGGGCCAAGCGAAGCGGACGCTCGTCTACCGGCTCTACAACGCGAACAACGGCGACCACCTCTACACCGCGAAGGAGAACGAGGTGAACGACCTGGTGAAGCTCGGTTGGAAGTTCGAAGGCGCGATCTTCGCGAGCGCGGATGACGGCGCTGCCGGGTCGGCGCCCGTCTACAGGCTCTATAACCCCAACATAGCGAAGAACGGCAGCGCGGGCAGCCACCTCTACACCGCCGACGAGAACGAGTATCGGACGCTCGACACCCTCGGTTGGAAGCAGGAGGGCAAGTACTGGAGCGCCGCGGCGCTGCCAGGAGCCTAACCGAGGCGCACACGGGGCCGCATCCGGATAGGCGCGGCCGATCCAAAGGCGCTCCGTCCCTTCGGGGGCGGGGCGCCTTCGCATATCCGTCGGCACGCGCCCAAGCGGCTAGGGGGCGATCCCCTCGCAGCCCGCCGATTCGAACATATCGTCGAGCGTGACGAGCGTGAAACGCCCATCGCGGCTCGCCCGCTCGAGCGCACCTCGCGTGAAGCCAGAGCGCGAGAAGACGAAGAGCCGCTTATCGGTTCCGCCAACGAGATGCGAGCGATGCTCGAGCGTCTCGAGAAGGTCGGTGCCGGTGGGCTCATTGCGCCATCGGCACTCGCCAACGATCCAGAAATCATCGGCGCATTGGCAGACGATATCGATTTCCGTCTGGGAGTGCGTTGTGGGGTCGCTGCCCCACCAGCTGCCGATGGCGAGGGGGAGCAACGCATTGCCGGTGGAGTCCGCAATCGTTCCGTCGGCGATGGCGCGGAGCACCCACTGCCTGCAGATATCCTCGAACACGGGGCCCATGTAGGTGCTGAATCGCTCGCCGCAGACGCGGCTCGCCACCAAGTCGCCCATCGATGCCTCGACGGCCGCACGATTGGGCGCAACGAGCGCGTACCAGAATCGGAAGAGATGATCGATGATCTTGCAGAGGTAGAAGCGCCGGCTGCGCTTGCCGCCAACGGGCAGGATGCGCTGGGCGATGCCAAGCTCCTCGAGGGCGCTGACGGTGTTCGCGACGTTGCTCAAGCCGAGGCCGCTCGCATCGGCGATCCGCCCAGGGCTCGTGCGCCCGGCCGCCATGGCGGAGAGCACCGCATTGAATCTGCGGACGTGCGCGACCTCCTGCAAAAGGAAGCTCATGGGCTCGCCGAAGAGCAGGGCCTCCTCGCGAAAGACCCGTTCCGACATATTCCTCTCAAGGGAACGTTCGGCATCGAATTCCCCTAGGTAGAGTGGGATGCCCCCGGCCATTCCATAGAATTCGGCGATTCGCTGCGCTGGAGCGTTCGGAAAGAGACGGGCCGCATCGAAGGCATCGAATGGGCGAACCTTCAGCTGGCGCGTTCGGCGACCGTAGAGCGGGCTCGTCTCTCCGAGCACCTGGTGCTCCATGAAGCTCATGGACGAGCCGCAGAGGATGAGGAGCAGGTTGACGCGATCTTTGGAACCGTCGATGAGCACTTGGAGCGCCGACGCTGTGCCCTGAGCGGATTCGGCGAGGTACGGATACTCGTCGATGACGATGATCGGCTTGCAGCGGGAGCGTGCGGCTACCTTGCCCGCCCGATCGAAGAGGGCGGAGAGGGCCGAGGCGACACTCGGGTAGATCGGCGCATGGGAAGGGCCCATAGCGGAGAGCGGCTCATCGTCGCCCTCGCGCTCCTCCCAGCCCTCGATGAGCTGCGCGCCCATTGCGGCGCTCAGCAAAGCGAGATTCTCCTGCGATGTGGTGCGATGCGCGGTGAAGAAGAAGACTGCCGGCTTGTTCTTCACGAATTCCCTGATGAGCGCGGTCTTGCCCACGCGTCGCCGTCCGTAGACGGCAACGAACTCAAAGCCGTCGCGCCCGTAGGCATCTTCGAGGACGCTGAGTTCCCTCTCCCTCGCGACGAACACGCGTCACCTCTCTCGGCCGAGTGGAATGAGCGGGATGACTCCAAGGGGAGTCGCTCATTGTGTTTCATTGCAGAGTGTAACACTAAACGGTGTAACACTCTGCAATGAAACACTTTGCGGTGTAGCGCGCTGCAGTGCGACACCATCCATCAGCTGTACTGACGCCGGATGACGGATGGGGCCGGCCCGCAGCCGTTTGCCGATCGCCCCGTCGCCTCGTTCGCCCACGGCGGGCGTTCGTGGCCTCGGTTCCGCGCGTTCGCCAAAAGAATCTGAATGCGGTTCGTCGACGGTTGTACGATGCAGTGTGGACAACCAGCGAGAGAGCGCCCCTGCTCG
>CANRLS010000080.1 GCA_947631545.1 uncultured Atopobiaceae bacterium
TCTTGCCGCAGTTGGGATTGCCTGCGAGGGCGATGTTCAGCGTGCCCTTGGTGGTTGCGGTTGCCATGTCTCTCTCCATTGGTTCGGATTGTCTCGGCGATGGATGGGATGGCGCGCGGCGCGGCAGCGCGGCGCGGGGGTGGCGCCTCGGCGCGGCGGGCGGGTACCCCGCGAGCGGCGCTAGGCCCCGGGGCGCTCCACCTTCTCGACGAGGACCTTCGCGGCCTCGTCCTTTCGGATGGAGAGCTCGTAGCCGCGCACGGAGAGCTCGATGGGGTCTCCCAGCGGCGCGAGCTTCCTCACGGTGACGGCGGTGCCCTTGGTGAGGCCCATGTCCATGATCCGGCGCTTCACGGCGCCCTCGCCGGTGAGCCGGCGGACGACGCAGCTCGCGCCCACGGGCACCTGGTCGAGGGTCTCTGGGATGGTCGTCTCGGGCATGCTGCCTCCTCGCTGTCGTTCGTGCCGTTTGGCGTCCCCGCCATCCGGCGCCTCGCGATCGTTCGCCCTCTCGGGTGCGGAGGGCTCTGGCCATGCGAACGCCAGCCCCTGCCCTCGGGCCCTTCCAGTCGTTTCCTGCTCGGTGGGGGGATCGGCGCGCCCTCGGCGAACGAGGCGCGCCGGGCCGCGCCAACTAGGCCGTGATGATCCGGCGCGCCGTCTCGCGGTCGAGCCCCAGCTGGGCGCCCTTGACCTTGACGATGGTGTCGCCGTTGGCCTGGTTCACCACGCGAACCTCTGCGCCCTCGACGAAGCCGAGGTTGGCGAGGTGGCGGGAGAAGTCGCCCTTGGCGCGCACGCGGGCGACGGTGACGGTCTCGCCCTTGGAGACCATGGAAAGCGGCAGCTGCGCGCCGCGAGGCGCGGCGGATGCGGTCTGGGCGATCGGGTGATCCAAGACCAGCTCCATGGCATGCCTCCCTTGTCGACGTTCACGGATTCTCGCGTTCTGTTAGCCAAAGTATACTTCTGTGCCCATCGAAGTCAACCAAGGGTGACACTTCTTCGATTCCGCAGGTCAGAGCGCCCGTTTCGCGCAAAGAGGGCGGCTCTCCCCACGTCGAGGTGAGCGATGAGAGGGCGGTTGCCACATCAAGCGCGGATGCGGCACGTTCCGCCTTGGAACCTTGGGGCGGCTCCCAGGGGAGGCGCCCCGCATGGGCCGCCCGCTCGTCTTAGAAGTCGGCGTTGCCCACGGTGCGCGGGTGCGGGAGCACGTCGCGGATGTTGTCCATGCCGGTGAGGTACATCACGAGCCGCTCGAACCCGAGGCCGAAGCCCGCGTGCTCGCAGGTGCCGTAGCGCCTGAGGTCGAGGTAGTACGTATAGTCCTCGGCGTCCATGCCCAGCTCCTCGATGCGCCGCTCCAAGCGCTCGAGGCGCTCCTCGCGCTGCGATCCGCCGATGATCTCGCCCACGCCGGGCACGAGGCAGTCCACGGCCGCCACCGTCTTGCCGTCGTCGTTCGCCCGCATGTAGAAGGCCTTGATGGCGGCCGGGTAGTCCGTCACGAAGACCGGGCGGCCGAAGTGCTCCTCGGTGAGGTAGCGCTCGTGCTCGGTCTGCAGGTCCACGCCCCAGCTGACTGGGTAGTCGAAGGCGCGCCCCTCGGCCTGGGCCCCCTCCAGGATCTTGATGGCCTCGGTGTAGGTGATGCGGGCGAACTCGCTCGCGGCCACGTGGGAGAGCCGCTCGATGAGGCCCTTGTCCACGAAGCGGTTGAAGAGGTCCATCTCGTCGGGGCAGGCCTCCATGACCTCGGAGATCACGGTCTTCAGCATGGCCTCGGCCATGTCCATGTCGCCCTCGAGGTCGCAGAAGGCCATCTCGGGCTCCACCATCCAGAACTCGGCGGCATGGCGGCGGGTGTTGGAGTTCTCGGCGCGGAAGGTGGGGCCGAAGGTGTAGACGTCGCCGAAGCTCATGGCGAAGTTCTCGGCCTGGAGCTGGCCCGACACGGTGAGGTTCGCGCTCTTGCCGAAGAAGTCCCGCGACCAGTCGATGTCGCCGGCGTCGGTGCGGGGCACGTCGGCGAGGTCGAGCGTGGTCACGCGGAACATCTCGCCCGCGCCCTCGGCGTCGCTCGCCGTGATGATGGGGGTGGTCACGTAGACGAACCCGCGCTCCTGGAAGAAGCGGTGGATGGCGTAGGCGGCCACCGAGCGCACGCGGAAGACGGCGCGGAAGAGGTTGGTGCGGCTCCGCAGATGCTGCTGGGTGCGCAGGAACTCGCGGCTGGCGCGCTTCTTCTGCATGGGGTAGTCGGGCGCGCTCTCGCCCAAGATGGCGATGCGCGTGGCCTTGAGCTCGAAGGGCTGCGGCCGCTCGGGCGTGAGGGCGATGACGCCCGTGACGGCGAGGGCCGAGCCACCGCCCACGGCCGCGACCTCGGCGTAGTTGGGAAGCTCCTCCACGTTCATGACCACCTGGAGGTCCCTGAAGCAGCTGCCGTCGTTCAGCGTGACGAAGCCGAAGTTCTTCATGTCGCGCACCGAGCGCACCCAGCCGCAGACGGTGACGTCGCGGTCGGCGAAGGAGCTGGGGCTGGCGTAGAGCTGGGCGATGCGGGTCCTCTTCATGGCGGCCTTCCTGCGAATCAGTTGGGTAGCGGGCAGCGGGCGCGGGCCGCGAAGCCTAGCGGTCGATGCGGATGCCGACGTCGGCGAGCTGGCGGGGCGCCACCTCGGCGGGCGCGCCGAGCATGACGTCGGCGCCCGAGGCCGTCTTGGGGAAGGCCATCACGTCGCGGATGGAGTCGGCGCCGCGGCAGAGCATGGCCACGCGGTCCACGCCGAGCGCGAAGCCGCCCATGGGCGGCGCGCCGTAGGTGAGCGCCTCGAGCAGGAAGCCGAACTGCTCCCTCGCCACCTCCTCCGAGATGCCCATGCGCTGGAGCACCCGCAGCTGCAGCTCGGGGTCGTGGATGCGGAGCCCGCCGCCGCCGGCCTCGTGGCCGTCCATGACGAAGTCGTAGGTCCAGGAGCCCACGGCGAGCGGGTCGGTGTCGATGAGGTCCACCTCGTCCTCGAAGGGCTGGGTGAAGGGGTGGTGGTTCGCGGCGTAGCGCTTGCCGTGCTCGTCGTACTTCAAGAGCGGGAAGTCCACGACCCAGAGGAAGTCGTGGCCCTCGCGCGCGATGCCCATCGCGTCCGCCATGTGGGTGCGCATGCCGCCCAGGATCTCGCAGGCGGAGAGCCTGTCGGCGGCGGCGAACATCACGAGGTCGCCGGGCTCCACGCCCGCGCGCTCGCGAAGGGCCGCCATCTCGGCCTCGGAGAAGAACTTCACGATGGGGCTGTTCACCGAGCCGTCCTCGCGGAAGGCGATCCAGGCGAGCCCTTTGGCGCCGAAGGCCTTGGCCACGTCGGCGAGCTTGTCGATCTGCGCTCGCGGCCACGTGCCCGCGCCCTTGGCGTTCAGGCACTTCACGCAGCCGCCCTCGGCGTTGGCGGCCGAGGCGAACACCTTGAAGCCCGACCCCTTGAAGATGTCGGTCACGTCCACGAGCTCCATGCCGAAGCGCGTGTCGGGCTTGTCAGAGCCCCACCGGTCCATGGCCTCCCAGTAGGGGATGCGCCGGAGCGGCGCCGGGAACTCGATGCCCACGGCCTCGAAGGCCCGCGCCAGCATGACCTCCACGGCCCCCATCACGTCGTCTGCCGTGACGAAGGACATCTCGAGGTCGATCTGGGTGAACTCGGGCTGGCGGTCGGCCCGGAGGTCCTCGTCGCGGAAGCACTTGGCGAGCGAGTAGTAGCGCTCGACGCCCGCCACCATGAGGAGCTGCTTCAGGAGCTGCGGCGACTGCGGGAGGGCGTAGAACTCCCCCGGCGAGAGGCGCGAGGGCACGATGAAGTCGCGGGCGCCCTCGGGCGTGGACTTGCCGAGGGCCGGCGTCTCGACCTCGACGAAGCCCAGGTCGTGGAGCGCGCAGCGGGCCCCGAAGACGAAGTCGTTCCTGACCTTGAGGTTCTGGAACATCACCGGACGGCGAAGGTCGAGGTAGCGGTACTTGAGGCGCGTGTCCTCGGCCGTGTCGATGTCGTCCTCGATGGGGAAGGGCGGCGTCTGCGAGCGCCCCAGCACCTCGGCCGAGGAGACGAGCACCTCCACCTCGCCCGTGGGGAGCTTGGGGTTGCACATGTCCTCCGGCCGCTCGCGCACGGTGCCCGTGACCTTGATGACCCACTCGGGGCGCATGGTCTCGGCCAGGCGGAAGGCCTCGCCGCCGGAGTGCTCGGGGTCGAAGGTGAGCTGCGTCACGCCGGAGCGGTCGCGGAGGTCGCAGAAGATGAGGCCGCCGTGGTCGCGGCGGCGCCACACCCAGCCGGTGAGGGTGACCTCCGTGCCCACGTCGGCCGTGCGGAGCTCGCCCGCGGTATGGGTGTGCAGGGAGAAGCCGTCTTGAGCTGTGGCGATGGGGGTGCTCGAGGGGGCGGCGGAATCGGTGCCGAAGGCGATGGGCGCGGCGGTGCTCTGGGCCATGGATGGTCCTTCCTCCTGGGCCGCCCCGTGCCGGTGCGGGCGGCCGAACGTCAGGGGCGCGCCCTGCGGAGACAGCGCAGCACGCGCGGTTGACCATCATAGCAGCGGCGACTCCCCCGCCACGCGATCGCCCCATGGGAACCACGTCGAAACGCGGGGGCGCGCCACGGGAAAGGGCGCCCGGCCGCATGGCCGAGCGCCCTTCTTGCGCCTCTTGCGCTTCGCGACCGCCGTCGGCTAGGCCGATGGCGCTACGGCAACACCAGCCTTAGGAAGCCTGGGAGTCGGGCACACCCCAGATGATGGAGGTGTTGTAGACCCACGAGCCGTTGGCACCGCAGAGCACGCCAGCTTCGTACTGGTCGGGCGTGTAGAGGTGCGTGCTGTTGGGCATCTGAGGCGTGTAGGTGGGGTTGAAGAGCGTGTAGACCTCGACGTTCTCCTCGGTGGGAGCGGCGCTGTAGAAGGAGGCCTTCGTGCTATCGGGCACCCAGCCATTCGCCTCGATGAACGCCTTCTGAGCGGTGTCGCTGTCCTTCACGTAGTAGTGATCGCCGGTCGCGGGGTTGTAGTAGCGGACGATCAGGTAGCCGCCCTCGGGCTGCTCGACAGGGGCGTTCCACGTGGCGGAAGCGGTGTCCTGGCTCCAGCCGGCCCTCTTGCAGGCAGCGATCTCGACAGGATCGGAGGTCCAGAGGAACTGCTTGTCGTTGGGGTTGTAGAGACGGGTGATCGTCACGGTGCCGGCGGGCGCGGGCGGCGTGGCCTCGCCGACGAAGACGATGTTGTAGTCCACCGTGCTCGTGCTGTCGTTCTGGCCGGTGGCGACGACGCGGATCTTGGCGGTCTTGTTCACCAGGTCGCCGGAGGTCGTGGCCTGGTTGGAGACGCTGCTCGCCTGGGCGGCGTTCAGGCACTGGAGGCCGAACCGCTCGATGGCGGTCGAGTCGGCATGGAGAATGTCGAGGGTGATCTGGGGATTGTCGACGCTCGAGGCCACCGCGCTCTTCACGTTGGTGGTGCTCACGGCCTTCTGGATGGAGTCGAGGACGTTCTTGACGACGGCGTTGTTCACCTGATCCACGGAGACGTCGTTGTTGTCGACGTTGACGGTCCAGGTGACGGTCTCGTTGTTGGTCGTGGGATCG
>CANRLS010000081.1 GCA_947631545.1 uncultured Atopobiaceae bacterium
CCCTTGGCACCGCGAGATCGCGACCGTCCCCCATCCCCATGCGGCAGCGTCGGATCGTGCAGCGTGTGACACAGAGCGCCTTCGTCATCGATTTGAGACGCCGGAAAACGGATGCAGGCCAGACCGAATATGCGGTCTGACCTGCGGGTTTACCTGGTGCCCCCGGGCCGATTCGAACGGCCGACACCCGCTTTAGGAGAGCGGTGCTCTATCCCCTGAGCTACGAGGGCGCGAATCGCCATTATAGGTGGATGCTGGGGTGCCGGAGGGCCGCAACCGCGCACCGCACGGCCCGGGATGTCCCGGGGGCACGATGTGCTGGAACCGCAGTGCCGCGCACCGCGCCCTTCGCGCCCTTCGGCAGCACCAGCGGTGTGAGGCCCTCGGCTGACGTCACCTACGGCGCTAGACCATCGGCACCTCGTCGGCGATGTCGTTCTCCGCCACGCCGTCCGCGCCATCGGAGCCGCCGCCCTGGAGCAGCCGCTCGATGGAGTGGTCGTAGACGTCGGCCACCTCGGCCACGGGGAGGTCCACCAGAAGCTCGCCGTGCTCGTCCGAGATCACGATGTCGTTGCCGGCCACGCGGCCGAGCCCGTCGTAGGGCACGCCCATCTCGTCCAGGATGTCCGAGACCGCGTCGGCGTCGTCGGGATCGAGCGTGAAGACGATCCGGCTCTGCGTCTCGGAGAAGAGCGAGGCCGCGGGCTCCAGCGTGTCGGAGAGGTTCACCACGCAGCCGAGCCCGCCCGCGATGCAGCTCTCGGCGAGGCAGGCGGCGAGCCCGCCCTCTGAGCAGTCGTGGGCGCTCTTCACGTAGCCCTCGCGGATGAGACGCAGGATCGCCGCCTCCACGGTGCGCTCGAGCTCGAAGTTCACCTCGGGCACCGTGCCGCCGGTGACGTTGTGGCAGGTGGCCAGGTACTGCGAGCCGCCCAGCTCGTCCTTGGTCTCGCCGAGGATGGCGATGATGTCGCCCTCGTGCTTGAAGTCCATCGTGGCGTGGGCGCGGTAGTCGTCCAGCTTGCCCACCATGCCCACCATGGGGGTCGGCCAGATGGCCACGCCGAAGCTCTCGTTGTAGAGGCTCACGTTGCCGCCGGTGACGGGCGTCTCCATCTCGCGGCAGGCCTCGGCGAGCCCCTCCACGGCCTCGCGGAACACGTAGAAGACCTCGGGCTTGTCGGGGTTGCCGAAGTTCAGGCAGTTGGTGATGGCCGTGGGCTTGGCGCCCACGCAGGCGACGTTCCGGGCCGCCTCCACGAGCGCGATCTTGGCGCCCGCGCGCGGATCGATGTGGCAGTAGCGCGAGTTGCAGTCGGTGGTCATGGCCACGCCGAGGTTCGTCACGGGGCCCCGGCCGGGGTCGCCCACGCGCATGACGCAGGCGTCGGCCTTGCCGGGCACCACGGCCGTGTCGTCCTGCACCTGGTAGTCGTACTGCTCGAAGATCCAGCGCTTGCTCGCGATGTTGGGCTCCGCCATGAGCGCCATGAGCGCCTTCTCGAGGCCCTCGCGGTGCCTGGGATGCTCGAGCCCCTTGGGATCGAAGGCCTGGAGCTCGTCCAAGTAGCCGGGCCGCGTGTAGGCGGGCGAGTAGCGCGGCGCGTCGCTCGCGAGCTTGGCGGCCGGGATGTCGGCCACGATCTCGCCGTGCTCGCGGATGACGAAGCGCCTCGTGTCGGTGACCTCGCCGATCACGGTGCAGAGGACGCCCCAGCGCTTGCAGCACTCCTTGACGGCGTCGAGGTTCTCGGGCGTCACGATGGCGAGCATGCGCTCCTGCGACTCCGAGGCCATGATCTCGGCGGGCGTCATCTCGGGCTCGCGCTGCGGGACCTTGTCCACCTCGATGTCGAGGCCCACGCCGCCCGAGCTCGCCATCTCCGAGGCCGCGGACGAGATGCCCGCCGCGCCCAGATCGCCGAGGGAGACGAAGAGCCCGCGATGCAGGAGCTCCAAGCACACCTCCACGAGGAGCTTCTCCTCGAAGGGATCGCCCACCTGCACGGCCGGGCGCTTGTTCTCGGCCGCCTCGTCGAACTCCTGGGAGGCGAGGGTCGAGGCCCCGCCGATGCCGTCGCGGCCGGTGGTGGAGCCCATGAGCACCAGGTGGTTGCCGGGGCCCGCGCCGGCGCCCGTCTGCAGGTCCTCCTCGCGCATGAGGCCGCAGCACATGACGTCGATGAGGCAGTTGCCCTCGTAGCAGTCGTCGAAGTAGATCTCGCCGCCCACGGTGGGCACGCCCAGGCAGTTGCCGTAGCCGCCGATGCCGGCGACGGCGCCGTCCAGGAGGTAGCGCTGGCGCGGCTTGGAGAGCTTGCCGAAGCGCAGCGAGTTCAGGCTCGCCGTGGGACGCGCCCCCATGGCGAAGATGTCGCGCACGATGCCGCCCACGCCCGTGGCCGCGCCCTGGTAGGGCTCGATCGCGGAGGGGTGGTTGTGGCTCTCTGCCTTGAACGAGAGCGCCCAGCCCTCGCCGAGGCGGATGACGCCGGCGTTCTCGCCGGGGCCCTGGAGCACGTCCGGTCCCTTCGTGGGGAACTTCGCCAGCTCGTTCTTGGAGTGCTTGTAGCCGCAGTGCTCCGACCACATGAGCGAGTAGATGGTGAGCTCCGTGAGCGAGGGGATGCGCCCCTGACAGTCGCACACCATCCGGTACTCGTCGAGCGTGAGGCCGAGCTCCTGCGCGATCCGGGGCGCCTCCTCCTCGGTGAGGAGCGTAGGCGTGCCCACGGGTGCGGGCTCGTTCGCCGCCGTGAGGCTGGCGGCGTTCGACACCACCATGTGCTCGCTGCGCTCGGGCTCGTTGGGGTTGGCGCTTGTGGAAGCCATGGTCACCTCATGTTCTCGTTCATGACGCCCGCCGCGGGAGGCCTCTGCGCTCCCCGTGCGGTCGTTCGGCGCCTCGCTGCGGTCGATTGGAACCGAACGGGTGTTCCACGTGAAACACCCGCCCGGACGCTAGGCGCGGGCTGCGGCGTGCTTGGCGATGGCGGTGAAGAAGGCACCGCCCACGCGCGAGCCGTTCACGCCGTCGGTCACGCGCTCGGGGTGCGGCATGAGCCCGAAGACGTTGCCCGCCTCGTTGCAGATGCCGGCGATGTCGTCCACCGAGCCGTTGGGCGCGGTCTCGCCCGGCACGATGGAGCCGTCGGGGTTGCAGTAGCGCACCACCACGCGACCGGTGGCGTTGAGCTCGGCGAGCGTCTTGGGATCCGCGTAGTAGCTGCCCTCGTTGTGCGCCACCGGGATCTCCACCACGGTGCCGGGGGCGAGGTCGAGCCACTGGCAGACGCTCTTCTCCACCCTGAGCGGCGTGGGCTTGCAGATGAACTTGAGGCCCTTGTTGCGCACGAGCGCGCCCGGCAGGAGGCCCGCCTCGCAGAGCACCTGGAAGCCGTTGCAGATGCCGATCACCGGGAGCCCCTTGCCGGCCTCCTCGATCACCGCGTCCATGATGGGGCTGAAGCGCGCGATGGCGCCGGAGCGCAGGTAGTCGCCGTAGGAGAAGCCGCCCGGCAGCACGATGGCGTCGAAACCGGCGAGGCTCGTCTCCTGGTGCCAGAGGAAGTCCGCGCGATAGCCCAGGTACTGCAGGGCGCGCACCGCGTCCTGGTCGCAGTTGGAACCCGGGAAGCGCACCACGCCGAACCGCATGCTAGGCCTCCCTCAGGCTCACCGCGAAGTCCTCGATCACGGGGTTGGCCAGAAGGCGCTGGCACATCTCGCGCACCTCGTCCTCCGTCACGGAGTCCTCGGCGGTGAGCTGGATGTACTTGCCGATGCGCACGCCCGTCACCCCCTCGTAGCCGAGGTTGCCCAGCGCATGGAGCGAATTCTCGCCCGCAGGGTCGTGGATGCCCTGCTTGCCGGTCACGTGGATCTCGTAGTGCTTCATGGCCCGCCTTCCTGGTCGCGGTGACGAACGTGGGCGAAAAGCGCGATCGCGTCACTTCCTGGCTCTGCTGAGGCGCTTCTGGGCCTTGGCGGCCTTCTTGGCCTCCTTGGCCTCGTAGTCCTCGTCGATGATGTCCTGGATGCGCTTGTCGGTGAAGTGGCTCACCATCTCGTCCGTCTCCTTGCGGATGGGCCGAATGCGGAACCAGTCCCAGACGAAGCCGCCGATGATGAACACGTAGGCGCCGATGAGCGAGATGAGCCCCGGAACGCCCGTGACGCCCTGGAAGACGGCGAAGAAGATCCAGGCGAGCACCGTGCACGCCACGCCGAGGCCCAGGAGCAGCCACCAGATCTTCCGGCGAAAGCGGTAGGTGGGATCCTCGGCCATGAGGATGTTCGAGGCTGCGGCCCGGCGGTCGTTCTCGTAGCGGCGCTGGCGGCGATCCTCCTTGCGCTCCTCCTTGGTCATCTTGGAGGGATCCTTGTGGGAGCTCACCTCCACCACGTGCACGGAGGACGCCGACTGGCGCGCCGGCTTGGCGCGGCTCGCGCCCTTGCGGGTGAGGCCGGTGGTCTCGCCGCGCATCTGCTGGCGCGAGCGTTCGTTCATGGGGTTGCGCGTGCTCATGCCTCGCCTCCGAGCGGCTCGTACGGGGTCTGGGTGATGATGGAGAAGGCCTCCCGGTAGCGCTCGGTCGTGCCCCGGATCACGTCCTCGGGCAGGTGGGGCGGCTCGCCCTGCATGTCCCAGTTGGCGCGCAGCCAGTCGCGCACGAACTGCTTGTCGTAGGAGGGCTGCACCCGACCGGGCTCGTACGTGTCGGCTGGCCAGAAGCGCGAGCTATCGGGCGTCAGGCACTCGTCGATGAGGGTCACGCGCCCGTCGATGAGGCCGAACTCGAACTTGGTGTCGGCGATGATGATGCCTCGCGTGGCGGCGTAGTCGGCGGCGGCCGCGTAGATGTCGAGGGAGAGCGCCCGGATCTGGCGGGCGATGTCCTCGCCCACGATCTCCACCGTGCGCTCATAGGAGATGTTCTCGTCATGCTCGCCCTGCTCGGCCTTGGTGGACGGCGTGAAGAGCGGCTCCGGCAGCTTGGACGCCTCGACGAGCCCATCGGGCAGCGGAATGCCGCACACGGTGCGGTCGCGGTCGTAGGAGGCCTTGCCGCTGCCGGTGAGGTAGCCCCGCACGATGCACTCGATCGGGATGGGCTGGGCCTTCTCCACGAGCATGGCGCGGCCGGCGAGCCAACCGGCGTAGGGCGCGAACTCGGCGGGGAAGTTCGCCGGATCCATCGAGAGCATGTGGTTGGGCACGAGGTCGCTGAAGCGCTCGAACCAGAAGGCCGAGATGCGGGTGAGCACCTCGCCCTTGGAGGGGATCTCGTCGGGGAGCACGAAGTCGTACGCGCTGATGCGGTCGGTTGCCACCATCAGGAGCACGTCGCCGCAGTCGTAGATGTCGCGCACCTTGCCGGAGGCGTCGGGGCGCCTCGGGCTTGCAGAGGGCTGGATATGGGCCACGAGCAGCAGCTCCTTCGATTCAGATCGTGCAGGGGGCTGAAGATGCCCCCATTGTAGACGAGCCCGTCTCACGGGGCTTCGGCCCGTGAAGGGGGCTGGGCCTCGGCGAACCGCACCCCGTTTACCGCACGCGGCATCCAAGAGTCCGGGGTCGGAGGGAGAAGGAGCGGATGG
>CANRLS010000082.1 GCA_947631545.1 uncultured Atopobiaceae bacterium
GCCGGCCATGTCGCCGAGGAAGCGCTCGAGCTGGCCGATGGCGATGGGATCGCCCTTGAGGCCGACGATGCACTGGCCCTCGCACTGGCTCTCCTGCGGGCAGACGCGGCCGCACACGCTCGGCAGCAGGTTGGACTCGCGGATGACGTCGAGGCCTCCGCCGAAGTCCTCGGCGCGGATCTTCTCGATGAAGCGCGGGATGTCGATGCCCACCGGGCAGCCCTCGACGCACTTGGGCTTCTTGCAGTCGAGGCAGCGGTTGGCCTCCTCGAGCGCGTTCTCGATGGTGTAGCCCGTGTCGACGGGGCGGAAGTCCTTGGCGCGCTCGGCCGCGGGCTCCTCGTTGGCCGCGACGCGGGGATCGCGGTTGTTGGGGCGGTACTTGCCGTTTACGAGTGGCATGCGCAGCTCTCCTCCCTGTGCTTCATGGCCACGGCCTCCTCGGCGCGGTAGGACGCCTGGCGCGCGGAGAGATCGTTCCAGTTGACCTTGGTGGCGTCGAAGTCGGGGCCGTCGACGCAGGCGAACTTGGTCTTGCCGTCCACCTCGACGCGGCAGCAGCCGCACATGCCGGTGCCGTCGACCATGATCGGGTTCAGCGAGGCGATGATCGGCACGTCGTACTTGGCGCAGGTGAGGGCCGAGAACTTCATCATCGGCACGGGACCCACGGCGAAGACCTTGTCGATCTCGTGGTCGATGCAGAGGCGCTCGAGCGGCTGGGTGACCACGCCCTTCTCGCCGTAGGAGCCGTCGTCGGTGGTGATGAGGAGGTTCTCGAGCGGGAGCTCGCGGAACTGGTCCTCGAGCAGCAGCAGGTCCTTGGTGCGGGCGCCCATGATTACGCGCACCTTGGCGCCCTGGGCGCAGAGCGCGCGGGCGACCGGGTAGGCGATGGCGAGGCCGACGCCGCCGCCGATGACGCACCAGGAGCCGTCGTCGAGCTCGGTGGGCTGGCCGAGCGGGCCGGTGATGTCGGCG
The DNA here is from genome assembly GCA_947631545.1 of uncultured Atopobiaceae bacterium. Lineage (GTDB taxonomy): Bacteria > Actinomycetota > Coriobacteriia > Coriobacteriales > Atopobiaceae > CANRLS01. Next base: position 982 of record CANRLS010000082.1, read on the forward strand.
ATCTCCTCGCCCGCCTGGAGCTGGGAGAGGGCCTGGGTGGTGGCGCCGATCACCATGAAGATGAACTCGATCCAGCCCTCCTCGGCGTTCCAGTCGGCGAAGGTGAAGGGCACGCGCTCACCGGTCTCGTCGATGCGAACCATGAGGAACTGGCCCGCGTGCGCGCGCTTGGCCATCTGAGGCGCATGGACCCGGAACTTGAACACCGTTTCCGAGAACTGCGTCTTCTCGAGGATCTTGAACATGCAGCTGTCTCCTCTCGTTCGGACGGGGGGCGAGGGCGGGGCGCTGGCATCGCTTGGCCGGCTGGGTTCCGCGTGCGCAGCGCATGCGCGGAGTGCGTGCGGGGAGCGCTCGCCCGAATCGCCGATGGTGCATCCTCTCGGTGCTTATTGTGGCACGGGCCGCCGCCTTTCGAAGACACAATCTCGCTTTTTCCATGACGCCTCGCGCGCGAGCCGGCGCGGATCGGCCACCCGTGGCGGACGAGCGCTCGCACGGGGTACATACCGGCTCGAACATGCATCGCGAAAGAGAGGCCAACGATGTCGGGCTACCAGAAGACGCTCCGGATCACCTCGATCATCCTCATCATCTTCGCCGGCGTGGCGATCTTCGTCTCGATCGTGGCGCTGGCCACGGGATCGGGCGCCGCCGAGAACGGCGCGCTCGCCGAGGACGTGGCGGCCGAGGGCATCGGCGGCGACTTCGCCTTCTCGAGCATCGTGGGCCTCATCCAGGGTGGCCTGCAGCTCGTGGCGGGCATCGTCGGGCTTTGGGCCTCCGGCGATCCGCAGCGGATCGGGTCCTTCTACTGGCTCTCGATCGTCAACGCCGTGCTCGCGCTCTTCGCCATCGTGCTCTTCGCCATCGACGTGGCGAGCGGAGCCGCGGTGGGCGTCGACGTGGCGGCCTGCGTCATCAACGCGATCCTCTCCGGCTACGCGTTCCACGTCGCCAGCAAGATCCGCGCGCTAGACCACGCGTAAGGGCGTTCTCGCAGCCGGGGCGCGTCTCCCCTTCGGGCACGCTCGCCCTCGCGGGAGCAAGGGCGGGGCGCGCTCGGCACGCGAGCCCGAGCGTTCGCGCGAATGGAGGTGCCGGAAACGCCGCAGCCCATGCCCGCGACCGGCTGTCCCCTTCGGGTCTGGCGAGGGTTTCTCCGGCACCCCAGATCGACGGGAAGGCGAGGGCGTGGCGTGCTCGGCACGCGAGCCCGAGCGTTCGCGCCGAGATGGGGTGCCGGAGGAAGCCGCAGCCCTCGGCGTCAACTACGTGAGGCTCGTGCGCTTGGTGCGCGTCTTGATGAGCAGCACGACGACGATCGCCACGCCCATGAGGATGGCGATGCCGGTGAAGACGATCCGGTAGTCGCCGGTGAGGTGGATCACCGTGCCCCAGACGAAGCCGGTGACGAGGTTGCCCGCGCAGGCCGCCATGGAGATGCGCGCGTAGATGTGGGCGTAGTGGGCGCGACCGAAGGCGAACTCGCTGAACTCGGGCAGCATGACGTTGGTGGTGCCGTGGAAGATGCCGTAGAGCGCGGCGCCGATGAAGACGAACGCGGAGGCCGCAGGGCCCAGGTAGCAGAGGATGAGCACGCCCGTGGCGCCGATGGCAACGCAGCAGATGGTCCCCAGGTAGGGGATCTTCGACGAGAGCGCGCCCATGCCGAGCTTGCTCGCCACCTGCGCCGCCATGGCGGTGCTCGCGGCCATGGCGCCGAGCATCGGCCAGACCTCGCCCACGTGGAGCGAGTCCACGTAGCTGGGGATGATGTAGTAGGTGTACATGCAGAAGTTCATGAGGAACGCGAGCCCCATGATGAGGAGGAACGCGAGCGTGCGGTAGGCCTCCTTGGGGGTGAGGCCGCCCTCCTCGGCTTTGAGGGCGTCGGCCTCGCCCTTGCCCGAGTCGGCCTCGAACTTGGCGAGGCCGTAGGGCTCGAGGCCCTTGTCCTTGGGATAGCTCCGGATGCAGAACCACGAGATGGGCACCGTCACGGCGCAGATCGCGGCGAAGATGCGGTAGGTGGCCTGCCAGCCCACTTTGAGGATGAGCCACCCGCCGAGCGTGGAGAACACGAAGCCGCCGACGCCGGCGAAGGCCATGATGAGCCCCACGAAGAAGCCCGCGCGCTCGGCGAACCACCGGTTGACGATGGTGGAGGGCGCCATGAGGTTGAGCATGACCACGCCGAGGCCCATGACGACGGCGCCGAGGAAGAACTGCCAGAGCTCGGTGACGAAGGAGAGCCAGAGGAAGTCGAGCGTGATGATGAGGCACGATCCCGCGACGACGATGCGCGAGTCGACGTGGTCGAGGAGCTTTCCCATGAAGGGGAGCGCGACGAGACCCACTCCCCAGAGGAAGGACGTGTAGTAGCTGGTGACGCCGCTCGACGTGTGGAGCGTCTTCGCGATGGGCGTGTAGAAGATGCCGGCGCCGTCGAGGCCGATGGCCATGGGCATGCCGATGGCGCAGATGAGGGCGAAGACCACGAGGTAGCCGAAGAAGACGTGGCGCGTGGGGTCACTCGCGGGCGGCGCGCTCGCGGCGGGCGGCGTCGCGCCGGCGGCGCGCGCGGGCCGGGAGTCGTTCGGCTGCTGGGAGCTCGTCGTGGGCACGGCGGGGAGGTCTCTCTCGTCTGGGGTTTTCAGGTTTCTACCCCATCCGAGCCTGGAGCGAGCCCGCGCCTCGCGCGCCCCGCGCCCGCGCCTCGCGCGCCGGCCCACGGGAAGGGCCGGGGCGGAGATTCCGCCCCGGCTCGCATCAGAGGCCGCCAGACGTGGTTAGATGGGCCGGTTACGCGCTGGACGGCCTCGCGTTCGCGCAGGAAGGGGCGATCAGCGCTTGTCTTCGTGGCGCTTCTCGTAGAAGGCCTTGAGCTCGGGGGCCATGGCCTTCAGCGTGGGCAGGTCGGCGTAGGCCATATGGCCGTTCTCGTGCAGGTGGTACTCGATGCGCTCTTGGAGCGCGGGCGGCAGGAAGAGCTTGCCCATGGCGTGCTTGACGTTCCAGAAGGGCGTCGCGGCGTCGTGGATGCCGCCGAAGAAGCACACGCGGCACTTGGGGTTCCTGCGAAGCGCCGTGGCCATATCGTAGGCGACGTTCGGGCACTGGGGCGAGCCCATGGTGCCGGGCGCGGTGTGCGTGAAGTTCCAGTCCATGTTCACCGTGAACGAGAGGCCCACGTAGTTGGGCGAGCCCTGGTAGCCGGTGCTCTCGACGAGCTTCATCCAAGCGGTGGTGTAGGGCGAGTTGATGGCGTCCATCGAGGGGTCCTCGCCGGCGAAGAACTCGTTGTCGCCCTGGACGCGCATATAGGCGGGCTCGGTGAAGCGCACGTCGTAGCGGCCGGTGAAGAGGCCCTCGTCGCGCATGACGTGCTTTCGCCAGGAGTCGAGCTCTATGCGCAGGTGCTGGCGCAGGATGTAGGACTTCTTGAGGCCGATGAGCTCGGCCATCTCGCCGGCGACGCGATCCTCCTCCTCGGGCGTGATCGAATCGACCTTGATGAGCGCGGGGCCGTAGGTGCCCTCGACCCAGTCGCAGGCCCGCTGGAACCACTCGAACTGGTCGACGTCCTTGCCGGCCTTGCCGAAGTAGTTGGCGCCCGCCGCGAAGACCGGGACCATGCCCATGTAGTAGAGGTCGTTTCCCGAGAGGGTGTAGGCGTAGTCGAGGATGGTGGACTGCTCGATGACGCCCGTGACGCCGATGCCCTTCTCGCCGAGGACGCGCATGAGGACGGCGTTGCGGAAGGTGCCGTAGCTCTCGCCGTAGATGTAGAGCGGGGTGTTCCAGCGGCTATGGGCGCTCATCCACTCGGCGATGCCGCGGGCGAAGGCGTCGGCGTCGCCATCGACGCCCCAGACCTTCTTGGCGTCGTAGTCCTTGGCCACGTAGCTGTAGCCGGTGCCGAAGGCGTCGAGGAACACGAGGTCGGAGCTGGGAAGCAGCGTGTAGGGGTTGTCGACGGGCTCCTGCGGGCAGGCGAGCGCGTTCATGCCGTCGGCGGGGACGCACTTGGGGCCCATGCCGCCCATGTTGACCATCATCGAGGCGCCGCCGGGCCCGCCGTTCCAGAGGAAGGTCACGGGGCGGTCGGTCTTGTCCTGCTGGTCCGTCACGTACGAGAGGGCGAACATATGGCCGATGAGGGTGCCGTCGTCCTCGTGGATGGGGAGCGCCTCGGCCGTCATGTCGTAGACGAGCGTCTGGGTGCCGTCCGTCCAGGTGTCGCGCTTGGTTCCGGGCTTCGGCGGGTTGCAGTCGTCGTTCTTGGCGGGGCCTCCCTTGGTGACGGTGTAGGTCTCGGGGGTGGGGGTGCTCTTGGTGTCGTCGGCCATGGGGGCTCCTTCGGATTGGCCCTCACCGAGGCGCGGCGGGCGCGCCGTTTTGACTCGGTGAGGACGTGCGGGCGGAAAACGCTAGGGGATACGTTCCCCGCTCCGAGCGGCTTAGCCGAGGGCAGCCGGCGGGCGCGGG
>CANRLS010000083.1 GCA_947631545.1 uncultured Atopobiaceae bacterium
GGCGGGCGAAGGCGGAGTGCACCGGGATGCCACGGCCGCGAGCGCCGACAGGTCGGCGAGGGTCTCCGGGGCGACCCAGATCGGCGAGAGCTCGGGCGCGCGGCGTGCTCGGCACGCGAGCGGCCGAGACCTCGACGAGATGAGACTCTGGAGGAAGCCGCAGCAAAGGGGGCTGCAACGCAGCCCCCTGGTAGCACTTGGCTGGGGTACTAGGATTCGAACCTAGGTAACGGGCACCAAAAACCCGGGTCCTGCCGCTGGACGATACCCCACGGTGCTGCAGAGTGTAGCAAAGCGCTAGCAAATCGCTAGTAAATCGCTAGCAAATCGCTAGCAAACCGCAAGCACATCGCTAGCGGAGCGAAGCGCAAGCGGCGACGCATGCCTGGCACGCGAGCCCGAACGCCACCGTGATGACGGGGTGCGCCCGTTAGCCGCACGGTGGCCGCTGCAGCCAATTATTGGCGGTGGCGGCCGTTGAAGGCGTCGCGGGCTGTGATGGCGCCGTCCTTGACCACGGCCTCGGCAACGTCGGCGGCGATCACGACGGTGTCGTCGTGATCTTGCGCGAAGTCGCCCTTGAGCTGCCGGAGCACGAAGTCGATGGGATCCATGCGACCGGGCGGCCGGCCGATGCCGAAGCGCACCCGGATGAAGTCGCGGCTGCCGAGCTTGTCGATGATCGAGCGGAGGCCGTTGTGGCCGCCGTGGCCGCCGCCCACCTTGACGCGCACGTCGTTGGCGGGAATGTCGAGCTCGTCGTGGATGACGAGGATCTCCTCGGGCGAGACGCCGAGCTCGCGAGCGAGCTTGGAGACGGGACCGCCGCTCGAATTCATGAAGGACTGCGGCTTGGCGAGGGTGACGGTGCGCCCGCCGACCTCGGCCTCGGCGATGAGAGCGCCGAGATGGGTCTTCCAGTAGGAGACGCCGGCTCTGCGCGCGAGCTCGTCCACCGTATGGAAGCCGGAGTTATGGCGCGTGCGGTCGTATTCGTCGCCCGGGTTGCCGAGACCGACCACGAGTTGGATGGGCTTGCCGGCGGGCGTCTTCGGCTTGGGCTTCCGCTTGCGGGCGGGCTTGGGCGCCTGCGCAGCGGACGGCTCGCCCGTGGCCCGCGCCCCACCGTCGGTGGGAGCGGGAGCGGTCGCTTGGAGCTCCCCCTCCCCGCCCTCAAGCTTCACCTCATCCTTTGCCATGGGCCTCACGCTCGCCTAGAGGTTGAGGTCGGCGCCGAACATCGCCGAGACCGGGATCTCGCTGTAGACGCGGCGGATGCACTCGGCGAACTCCTCGGCCACGCTCACCTGCTTGATCTTGGTGTTCGGGGCCTCGAGCACCTCGGGCGGCACGGGCACGGCGTCCGACACGACGCACTCGACGATGGGCGCGCCCTGGAGCCGCTCTATCGCCGGACCGGAGAAGATGCCGTGGGTGGAGCAGACGTAGACGTCACCCGCGCCGAGCTTCTTCAGCTCGTTGATGGAGGCCACGAGGGTGCCGCCCGTGTCGATCATGTCGTCGTTCACGATGCAGGTCTTGCCATCGATGTCGCCGATGATGCCCGTGACCTCGGCCATGTTGTGCTTCGGGCGGCCCTTGTGGGCGATGGCGAGCGAGCACCCGAGCATGTCGGAGAGCTTCTTTGCGGCCTTTGCGCGCCCGACATCCGGTGAGACGACGCAGAGCGTGTCGGGATCGAGCTCGAGGTTGCGGTAGTAGCTCGCGAAGAGCGGGAGCGCCGTCAGATGGTTCACCGGCACGTCGAAGAAGCCCTGGATCGTGTTGGTGTGGAGGTCGAGGGTGATCACGCGGTCGACGCCGGCCGACTCCATGAGATTGGCCACGAGGCGCGCGGTGATGGGCTCGCGGGGCGCCGCCTTGCGATCCTGGCGCGCGTAGCCGTAGTGAGGGATCACGGCCGTGAAGGTGCGGCAGCTTCCGCGTTTGGCGGCATCGCAGGCGATGAGCAGCTCCATGAGCGTGTCGTTCACGTTCTGGCCGACGATGGACTGCACGAAGAAGACGTCGGTGCCGCGAACCGTCTCGTCGTAGCGGGCGTAGATCTCGCCGTTGGCGAAGGTCTCGAGCGAGAGGCCCGAGAGATCCACGCCGAGGGCCGACGCGATCCGGCGGGCCAACAACGGGTTGGAGCGACCGCTGAAGAGCTGGAACTTCTTCTCCATGACCATGGGCGCGTTGAGGTCGGTGCTCATCGGGCGGGCCTTTCTCTTCGGGAGGATGGAGGATGTGCGGTGCGGGCGGGCAGTGCGGGCGGTACGGGGCGGTGCGGGCGGATCGATCGCGCGGTCGGCGTGCGGGGGCGCGCTCAGTCGGTGCCGGCGTGCTCCCTCTCCAAGCGCTCGCGGCGTCGCTTGGCGTAGCCCTCGAGGTTCCGCTGGCGGCTCCGCTCGAGCGCCAGCGCGTCCTCGGGCACGTCCTGGGTGATGCAGCTGGCGGCGCCCGTGACGGCGCCGTTCCCGATGGCGACGGGAGCCACCATCATGGTGTCGGAGCCGATGAAGACGTTGTCGCCGATGGTGGTGCGGTGCTTGGCGTAGCCATCGTAGTTGCAGGTCACGGAGGCCGCGCCCACATTCACGCCGGCGCCCATGTCGGTGTCGCCGATGTAGGAGAGGTGCGGCACCTTGGAGCCCTCGCCGATGGTGGAGTTCTTGATCTCCACCGAGGTGCCCACGTGCGCGCCCGCCTTGATGACCGTCCCGGGGCGGAGATACGTCCTGGGGCCGCACGTGACGTCGCTCTCGAGCTCGCTGAAGCTCGCCACCGTCTCGTCCAGCGTGCAGCGGTCGCCGCAGACGACGTTGGTGAGGCGCGTGTTGGGGCCGATGACGCACGCCTCGCCCACGATCGTGGCGCCGAGGAGGTAGGTCATGGGCCAGAGCTCGGTGTCGCGCCCCACCTCGGCGTCGGGCCCCACCCACACGAGGTCGGGATCGAGCATGGTCACGCCCTCGGCCATGAGCCTGCCGTTGATGCGTCGCTGCATGACCTTCGTGGCCTCGGCGAGCTGGGCTCGGCTGTTCACGCCGAGCGTCTCGAGGTCGTCCTCCACGGGGACGGCCGCCACGGGGAGCCCTTCCCGCCGGAGCAGCGCGACCATGTCGGTGAGGTAGTACTCGCCCTGGGCGTTGTCGTTGTCGATGCGACCGATGAGGCGGGCGAGCACGGCGGCGTCGAAGGCGTAGACGCCGGGGTTGCAGACGGTGAGGCGCTCGCGCTGATCCGGCGTGGCGTCCCTGTGCTCGACGATGGCGGCGACGTTGCCGGCATCGTCGAAGACGATGCGGCCGTAGCCGGTGGGGTCGGGCGGCTCCATGGTGAGGAGCGCCGCCGCGAGGTGCCGCTCTTCGACCTGATCGGCAAGGCGTCGGATGGTCTCTGCGCGAAGGAGCGGCGAGTCGCCGTAGAGCACGACGACGACGCCGTCGGCGATGCCCGCGGCCTCGACGGCGAGGCGCGTGGCGTGGCCGGTACCGAGGCGCTCGGCTTGCTCGACGATGTCGCAGCCCAGCTCCTCGACCACGGCGTTCACCTCGGCGGCGCCGGCGCCCGTGACCACCACGACGCGATCGGCGCCCGCCTCGCGCGCGGCCAGCACCGGCCAGGCCACGAGCGGCCGGCCGAGCATCCTATGGACGGTCTTGGGGTGGGAGGACTTCATGCGCGTGCCCTCGCCGGCGGCGAGGACGAAGGCGGTCAAAGCCATGGGGGGCGAGTCCCTTCGTACGGCGGATGAGCCAGGCGACGCTGAGCAGGGCCACGATGCGTTTTGCCGCGAGGATCCCAGCGCCCCCATTCTAGCCTCCGGTGGTGGCGCGGACGCGGCGTGCAATGGGAGGGGCGGCTCTGCGGCGGGAATGGCGCCCGATGCGCGCTGGGAGGGTGCGGTTCGGCCGTAGGGCCGGAACGAGCGCTCCCGCCACCTGCGACCCCGAGGGCCCCTGTGGCGCCCGCAAGGGGATTCGGCACCGTCCCTGCGCGCATCGAATCGCTTTCCCGGCAGACGGGGCGCTCCCGTTGCACGGGGGCTGGAAGGCGAGGCCCTTTCAAGGCGCCCGGATGCGCGAGCACGCAAGCGCCGGCGCGCTCCTGCGCGCGAGTGGCGACGCGCGAGCCCGAGCGTTCGCGCGAAGCCGGGGCTCGGTACGCCATCCCGCAAAGAAGGGCCCCGGAACCTGCGGCTCCGGGGCCCTTCAGGCAACGTTCGCTCACGTCCGTGGGCGCTCAGTGCGGCTCGCGCTAGGCGGCTTCGCCGAGGAGCGCCTCCTTGATGCTCGCAGCAGCGGTCTTGCCGGCGCCCATGGCCAGGATCACCGTGGCCGCGCCGGTGACGATGTCGCCGCCTGCCCAGACCTTCGGGTTGGACGTGCGGCCGTCGGCATCGGTCTCGATGTAGCCCCACCGGTTGAGCTCAACGTCGGCCGCCATGCCCGCGAACGGGTTGGCGTTGGTGCCGATGGCGGTGACGGCGAGGTCGCAGTCGAGGATGAACTCGGAGCCCTCGACGGGCACGGGGCGGCGACGGCCGGAGTCGTCGGGCTCGCCGAGCTCCATGCGCTGCAGCCTGACCTGGTGCACGAAGCCGTCCTCGCCCGCGATGAACTCGAGCGGGTTCACGAGCTCCATGAGCTCCACGCCCTCCTCCTCGGCGTGGTGCACCTCGGCCACACGGGCCGGCATCTCGGCCTTGGTGCGGCGATAGGCCAGCGTGACCTTGTCGGCGCCCAGGCGGAGCGCTGTGCGCGCGGCGTCCATGGCCACGTTGCCGCCGCCGAAGACCACGACGTGCTTGCCATGCTTGGTGGGGGTGTCGTACTCGGGGAAGCGGTTGGCCTTCATGAGGTTCACGCGGGTGAGGTACTCGTTGGCGCAGAAGACGCCGGGGAGGTTCTCACCGGGGATGTTCAGGAACTTGGGCAGGCCGGCGCCCACGGCGATGTACATGGCGTCGAAGCCCTTCTCGTTGAAGAGCTCGTCGGCATCGGTCCAGCGGCCCACGACCGCGTCGTACTCGATCTTGACGTCGAGGTCCTTCAGGCCCTCGATCTCGCGCTTGACGATGGCCTTGGGCAGGCGGAACTCGGGGATGCCGTAGGTGAGCACGCCGCCGCCGGTGAAGAAGGCCTCGAAGATGGTGACGTCGAAGCCGTCGCGGGCGAGCTCAGCCGCGCAGGCGATGCCGGAGGGGCCGCTGCCCACGATGGCGACCTTCTTGCCGTTCTTGGGCGCCACCTTGGGCGTGGAGCCCACGGAGCCGGCCATGTCGCCGAGGAAGCGCTCGAGCTGGCCGATGGCGATGGGATCGCCCTTGAGGCCGACGATGCACTGGC
>CANRLS010000084.1 GCA_947631545.1 uncultured Atopobiaceae bacterium
GAGGGCGTCATGGTGGCCAAGCTCGACTTTCGCAGGGACGAGGAGATGGACGCGTCCGAGGTCCAGGCCATCGTCGGCGGCTCTCTTGGCTGCGAGCTGGAGCTCAGGGAACTCGGCCACACCATGGCCGAGGCGAATGACCTCGAGCTCATGGAGAAGGCCGAGCTCGACACCTCACGCGGCTTTCGTCTCTTCGGCCGTGGTGCGGGGGACATGGTCGGCGTGCTGAAGGCGGCTGCCGAGGATAGGCCGTCGAAGAAGGACGGAACGGCGGAGGAGCAGCTCTCGCGGATCGTAGGTCTGGATTCCGTAAAGGTCCAGCTCAGGGAGGCCGTCGATTTCGCCACCGCTCGGATGAAGGCGGGCCTCGGGCGCCCCACATTCCACATGTGCTTCAAGGGCAACCCCGGCACGGGCAAGACGACCGTCGCCCGCGCCCTCGCGACCATGCTCGCCGAGGCGGGCGTGACCGAGGAGGACAAGTTCGTCGAGGGCGACCGCGAGACGCTCGTCGGCCTCTACGTGGGCCATACGGCCTATCGGACGAAGCGGGCCATCGAGCGCGCCAGGGGCGGCGTCCTCTTCATCGACGAGGCCTACGCGCTGGATCCGGCGGGAGGGCGGGACGAAGTCGGGCACGACTACGGCCCCGAGGCCATCGCCACTCTCGTGAAGGCCATGGAGGACCTGCGCGACAACCTCGTCGTGGTGCTCGCCGGCTACTCCGAGCCCATGGAATCGATGATTTCGATGAACCCGGGGCTCCGCGAGCGTATTGCCTTCTACGTCGACTTCCCCGACTACTCGGGCGCGGAGCTCTGCCAGATAGCCGACGGCTTCGCCACTCGCGACGGCTACACGATGGACGCCGATGCGGCGTCGTTCCTGAGCGACGCATTCGAGGACATCGTCTCCTCCAAGGACGCCGACTTCGCCAACGCCCGCATCGCCCGCAAGGTGGTCGAGCGCGCGGAGATGCGCCAGGCGACCCTCCACGGCGAGGACCTCCACTTGCATCGAGACGCCTTCGAGTCCGCGTTCTCGGATCCGGACATCGCGAGGCTCGTCAGATCCAAGACGACTTCAGTCGGGTTCTAGGCCAATTGGAAGTCCATGAGCTAGGTGCATCCTTGAGGCGCGCGTCCACAGGGGTGCCGGCTCCCACTGTTACGCTGCTTCATCTTCTCTCTCATCGAAAGAGGATTTCATGCCCACGATTCTCCATTACGGACTGACCGACGATGATATGAGGAAGGTCGAGGAGATCCAGCTCGACTTCGACCTGGTCGAGGCAGGATGCGCCACCGACGTCATGGCGCTCTACGCCGAGCTCGCCATCATCGACCCCACCGCCTTCCCGGCGGACGAAGTCGAGGCGCTCGCCGAGTTCTACCGCGAGGTCGATCCCATGAACGAGCGCGCGATCATCACCGGCCCCGCCGAGGGCTTCGAGGGCATCTCGTGTGTGGACGTGGTCCCCGAGTTCTTCGACGAGGGCTACGACCGCACGATCGCGGTCATGCGGCGGCTCAAGGAGACCAAGCGCGACATCGACATCTCCCGCCGCATCACCAACTCGATCCTCATCCTCAAGCTCATCGGCGGGAACCCCGGCATCACGACGGCAGAGCTCTCACGCAGGACCGAGCTCAGCGAGCGAACCGTGCGCCGCTACATCCGGAGCCTCCAGGCGGCGATGATCCTCATCGACTACGAGAATCGCGGCTGGAGGCTCGTCATGGATCCCCGCGAGCTCGTCTTCGAGAAGGCGGGCGGGGCGGACGAGTGATGGGAATCCGCGAGGTAGTCGGCACCTATGCGACCGCCAAGGTCTTCGCCGACGACGTCGAGGACTACGCAATCGCGCAGATAAGGATGATCTGCGACAACGAGGCCGCCGAGGACAGCCGGATCCGGGTGATGCCGGACGTCCATCCCGGCAAGGTCGGTCCCATCGGCCTCACCATGACCGTGGGCGATCGGGTTCTGCCGGCGTTCGTCGGCTACGACATCGGGTGCGGGGTGCTGCTCGCCCAAGTCAAGGCCAAGCGAGTCGAGTTCAAGAAGCTCGATTCGGTCATCCGGGAGGACGTGCCCTCGGGGTTTGCGACTCGAAGGCGGCCGCATCGCTTCGCCGAGTCGCTCGGACTCGGGCGCCTTCGCTGCGCGTTTGCCCTACAGCGGGGGAAGGCCGAGCTCAGCCTCGGCACGCTCGGCGGCGGCAACCACTTCATCGAGGTCGACCGGGACGATGGCGGCAACCTCTACCTCGCGATCCACAGCGGCAGCCGCCACCTCGGCAAGGAGGTCTCCGACCACTACATGCGGCTCGGGCAGGAGGCGCTGAGGGCCGCGGGCGAGGACGTGCCCTACGAGATGACCTACCTGGAAGGGGAGCTCCGGGACGACTACCTCCACGACCAGCGGATTGTCAGCGACTTCGCCCGGCGGAACCGCCTCGCCATGCTCGACGAGATCGCCAAGGGGATGAGGTGGAAGGTCGGCGAGGTCGTGAACTGCAGCCACAACTACGTCGATCTGACAGGTCCCGAGCCGATGCTCAGGAAGGGCGCCATCTCGGCCAAGGCCGGGGAGGCGGTGGTCGTCCCCATCAACATGCGCGATGGCATCCTCGTGGGCAGAGGCCTGGGCAACGAGGACTGGAACTGGTCCGCTCCTCACGGTGCCGGGCGCCTCTACCGCAGGGACGAGGTGAAGAGCCACTTCACCGTCTCCCAGTTCAAGCGGGAGATGGAGGGCGTCTACAGCAGCTGCGTCCGCGCGGACACCCTCGACGAGGCGCCCTTCGCCTACCGCGGCCTCGCAGCCATCGAAGGGGCGATAGGGGAGACGATCGAGGTCGAGAAGCTGCTAAAGCCCGTCTACAGCTTCAAAGCCGGCGGCAAGTGATTGGGGTCAAACGATGCTGATCCAGCTGAGTTCCGGGCAGGGCCCCGCCGAGTGCGAGCTTGCCGTTGGCAAGCTCTTCGATGCGCTAAAGGAGGAGCATCCGGACATCCTCCTCGTCTCGAGCCACCAGTCCCGCTACGCGAGGAAGGGCTGCTACGATTCCATTCTCTTCACCACCGATGAGGACCTTTCCGAGCTCGAGGGGACCGTCCTCTGGGTCTGCAGGAGCCCGTTCCGCCCGCACCACGGCCGCAAGAACTGGTACGTGGACGTGAGCGTCATCCCCGAGGCCGAGAAGGTGGATCGCACGGCGGACATCAGGATCGAGACCTTCCATTCGGGAGGCCACGGCGGCCAGAACGTGAACAAAGTCGAGAGCGGTGTCCGCCTCATCCATATTCCCACCGGCATCGTCGCCAGCTCCACGGAGGAGCGCAGCCAGTACCAGAACCGCCGTCGCGCCCTGGCGCGCCTGAACGCGGCATTAGCCAAGCGCGAAGCCGACGCCAGGGACGGCCAGAGGCGCGAGGCCTGGAGCAAGCACGCCCAGATCGTCCGCGGCAACCCGGTCCGCACCTACGAGGGTGTGGACTTCAGGAGAAGGTCCTGATGTCGACCCCCTGTTTCACGGAGTGGGGCAGACGCCCTCATGCCACGACTTACGTAGATGAAAACTGTCTATCCATGGGGCGTGCCGTGGATTGACGGGCCAGGAGCTGCGTGAAACCCAGGCGCCTAAGCACCCACCTTGAAGTCAGCCGCTTGGAGGGCGTGCATGCGGAGGGGACCGATCGGGTCGTCGAGGTCGTCCTCGTCTTCGTCGTCGGGTTCGATCCCCCGGAGAGCGAGGGGGTCCTTGAAGCCGACGTCCTCGACGACCTCCAGGACCGCCACGTCATGGGAGCCGACCATGGTGTTGACGGTGCGCATCGGGTCATCGAAGAGCTCGCCCGCGAAGTACCGCGCGATGATGGCGCGGAGCGCCTCCTCGGCGTAGCCCTGGCCGCGGAACTTCCCGAACAGGTACCAGTCGACCTCTGCGTACTCCCTGTCGACCGGAAGCCCCATGAACGCGGCGAGACCGCCGTCGTCGTAGGTCTCGCTCAGCGCCACGTACCCCAGCATCGCACCGTCGTCCTTCGAGAAGGCCGTGTAGGAGATGGTGGCGCTGCTCTCGCCATTCCATTCGAAGGAGAAGTCGTCGTATTCCCTCTCCATGGCGTCGACGTTGTCCTCCGAGACGTTGAGACCCGACCAGCGGAGGAACTCGACGACCCCGCCCTCCTTGATGTGCGCTATGAGGTCCGGCTTGTCCCGACCCATAACGCTTCTCTTGAGGACGAGCCTCCGCGTCTCGATTTCCTCCGGCGCATCCTTGCGAAGGCGATGCATCTTAGCCATGCGTGTTCCTCCATATACGTCTCTGTTCGAAACCCCTATGTCTTCCATCCGGGACGTCCCGTCAAGAGGGACGCGCCCGTCCCTAACCGGTCCTCGGCAGATGGTTGCCCAACCCTAGCTCGTCGTCCCACTCGAATGGTCGACCCCGTAGCGGACCGCCAGCGCCATGAGGCCGCGGAGGTCGGTGAGGGCCACTCGGGCGTAGGCCGCCAGCCGCACCACCTCCTTCGGGAACGCGTCCGCGGCCACGATCCAGGGGTAGGTGACCGAATCGAGCCGCTTCGAATCCCTGGCGTGCGCCCGTTCGACGGCGGCGGACACCTCCCGCGCGCCGACGGGGCTGCCCGTCGGGAACGCGAGGGCGCAGACGTTCGTGTGGAACTCGGGGAACGTCGCGAAGATGCCGTTGGTGGGGCATCCGTCGGCCATCACCATGCCGCTCGGCTCGTCGACCCGCTCCGCGCCCATGGCGTAGAGCAGCCTGGCGACCGTCTTCTGGAGCTCCTCGGACTCGAAGCTCGTCTCGCGTTCGAGGTCGCCCCGATCGTTCTCCGAGGGCCTCTCGCCACGTGCCGCGCCGAGGAACGGCCAGAGACGGTCGAGGGTGAGGTCTGGCGACCTGTCCGGCACGAGCCTCCTGGACTCACCGGACAGCGGCATCCAGAGCTCCAGCGACGTCGTCCGCCCCATGAGCTTCTCCAGCCTCGACGGGACGGTGCCCAGCGCCTCGTCGATGAAGTGGAGGGGGTAACCGAAAAACTCGATGGAGGCGTTTTTCTCGTATTCGCGCCCGCTGCCCCATAGGAGCGCGACCGTGGGCATGAGCTCACTGGCGCGGAGGGGATCTCGGAGGTAGGCTCCGACGTTCGGCGCGCTGATCGTCCACCTGCCCGAGAAAAGCGGCGGCCTGTCCCTCAGGACGCTGTCGAAGCTCGGCAGGGACGTGCCGTCGGTCATGGGAAACCTCCTATCTGGCACTTGGGATGCCGTCACTCGTAATCGTCCGGGATCTCGTAGACGACCTCGTCCCCGTCGGGGTCGC
>CANRLS010000085.1 GCA_947631545.1 uncultured Atopobiaceae bacterium
GCGCTGGTGCGGGTATCGGCGAAGGCGAAGGGCTGCGCAGCGTTCCCGTCGGCGGGGCCGGCCGCGATGAGGGCGGAGCCACCGTCGGCGAGGGCCTGGGCCTGGGCGCTCGCGCCCTGCGCGAGGCCGAACTTGTCGAGGATGCGGGCGAGCCCATCCTCGGGGAGCCTGCCGTCCTTCAGCTCGACCTTCACCTCGGGCGGATTCCCGGTGACGGTGGAGATGCGGGCCACGGCTTCGGGCTTCTTGGCCACGGACGAGAGGAAGGAGCCGATGACGGATCCGGCGACGTCTGCGGCGGGCTCCTCCTGGGCGGTCTCGCCCAGGGTGACCGTCCAGGTGACGGCGTCGTCGTCGGTGACGGTGGCCGCCACCTGCACCTGCGCGGCCTCGTCGCCGCCGCCCTCGTTCAGCTCCTCGCGGCCGGGCTCGGAGGCCTCGACGATCGAGGCGACCTCGGGCTCAAGCTCGGAGGTATCGGGCGCGGCCGTGGGGCTCGACGGCGCCACGGGCGGCTCGAAGGAGCAGGTGAACGCGATCGTGAGCCTCACGCTGGCCCCCGCGTGGAAGCCGGTGCCGGAGACGGTGAGCCTGGCGGACTTGCCCGCGAGGTCGGCGCCGGTCGCGCCGTCGCCTCCCGCGGCCGCCACGAGCCCCATGGCCTTGGCGAGCTCGCGCTCGTCGTAGCCGGTGAACCCGTCCTCGAGGTCGACCGCGTAGCGATCCTTGCCGCTGCCGGCGGAGACCGTGCCCACCATGTCGTTGTCGCGACCGAGCGCCTCGAGGAGCGCCTTCACGACGTCCTCCACGGCTGAGACGGCAGAGCCCGACGCGCGCTTCGCGCTCTGGATGTCCACGGCGAGGTCGACGCCGGCGTCGGTCGCGGTCGCCTTGGCGGAGAGGCCCTCGAGCGCGGCAGTTTTGTTGGCTGCGGATCTAACGGCCCCCGCGAGCTCCTCCTCGGGGTGGAAGGCGCTCTCGGCGCCGTCCCAGAGGACCTCGCCGCGATCGGAGATCTCGTACTCGTGGTCAGGGCACTCGATCTTTAGCTCGTGGGGGATGATCTTCTGGAGCTCCGTTGTGAATGTGTGGCCGGCGCTCATGCCGATGGCTTCCAGGGTGGTGGGCTCCCATTCCGCATCGAAGCGGCCCTCGCGCACGGTGGGAGCGTCGGCATGGACGTCGCCGGCGAAGGCGCCATAGTTCGTGAGCGTGGAGTCCTTGTCGAGCGAAAGCGTCGCGGCCGTGCGCTTGGGGTACGCGGTGGCCCCGAAGGCGGAATCGTCGAAGGAGTCGTAGAGGACGACCGTCTTGCCGGCGGCCACCGTGAGGTAGGCGTCGCGCGCCTCGATGAGGGCGCCGGGCATGAACTTGAAGTCCTCGGTGAAGGCGTAGTCGCCGCTGTTCAAGATCCAGTCGGTGTCGCCGTCGATGGGGAAGACGTAGTCGCCCGTGGAGAGGTCCATCTGGATGATGAAGAGCGTGGAGCGGCTGAAGTCCGCGCCGCCGGTTATCTCCCAGTGCTCGCGCGTCTCGCCATCGCGCTCGACGAGCGTGCGGGTGGCCGAGGCGCCGCTCTTCAGCCTGATGAGGCCGTTGGCGTTGTCCACCTGCGGGAAGCGCGTCGAGAAGTAGGCGTTCGGGCTCCCGAAGGAGGCGTTCATGGTGACGAGGCCGTCGAGCCTGCCGCCGCTCTCTATGGTGAGGGGCACCTCCACGTGGCGGCAGTCGGTCTCGTTCATGGGGTAGATGCCCGCATAGTAGACGTCCAGAGCCTGCGAGCCGCCGCGCCAGTGCTGGACCACGTAGAGGTCGCCCACCGTGCCGCCGGGCTTTGCCGTGACGGTGCCGCTCCCCCGCACATAGCCGTGGACGTCGAGCGTGCCGCCGTCCCCGACGACGACCGTGCCGTCAGCCTGGAGGAGCGCCCAGCCGCCCGTGATGTCCTGCACGTAGTAGCCGCCCGACTTGTGGCCGATGAGGGCGTTCACGAGCACGGTGCCCTCGACTGTGAGCGTGGCGCCCGCCGGCACGGTGAGCGTGCAGTGCGGGTCGGCGTCGGCCTTGTCGCCGACGTGCGGGTTCACCGGCGGCCCGGGGATGTTCTGGTTGTTGTTCTGCTCCGGGTGGTAGCCGGTGTCGCCGTCGGTGTACGGCAGGAGCAGCATGACGCCCTCTGGCACGGTGAGGTTGCCTTGGAGCGTGCGATCGTTCAGGAGCGAAACCGTCACGCCCTTGGTCACGGCACCGGATTCGTCATGCTCGACGAGCTCGGGCGCGTACTGCATGGCAAGCTCGAGCGTGGCCCAGGTCTTCTGGGCATCCGTCGCACGTACCTCGTATTCGCTTGTCATTTCTGCCACATAGGTGGCGTTCCCGGTGGCCTCGGGGAGCCCATCGGGCGTATACGTCTGGCCGTCTGCGCCATCATTGCGGAGTTTCCAACCGGTGATCGTGTGGCTGCCGCTCACGTCATCCCATTGGTACGTGCCATTCTTCCAATATTCCTCATGGAACGGGAAGCGGGGCTGCACGCCGTGGCGCACGCCCACCTGATAGTCAGCCTGGAACGACTCGTCGTTCACGCGTAGGGTCACCTGCCAGACCCTGCGGTTGTATTTGAGCTCGAGGACGAGCGATCCGTCGGCCTCGACCGTACCACTGAGGTCGCTCGCCTCCTTGTCGAGCTCGAAGCCGTCGAAATACTTCTGATCGGCAGTCACCTCTGTGCCGGTGGTGCCGCCCGTCTCGCCTTCATACACCTTCCGCTCTGCCACATCTTCGGTGTAGCCATCGCCCACCTTGTTCTGGAACAGGTAATGGACCTCGTATCTCACGTTGCCCGCCGGCGTCCACGTGGCGACGAGCGTCATGTCTTCCGTGACATCGACCGTGGCGCCTGGGACGATCTGGGCATCGCTTGGCGTGCCGTCTTCGTTGGCCACGTACCAGCCCTGGAAGACGTAGCCCGTGCGGGTGGGCTCGGTGAGGCCGCAGTCCGCGTAGGTCTGGTCATACGTCACCGTGAGCGGCTCCGCGAAGGCTTGGGGGTCGTCCGGCTCCTCGCCCTCGGCGAAGGCGAGGGTCACCTGGCTCGTGACGGGCTCCCATTGGGCGACCAGCGTCACCTGGCCGTCCGGCTGGTCGGTGAGGCTCTCGACGGTGGCCTTGTCCTGGTAGGCGCCCTCTGTGCCGTTGGCCTTCCAGCCGGCGAAGCGATAGCCCGTGCGCGTGAAGCCGCATGGGGGGAGCTCCTCCGCCACGCCGTAGGTGTAGGTGCGCGGTTGCATGGTGCCTTGGACGTCGGCGCCCGCGTCTGCGCCCATGTCGAAGGTCACGGTGTAGCGGTTGGCCTCCCACTTGGCATGGAGGGTCGTATCGGTGAGCGGCATGGGGTCGGTGGCGAAGTCGAACGCGGAGCCCTCGTCCCCGAGGTCCGCGTACCACCCGTGGAAGGTATGGCCCGTGTAGCTCGGGTCGTCAGGCGCCGTGAGCTTCTGGCCCATGCGGGAGGTGATGGGATCCACGGTCGCGGGCGCGCTGCCGGTGTCGAACGTGAGCGTGGCGCTGTTCGCGTGGCCTGCGGGAAGCGCCGCGCCCGTGAAGGCGATGGTGAGGGTGACCTGGGGCGTGACGCCCTCCGCCGTCGTGGTTCCGGTGAGGGTGAGCTGCGGCGTGGCGCCGAGGAGCACCGCCGCGGCGCTCACGGAGGCAGCGGTGGTGAAGTCCGACGTGAACTCGCTGTAGTCGCCTTCGCTCGCGTAGCCGGCCCACGCGAGCGCCGGGACGAGCGCGGCGTCCGTGAGGGCGACCTGCTGGCCTCCCACCGTGGCGGTGACGCCGTCAGCGGCGAGGAGCGCGGAAAGGGCGCCCGTCCGGATGAGCTCCTGGACCTTCGTCGCGGGCTCTTCGATGTCGATCGTGAGGGTGGTGTCCGCGCTGCCCGCCGAGACGGTGCCGATGCCGCCGAGCGCCGTGGTGGCGGCCCCCGCGTTCCCTCGGATCGCGCTCGCGAGGGCCGCCGTCTCGTCGTCGAGGACGGCCTCTTTGAATCGCGTTCCCTGGGCGGTGGCGTCGAAGTCGGCGCGGTCTTCCTCGGTCATGTCGCGGTAGTAGGAGCGGGCGGTTTGGAGGTTCTCTCCCTCATAGGACTCGAGCCCCTCGATGAGGGCCTTGTAGCTCGTCCATGTGGCCTCGAGGGTGATGTCGTAGTCGGGCATGGCCTCTGGCAGGCCGTCCTCGCCGACCTCCACGTCACCCGCGTCCTTGAGCCTCCAGCCATCGAAGCGCCAGCCCTCGCGGACGGGCGTGGGAACGGCGATGCCGCCTTCCCCGAAGGGCTGGTTGGCGTAGACCTCGACCTCTTGCGCCCCCGAGATGCCGGGGATTTTGCCCTCTTTGGGATCCCACGTGACCGCGAAGGTGGCGTGGGAATCGGTCTCCCAGATGGCCTTGAACGTGAGCGCGCCCGTGGTGCCCGCCGTGATCTTGCCCTTGGCGAGGTCCGTGCCCTCGCCCAGGTGGGTGCTGCCGGTGGCCTCCCAGCTCTTGAACGTGTGGCCGGCGCGCGTGGGCGTGGGCAGGGTGAAGGCGGTGTCCGCGTCGTACGTCTGCGGCGCGGCGGAGCCGCCAGCGAAGGAGCCGCGGTCGAGCTCGTACGTTATGCCGTATTTGACTGGCGTCCAGCTGGCCGTGAGCGCGAGGTCGCCGGTGGTGCCCGCCGTGACCTTGCCCTTGGCGAGGTCCGTGCCCTCGCCCTTGTGGGTGGCGCCGGTGACATCCCAGCTCTTGAAGGTATATCCCTCGCGGGTGGGCTGGGGGATGTCGAACGCGTCTTCGATGGTGTAGGCGCAGCGGGGCGCCTCGCCCGGCCAGGAGCCCTTGAGGTTGTTCGAGGCGTCGCCGAAGCCGTAGGAGATGTCGTAGTCCGTGGCGCTCCAGTTGGCCGTGAGGGTGAGGTCGCCGGTGTGGCCGGAGGGGATCTTCACGTCTTTCACCTTCGCGCCCTCGCCGCCGCCGAGCCCGGTGGCGCCCTCACCCGAGACCGTCCAGCCCGCGAAGTCGTAGCCCGTGCGGGTAGGCCGGGGGATGGCGAGCTCGCCGGACTCTAAGGTGTAGGACGTGGGGTTCGCGGGCATGGTGGCCTTGCCGTGGCCCGAGCCGTCATTGGGCTCGTAGGCGACGGTGTAGGAATGGAGTTCCCACTGCGCGATGCAGGTGGTCGCCTTC
>CANRLS010000086.1 GCA_947631545.1 uncultured Atopobiaceae bacterium
GCCGGGTGCGTGACCGGCCTCCTCATCACCAAGGCCAAGATCAACCCGCTCCTCGCGGGCATCGTCACCATGACGGGACTCTATTCGGTGAACATCTACGTGATGGGCGCCCCCAACGTGAGCCTCCTGAACACCGTCCGCTGCTTCGACCCCATCTACGCCGCCCTCGGCGGCGACGCGGGCGCCCTCTCCGTCGACGGCGTGAAGATGCTCCTCGTCGTGGCCCTCGTGGCCGCGATCGTGGCGATCCTCTCCATCTACTTCCGCACCGAGAGCGGGCTCGCCATGCGGGCGGCGGGCGACAACGAGGAGATGAGCCGCGCGAGCTCCATCAACACCGACGCCATGAAGGTGGGCGGCCTCGCGCTCGGAAACGCCCTCACCGGCCTCACCGGCGCGCTCCTCGCCCAGTACCAGGGCTTCGCCGACCTCTCCAGCGGCACCGGCATGGTCATCGTGGGGCTCGCCTCGGTGATCATCGGCGAGGTCTTCGGCGGCTATCGCGGCGTCACCTGGGGGCTCTGCTGCGCGGTGGCGGGCTCGATCGTCTACCGGCTCATCATCCAGGTGGCCCTCTCGCTGAACCTCCTCGACGCCAACGCCCTGAAGCTCGTCTCGGCCGTCATCGTGGCCGCCTTCATGGCGGTGCCGGCCGTGCGCCAGACGCTCAGGGACCGCACGCTCAAGCGAAACGCCAAGAACGCGATGGAGCGCCTGCTGGCGGAGGATGCGGCGGCGCTCGCGGGCGCGGACGAGGAGGCCTGAGCGATGGCGGCTGCGAAGGATACGGCCGCGAGCGCCCCCATGCTCGAGGTGCGCGGCCTCAGGAAGACCTTCAACCCCGAGGGCAACCTCGCGCACGTCGCCCTCGACGGCATCGACCTCAACCTCGAGGCCGGCGAGTTCGCCTGCATCGTCGGCTCCAACGGCGCCGGCAAGACGACGCTCTTCAACGCCATCGCCGGCACCGTCATCCCCGACGAGGGCCTCGTCCGCATCGACGGCGAGAACGTCACCTTCGAGCCCGACTACAAGCGGGCGCGCACGCTCTCGCGCGTCTTCCAGGATCCCCTCAAGGGCACGGCCCCCAACCTCACCGTGGCCGAGAACGTCTCCCTCGCCTACGGCCGCGCCACGCGCGGAGGCGCGCTCAAGATGGCCATGCGGAGGGAGAAGCGGGAGTTCATCCGCGAGCGCCTGCACTCGCTGGGCTTCGGGCTCGAGGACCGCATGGACGCCAAGGTCGGCCACCTCTCCGGCGGCCAGCGCCAGGCGGTGACGCTCCTCATGGCCACGATCGGCCACCCCAACCTGCTCCTCCTCGACGAGCACACGGCGGCCCTCGACCCACGGGCCACCGAGACGGTGCTCCGCCTCACCGACCGCATCGTCGCCGAGGACGGCATCGCCACCCTCATGATCACCCACGACCTCGCCTGCGCGCTCGCCCACGGGACCCGCACGCTGGTGATGCACGAGGGCAGGATCGTGGCCGACGTGCGCGGCCCCGAGCGCGAGGCCATGGAGGTGGGCGACCTTCTGGAGCTCTTCAGGACGGAGACCGGCAAAGCCGCCACTGACGAGAAGCTCCTCCTCCAGGGCTAGCCCGCTACACTTGGGCCAGGGAGGTGCCATGGCCGACGCGAGGGAGAAACCGCTCTTCGAAGCGCGCTACGAGATGACGTCGCTCCTCACCCAGGAGGCGGCGTCGCTCCTCACCCCCACCGGCACCACCAATCCCGCCTACATCCTCGTGTACGCCTGCCTGGGGGCGCTCCTCATCTACGCGCTCGTCGGCGAGCTCGCCGACCTCGAGCTCAACGTGCCCATCATGCTCATCCTCGCCTTCGCCATCGCCGGGCTCCTCTACGTGGCCCAGCACTGGCAGGACCGCATGCGCCGAAGGCTCGCCGACGAGGGCCTCGACGCGGCCTTCATCGGCGAGGGCGACCGCAACTTCGAAATCGACGTCTTCGAGGACCGCGTGGTGGAGCGCAGCCACCGGGGCGAGAGGACCTACCCGCTCTCGACGCTCAGGACCGCCCGCGTGGGAGAGCTCCTCGTGGTGCTCCAGTTCGCGGACGGCACGGTGATCGTCCCCAAGAAATCGCTCTCGGCCTCGCGCTTCAACCAGCTGAAGGACTTCGTCCGCGCGGCCGCCGGCACCAAGCCCAGACGAAAGAGGGTCGCCCGTGCCTAAGGGCCGCGCCAAAGCCAAGCGACAGCGCAACCGCGAGCGGGCGGCCCGGGCCGAGAGGGCCCGGAACCTCCCCGCCGGCGTGCCCCGCGACGCGATCTTCGTGAACATCTCGGTGCTCACGAACAAGTACCTCCGCCAGGGCTGCAGCCTCACCGTCTCGGCGACGATGCGCCTCGCCTACCTCGTCTGCGGCGTCGGCATCGGCGTGGCCGCGGTCATCGGGCGCATCTTCTTCAACGTCGATACGCTGCTTCTGGTGCTCATGCTGCTCCTGGGCTTCTCGCTCGTGTGGCAGTCGATGCACCTCGGCATGGAGCCGGCCCGCCAGATGATGAAGCAGTACACCAAGGCGGGCGAGGAGTCGCGCCGCCACGTCTACTTCGCCACCCAAGACGACTTCGGCGTCGTGCTCTTCAACGGGGTCGTGCGGCAGTTCCCTTGGACGATGGTGGACGAGTTCGCCGGCACCAAGGACACGTTCACCCTCACCCTCAAGGGCGGGAACCCCATCGTCTTCATCATGGACGCGCAGGGGTTCGTGAAGGGAAGCGCCGAGGACTTCGTGCGCCTCGCCTTCGACAAGATCGAGCCCGAGCCCAAGGGCCGTGTGAGCGCCGGGGCGTCGAAGATGTTCCGCACGCTCGACAACTGGAGCGTCGTCAAGGCGCAGGCCCGCGAGGCCGAGGCGAGGAAGAAGGCCGAGCGCAAAGCCAAGCGCAAGGCGAGGAAGGGCTGAAGCCATGGCCATCGTTGCCGCCTACACCGTCCCGCATCCCCCGCTCGCCGTGCCCCAGGTGGGAAGGGGCCGCGAGGAGGGCATCGCGAGCACGCTCGCGGCCTTCCGCCAGGTGGGCCGCGAGATCTTGGAGCTCGCCCCCGATACCCTCGTCATAAGCTCCCCCCATGCGCCGCTCTACCGCGACTACCTGCAGGTGAGCTCCGGCAAGGGGGCTCGCGGGAGCTTCGCGCGGTTCGGAGCTCCCCGCCCCGCCTACGAGGTCGCCTACGACGAGCCCTTCGCGAAGGCGCTCGACAGGGCCTGCCGGGAGGAGGGCCTCGACGGCGGCACGGCGGGACGCCAGACGGCGGAGCTCGATCACGGCGTCATGGTGCCTCTGCACTTCATCCAGGAGGCCTATGGCGAGGCCGCGCCCGCGCCGGACTTCCCCACGGTCGTGCGCATCGGGCTCTCGGGCCTCACGCCGCTCGAGCACTACCGCATGGGCATGCTCGTGCAGCGGGTGGCGGCCGAGCTCGGCCGCCGCACGGTCTACGTGGCGAGCGGCGACTGCTCCCATAAGCTCGCGGAGGACGGCCCCTACGGCTTCAGCCCCCAGGGGCCCGAGTTCGAGGAGGCGCTGGAGGGCTGGCTCGCCAGGGCCGACTTCCTAGGGCTCCTCACCTGCGACCCGGACCTCGCCGAGCGGGCGGCCGAGTGCGGCCTTCGCTCCTTCCAGATGATGGCGGGCGCCCTCGACCGCACGGCCGTGGAGGGCGAGGTGCTCTCGCACGAGGGGCCCTTCGGCGTGGGCTACCTCGTGAGCCGCTTCACGCCCCAGGGCGAGGAGGGCGCCGACGCGTCCCGCGCCTTCGATGTGGAGCTACCCCGCGCCCAGGCGCTCCTCGACCTCAAGGCCCGCGAGGAGGAGGGGCTCCTCTGCTCGCTCGCGCGGGCCTCCATGACGGCCTACGTGCGCGAGGGGCGTCGCATCGAGCCCGGCGAGGCGCTGCCCGGCCTCCTCGAGAGGAAGGGCGGCGACGCGGAGGAGCGGGAGGGCCTCGCGGCGCTCCTCGCCGCCCCCGCCGCCTGCTTCGTCTCCCTGAAGAGGCACGGCGAGCTCCGGGGCTGCATCGGCACGCTCGCCCCCGCGCGGGCCGACCTCGCCCACGAGATCTGCGCGAACGCCATCTCGGCCGCCACGGCCGATCCGCGCTTCCCCAGGGTGAGGCCCTCCGAGCTGCCCGAGCTCGCGCTCGACGTGGACGTGCTCTCCCGCCCCGAGCACTGCGAGCTCGGCGACCTTGATCCGGCGCGCTACGGCGTGATCGTCTCCACGGGGGACGGCCGGCGCGGCGTGCTCCTTCCCGACCTCGCCGGCGTGGACACCGTCGAGGAGCAGGTGGACATCGCCTGCCGCAAGGCGGGCATCTACGACGGCGAGACCTTCTCGGTAGAGCGCTTCACCGTGGAGCGCCATCTGTGAGCGCCCGCCACCTGCGGCTGGTCCCGCCGAGCGAAGACCCGTCGGTCTGCGCGGCGTGCCCGCGCCACTGCGCGCTTCCCGAAGACGCCCTCGGGGCCTGCCGCGGCCGCCGCGAGCGCGACGGCGCCGTCATCGACGACAACTACGGACGCCTCACCTCCATCGCGATCGACCCCATCGAGAAGAAGCCGCTCGCCCGCTTCAAGCCGGGCACGCGGGTGCTCTCGGTGGGCTCCTACGGCTGCAACCTGCGCTGCCCCTGGTGCCAGAACCACGCCATCGCCCAGTGCGGCGAGCGCGACGTTCCCTGGCGGGAGGTGCTGCCGGCCGACCTCGTGGCGCTCGCCCTCGCCGAGCGCGAGCGCGACCCCAAGATGGTGGGCATCGCCTACACCTACAACGAGCCCCTCGTGGGCTGGGAGTACGTGCGCGACACGGCGGAGCTCGCCCTCGCGGAGGGCCTCGCGAACGTGCTCGTCTCGAACGGGTGCTTCTGCGAGGGCGTCATCCGCGAGGTGGCGCCCCTCATCGACGCCGCCAACATCGACCTCAAGGCCTTCAGCGAGGAGGCCTACCGTTTCATGGGCGGCAACCTCGCCCAGGTCAAGGCCACCATCTCC
Organism: uncultured Atopobiaceae bacterium; assembly: GCA_947631545.1. Lineage (GTDB taxonomy): Bacteria > Actinomycetota > Coriobacteriia > Coriobacteriales > Atopobiaceae > CANRLS01. The sequence continues at coordinate 5,025 of CANRLS010000086.1, forward strand.
TACCTCGCCCACACCCCCACCTGCCACCTGGAGGTCACCTGCCTCGTCGTCCCCGGCGTGAACGACACGGCGGACGAGATGCGCTCGCTCGCCCATTGGCTCTCGGCGCTCGACGACGGCATCGCGCTCCACGTGACGCGCTTCCATCCGGCGTGGCGCTTCATGGATCGCCCGCCCACCGACGT
>CANRLS010000087.1 GCA_947631545.1 uncultured Atopobiaceae bacterium
CGCCAAAGCAGCAGGCCACGGCGAAGGCCGCCCTCGCCAACCCCACGAGCGACCTCGAGGCCACCTACTCCACCTGGCCCGCCAACCACCGGGGCGACGCCGCCCCGCGCGAGAAGGTCCTCAAGCTCGGCAAGCAGATCACCGACGTCGCGGCCCACAAGCTCGGCAAGGTCACGGTCGATGACCCCGAGTACTGGGGCCTCGCCGAGATACTTACCGAGGACATGGTTGACGTCGCCCTCAAGATGAAGGTCCGCCACCACTACACCTTCGACCAGATGTGCGAGCTCTGCGGCATCGAGCCCGCCGGTCGCCCCGCCTTCCAGAGGCTCCTCGACGAGATGTCCTACGTGGGCATCCTCGAGTACGACTACGGCAACCACTACGACCACAACGGCCGCACCGCGCCGCAGTCCGAGCGCCGCTACGTGCTGCCGATGTTCGTCCCAGGCTCGGCCGAGCTCTTCAACATGGAGGAGCTGGCGGACGGCTCCAACCCGCGCCTCGAAGACCACCCCGACGTGGCGGCGTTCTTCGAGCGCATGACCTACATCCCCCTCGCCGGCATCACGCAGATGGTGCCGCCCGGCGGCGCCGGCATCGGCATGCACGTCATCCCGGTGGAGAAGGCCATCGAGATGGAGAACGAGTCCGTGGACTTGGAGCACATCTCCTACTGGCTCAAGAAGTACGAGGGCCACATCGGCGTGGGCCGCTGCAGCTGTCGCGCGAGCCGGAAGCTCCTCGGAGACGGCTGCGCCGACGACGACTTCGCCTGGTGCATCGGCGTCGGCGACTTCGCCGACTACTGCCGCGAGACGGGCAAGGGCCACGACATCACCTATGACGAGGCCATGGCCATCTTCGAACGCGCCGAGGAGAACGGCTTCGTCCACCAGATCACCAACATCGACGGCGAGAACAAGATCTTCGGCATCTGCAACTGCAACCCGCAGATCTGCAACGCGCTCCGCACGAGCCAGCTCTTCAACACGCCCAACATGAGCCGCTCCGCCTACGTGGCCCACGTTGAGCGCGAGAAGTGCGTGGCCTGCGGCCAGTGCGTGGAGCACTGCCCGGCGGGCGCGCTCCAGCTGGGCCAGAAGCTCTGCAACGGCCGGGGCGAGGATGTCACCTACCCGCGCCAGGAGCTTCCCGACGACCTCGCATGGGGCCCCGACAGGTGGGATCCCGACTACCGCGACAACAATCGCGTGAACTGCCATGACACGGGCACGGCCCCCTGCAAGACCGCCTGCCCCGCCCACATCGCCGTGCAGGGCTACCTGAAGCTCGCCAAGGAGGGCGACTATCGGGGCGCCCTCGCGCTCATCAAGAAGAAGAACCCGTTCCCGGCCATCTGCGGGCGCGTTTGCAACCGGCTCTGCGAGGACGCCTGCACCCGGGGCACCGTGGACGATCCCGTGGCGATCGACGACGTCAAGCGCTTCATCGCCGAGCAGGACCTGAACGCCGAGGAGCGCTACATCCCGCCCGTGGTGATTCCCGCGAGCACCTACCTGGACCATTTCGACGACAAGATCGCCATCGTGGGTGCCGGGCCCGCCGGCCTCTCCGCCGCCTTCTATCTGGCCGAGCGCGGCTATCGCCCCACGGTCTTCGAGAAGGAGGAGCTGCCCGGCGGCATGCTGCGCTACGGCGTGCCCTCCTACAAGCTCGAGAAGGAGCTCGTCGACGCCGAGATCGACGTCATCCGCGCCATGGGCGTGGACATCCGCTGCGGCGTCGAGGTGGGCCGCGACGTGACGCTCGACGACCTTCGCGACGAGGGCTACAAGGCCTTCTACCTCGCCATCGGCTGCAACGCCGGGCGCCTTCCGGGCATCTCCGGCGAGGGCGCCGCCGGCTGCGCCACCGCCATCGACTACCTCCACGACGCCAACTGCGGGAGCGCCGAGTACACGGGTCGCGTGGTCGTCGTGGGCGGCGGCAACGTGGCGATCGACGCCTCCCGCGTGAGCGCGAGGAGCGGCGCCGCGAGCGTGGAGATGGTCTGCCTCGAACAGCCGGCCGAGATGCCCGCCTCCCCCGAGGAGGTGCGCGAGGCCGGCGCCGACGGCGTCGCCATCCGGCACGGCTGGGGCCCCAAGGAGGTGCTCACCGGCGAGAACGGCGAGGTCACAGGCATCGTCTTCAAGAAGTGCACGAAGGTCTACGACCCTGACGGGCGCTTCAACCCCGAATACGACGAGAGCGAGACCCTGACCGTCGAGTGCGACCGCGTGATCTTCGCCATCGGCCAGGCCATCGTCTGGGGCGACCTCCTGGAGGGCGCATCGGTCGAGCTCGGACGAGGCAACGGCCCTGTGGCGGACGGCCTCACCTACCAGACGGCCGAGCCCGACGTCTTCGTGGGCGGCGACCTCTTGACCGGCCCGAAGTTCGCCATCGACGCCATCGCCCAGGGCCACTGGGCCTCCGAGTCGCTCCACCGCTACGTGCACGACGCCCACATGACCATCGGGCGCAACCGCTGGGAGTTCATCTCGCTCGACACGAGCGACGTCACCATCCCAGAGAGCTACGACCGCGCGCCGAGGCAGAGCGCCGTGGCCGACGCCTCCGTGGACGAGCACGGCTTCCGCGACCCCTCGCGCTCGCTCACGGAGGAGCAGGTCAAGGCCGAGACCTCGCGCTGCCTCTCGTGCGGGCGCGTGATCGTGGACGAGAACAAGTGCATCGGCTGCGGCGTCTGCACCACCAAGTGCAACTTCGACGCCATCCACCTCGAGCGCGACCACCCCGAGGCCACGCACATGATCCCCGCCGAGGACAAGTTCAAGGAGATCCTGCCCTACCAGGGCAAGCGCGCGATGAAGATCCTCTTCAACCGCACCGGCACCAACAAGGTGGCCCCCACGCGGAGCGTCTAGGGGCTTCGGATCGCCGGGGCACGGGGCGGCTGGCGCCTCGTGCCCCGTTCGCGTCGGTGGCGGGGCACATGCGCGGTCGCCACCGGCTGCTCGCGCGCCGCGCCAGCGCGCCCGGCGATCCGCGTTTCGTGCCCTGCGCCCCGCGCCCAGCGCGTCGCGGCGAGCGCCCAGCACTCCGCGCACCGCGCTTCGCACGCCAGCATTCGTCCGCACCGTTCGAGGGAGGCCCGGCCCATGCACGAGCTCGGCGTCGTCTTCTACGTCATCCGCGACGTCAAGGCCGTCGCGGAGGCGAACGACGTTTCGCGCGTGGACGCGGTCACCCTCCAGATCGGCGAGGTCTCGGGCGTGGTGCACGACCTCTTGCGCGACTGCTGGCAGTGGGCCGTCAAGCGCGAGCCGATCATGGAGGAGGCCGAGCTCCGAATCGAGGAGATTCCCGCTGTCACCTTCTGCGAGGACTGCAAGCGCGAGTACGAGACGGTGCGCTACGCCAAGGTCTGCCCCCACTGCGGGAGCGAGCGTACTTTCCTCGTGCGCGGCGACGAGTTCCTCATCAAGGACATCACCGTCGAGTAGCGGGTGCGACGGAGTCGGGCTGCGGGCTGTGGCGAACGCGGTGCCTGGGGCGCCATGCCGCTCGGCTCGCAAGCTTGGGAAAGGGCGGCTTCCCATAGCGCAAGGATCCGTGATGGGTGCGTCTTCCTCCCGTCACGCAGCGATCCGTGACGGTGCGCCCTCCACCTGCCCCGCAGCGATTAGCGGTGCTGTGCCCTCCCGCTATCTGGGGCTTTGCGAGACGCGTTCGCTTGCGGGGCGAGAACGGTCACTCGGTCTGCCAGGCGCGGACCTCGGCCTCGAGCCAGGCGGCCCAGGCGTCGATGCCCTCGCCCGTTGTGGCGCAGATGGGGAAGACCTTCGCCTTGGGATTGCGCATATGGATGCGCTCCTCGCACGCCTCGAGGTCGAAGTCGAAGTAGGGGAGCACGTCGATCTTGTTGATGAGCACGACGTCGGAGACCTGGAACATGAGCGGGTACTTGAGCGGCTTGTCGTCGCCCTCGGGCACCGAGAGGATCATGGCGTTCTTCACGGCGCCGGTGTCGAACTCCGCGGGGCAGACGAGGTTGCCGATGTTCTCGAGGATCGCGAGGTCGAGGCCGCCGGGCTCCAGGCCCTCGAGGCCCTGCGCCGTCATGTCGGCGTCGAGGTGGCACATGCCGCCCGTGTGGAGTTGGATCGCGCGGACGCCGAGCGCGTCCATGGCGCGGGCATCGACGTCGGAGTCGATGTCGGCCTCCATGACGCCGATCCTCAGGCGCTCGCCGAGGGCCTCGATGGTGCGGGCGAGCGTGGTCGTCTTGCCGGAACCGGGCGAGCTCATGAGGTTCAGCAGGTAGAGGCCGCTTGCCTTCAGGCGCTCGCGAAGCGCCGCCGCGCGCCGGTCGTTCTCGGCGAAGACGCTCTGCTTGACCTCGAGCACGCGCACGTCACCCATGGCTCGTCCCCTCATCCAGCTGCACCTGGGGCAACTCCCTATGGGGAAGCGCCCCGATCCGAAGGCGTCCGCTAGTCCTGCTCGGCCTGCTCGGCGCGCTTGCGCTGCTCGGCCTTGCGCTTGCGGGAGGTCTCGATGGCCTCCTTGATGACCATGTCGTAGAAGAGCCACGCGACCCAGATGGTGAGCGCGGTGAGGCCGAGCACGATGACCACGAGGACCCAGTCCATCGGCTGCATCTGGCTGATGATGTCCATAGGGCGCTCCTCTCGACGGGGACGATTCTAGCGGCGCGGGCGATGCCGTGGCCGGGCGATGGCGCGCTCCACGAGGACGCCAGAGCGGGGCGGCTCCCGCGCGGAAGCGCCTGGTCCGGGTACGGTTCCCGGTAAAGGGAGGTGGCGCCATGGCGAAGCACGCGTTCTGGATACTCACCGCGACGAACGTGGCGTTGCTGGCCATCGCGTGGTGCACGTCCAACGGCGCCATCGCCTGCGTGGCCGCGTTCCTCGTCTTCATGCAGCTGGTGGATCTATTGGAGGGTCGCTGGTACCAGCCCTGAGGCGGCGCGTGGGGCATAAGGCGGATGACGCTTCTCTCCCACTGAGAGCGGGATAACG
>CANRLS010000088.1 GCA_947631545.1 uncultured Atopobiaceae bacterium
GATCCAAGCCATACGTGATGCCCGATATCTCTCTCGGAATTGTCGTTCGCCGGCGGTTCTAGCATTCGACGTGGGACATGCCTAAGGACGTGCTCTCATAAGATGTACGGGAGAGCGAGGAGCAGGCGAATGAAAGATCTGACGGCAGTGGAGACCTTCGCTGGGGCCGGGGGGCTGATGCTCGGCACCGCTTTGGCGGGATTCAGGCATATCGCGGCCATCGAATGGGAGAGGAACTGCTGTGCGACGATCAGGCGGAACCAGAAGGCGAGGTATCCGCTCGTCGACCCCTCGATGCGCATCATCGAAGGGGATGTGCGCGATGTTGACTGGTCGTTCATCGACTGTCCCGTGGACCTTTTGGCGGGCGGCCCTCCCTGCCAGCCGTTCTCAATCGGCGGACTGGCGAGGGGCGATGCGGACGCAAGGGATATGTTCCCGGCCTTCACCCACGTTCTCGACGTCCTGCGCCCGAGGGCGTTCATCTGCGAGAACGTGAAGGGCCTGACGAGGCAGTCATTCCATTCCTACTATGAGTACATCTTGCTGAGACTCCAGCATCCGTCTCTCGTCAGGGTGAAGGACGAGACGTGGGAAGCCCACATGGCGCGACTCTCTCGCGACCACACCTCTGCGGATAGGGAGGCGGTTCGCTACGAGGTGATTCCGACCGTCGTGGACGCCGCCGACTACGGAGTGCCGCAGCACCGGCATCGCGTCATCATCGTCGGATTCCGTTCGGACGTGGAGGCGCGCTGGTCCTTCCCCTTGCCCACCCATGGACCTTCACGGGCACTCCCTTGGAGAACGCTTGGGGAGGCATTGGAGGATCTCCCCGATATGAACAACGAGCCCCGCCCACGGGCGGCAAAGGCCTATCCGGGGCATACGGGCTCATCGCTCGACGCCCCCTCGAAGACGATCAAGGCGGGCGTGCATGGGGTGCCCGGTGGCGAGAACACGGTGCGCCTTCCAGACGGCTCTCTCCGGTACATGACCGTTCGCGAGGGCGCGAGGGCGCAGAGCTTTCCAGACGGTTACGAGATAACCGGGTCTTGGACGGAGGGAATGCGCCAAATAGGGAACGCCGTGCCGGTTGAGTTGGCACGGGTCGTCGCCTCCTCGGTGGCCGTGGCCTTGAGGGAAGACGAGGCGATGAGGGAACTGGGCGTAGAGCTCGACTCGGCTCTTTCCGAGAAGTTCCAAGGGGCCCTTCGATGATTCCCCGCAAGTTCGACCCCCTGGATTATGAATCCCTCGCCAAAATCACCATATGCATGGTGGATTGAAACGAGTGATAGCGATGGAAGAAGGCCGTCATTACCGGTATAGCGATCTCCATAGCCGCGTCGGGCGCCATAGGATGCCGCAAAGGGCGCCTCATCGAGGAAGCGAGATCGAACGGCAGACGCCGACCACCTGAGATACCACTATTCTGACGCTCAAGGAACCTGTTTCATCTCTGTGAGATGCGAAGGGACGAGGAGGGGTCGTGCGAAGCCAGGATGTCCGTGCCCTCGCGCCCGAGATGGATCCGCTGAGGATCGGCATGGGCTGGACGGTGGGCGACCTGGCCAAGCCCCAGATCCTCGTGGAGAGCACCTTCGGCGAGAGCCATCCCGGCTCGGCGCACCTGCTCGACCTGGCGAACGCCGCCTGCGCGGGCGTCACGGGGGCCGGCGGCCGGGGAGCCCGCTACTTCGCCACCGACATCTGCGACGGGCAGTCCCAGGGCCATGACGGCATGGACTATTCGCTCGCCTCGCGCGACCTCATCTGCTCGATGATCGAGACCCACGCCTTGGCCACGCCCTTCGACGGCGCGGTCTACCTGGCGAGCTGCGACAAGGGCATGCCGGCGCACCTCATGGCGGCGGGACGCGTGGACGCGCCCTGCGTCGTGGTCTGCGGCGGCGTCATGGCGGCAGGGCCCGACCTCCTCACGCTGGAGCAGCTGGGGGCCGCCAATGCCCGCTACCTGCGGGGAGAGCTATCGGCCGAGGAGCTCCGGCGGCTGAAGGAGCGCGCCTGCCCGAGCTGCGGCGCCTGCTCGTTCATGGGCACGGCCTCCACGATGCAGGTGATGGCGGAGGCCTTGGGGCTGGCGCTCCCGGGAACGGCGCTCCTGCCGGCCACCTCGGAGGCGCTCGGCGAGGCGGCCCGAGCGGCGGGAGAGCGGGCGGTGGCGCTCGCCCTCGCGGGAACGGCCCCGCGCTCGCTCGTCACCCGCGACTCGTTCGAGAACGCCATCCTCGTCCACGCCGCCATCTCTGGGAGCACGAACGCGCTCCTGCACCTCCCCGCCATCGCCGCCGAGTTCGGGATCGAGCTTTCGGGAGCGGACATCGACGCCCTCGAGCGGGGCGTCCCCTGGCTCGCCGACATCCGCCCCGCCGGGCGCTGGCCCGCGGAGTTCTTCACCTACGCCGGCGGGGTGCCCGCCGTGCTCCGGGAGCTCGCCCGCGCCGTCCCCGAGAGGCTGCATCTTGACGCGATGACCGTCACCGGCAAGAGCGTGGGCGAGAACCTCGCCGAACTCGAGCGCTCGGGGTTCTTCGAGCGCGGGGCCGCCGAGCTCGAGCGCTGGGGGCTCTCCCCCGCCGACGTGATCCGCCCCGCCGAGGCGCCACTCGGAAGCGACGGCGCGGTGGCTGTGCTCTTCGGCAACCTCGCGCCCGAGGGGTGCGTCATCAAGCACACGGCCTGCCCCGCCCCCATGCGGAGGGCGACCCTCGTGGCCCGTCCCTTCGACACGGAGGAGGAGGCCATCGACGCCGTCATCGGCGGGCGCGTACGGCCTGGCGACGCCGTGCTCATCCGCTACGAGGGGCCGCGCGGAAACGGCATGCCCGAGATGTTCTACACCACCGAGGCCATCAGCTCCGACCCCTCGCTCGCGGCATCGATCGCGCTCATCACCGACGGGCGCTTCTCGGGCGCGAGCAAGGGGCCGGTCATCGGCCATGTGAGTCCCGAGGCGGCGAGCGGCGGGCCCATCGCCCTCGTGGAGGAGGGCGACCTCATCGACATCGACGTGGAGGCGCGCTCGCTCGACATCGTGGGCATCGACGGAACGCGCGTGGCGCCGGAGGACGTGGCCGCCGTGCTGGCCGAGCGCCGGCAGCGCTGGCGGCCCCGGCCGCCCCGCCACCGGGAGGGCTGGCTATCTGTGTACACGCACCTGGCGGAATCCCCGATGAAGGGGGCGCGCATGGTGTGGCCGAAGGAGTGAGCCATGGAGCCGATTTCCATGAACGCCCTGACCGATCGCCTCTACGCGGCGGGCGTGGTGCCCGTGGTGACGGTGGACGACCCCAAGCGGGCCGTTCGCCTCGCCGAGGTGCTCATGGACGCCGGGCTGCCGGTGATGGAGATCACGTTCCGCACGGAGGCCTGCGCCGAGGCGATCCGCCTCGTTGCGCACCACCACCCCGGCATGCTCGTGGGAGCGGGGACGGTGCTTCGGGGCGATCACGTGGATGCGGCGAGGCACGCGGGCGCGAGCTTCTGCGTATCGCCCGGGCTCACGGAGCGCATCGTCGCCCGCGCTGAGCACCTGCGGATGCCCCTCATCGCCGGCGTGGCCACGCCGAGCGAGGTCATGCGCGCCATGGACGCGGGCCTCTCGCTGCTGAAGTTCTTCCCGGCCGGAGGGCTCGGCGGGGCCGCCACGCTGAAGGCGCTGGCGGGGCCCTTCCGCGATGTGCGCTTCATCCCCACGGGCGGTGTGGATCTGGGGAACATGGGGGCCTACCTGACCCAACCCTCCGTCGTTGCCTGCGGGGGCTCCTGGATGGTGCCGCCCGCGCTCGTGCGCGAGGGCAAGTTCCGCCAGATCCGCTCGCTCGTGGCCGAGACCATGGCCGTCGTCGCTTCGGCGCGGGCGGCGGTGGCAGAGGGCGCGGACGCGGGAGGCGGCGCGGACGACGCTGCTGGCAGCGCGAGCGTTGCGGGCGCAGACAGCGCAAGCATCTCGGGCGCGGGCGGCGTGCGCTCGGACGACGCCCGTGCGCGCGAGGACGTCCGTGCTGTCGCGAGCAGCACCAACTTGCGCGCCAGCGCGGACGCGAACCGCTCCGAAGACGCGGGCGTTATCGATGGATTGGGCGGCTCGAACGGGTTTGGCGGCGTCCGCGACGCGAGCGGATCGGGCATTGCCAGCTCGCACGCCGGCGCGGAGAGCGATGGCGGCGCGAGCGCGGATCGTGGGAGCGCGAACGGTACGGGCGGCGCGGGCGGCGCGGGCGAATCGAACGGCGCGGTCATATCGGGCAGGTTTGGCGATGCGAGCGCAGACGATGCTGGTTCTGGCGGTGCTTGTGGTGCTGGCGGTGCTGGCGGCGGCATCGCAAACGTTGCGAACGGCTCCAGCACGCACGCGGGTGCAGACGGCGCGGACTAGCCATGGGGCGCGTGCTTCTCTTCGGCGAGCCGCTCGCCCTCTTCACGGCTCGAGAGCTTGGGCCGCTCGACGAGGCGCGATCCTTCGATCTCTCGCTCGCAGGCGCCGAACTCAACGTCGCCATCGGACTCGCGCGGCTCGGCCATGAGGCGACCTATCTCAGCTGCGTGGGAGATGACGCGCTGGGACGGTTCGTCTGCCGCAGCATGGAAGCGCAGGGTGTCTCGACATCGTCCGTCGCACTCGACGGCGCGCACCCGACGGGCCTCATGCTCAAGGGTCGGGCCCTCGAGGGCGATCCCGAGATCGCCTACCACCGGGCGGGCTCGGCGTTCTCGCAGCTGGAGCCCAGCATTCTGGATGACGTGGACTTCCGCGCCTTCGACCTCGTGCACCTCACGGGGATTCCCTGCGCGCTGGGGCCGGGGTGCCTCGCCACGACGGGCGTGATCTTGGAGAAGGCGTCTGTGGCGGGGGTGCCCGTCTCCTTCGACCCCAATCTAAGACCCCAGCTCTGGCCAGACGAGG
>CANRLS010000089.1 GCA_947631545.1 uncultured Atopobiaceae bacterium
GCCTGCGGGTGGCTGCAGACCGGGCAGACGGTGGGGGCGACGGGGCCCACGTGCAGGTGGCCGCACTTGAGGCACTTCCAGATCTTCACGCCCGGGCGCTCGAAGACCTCGCCGTTGGTGATGCGGTCGGAGAGGGTGTTGTAGCGCTCCTCGTGGCCCTTCTCGACGGCGCCCACGAGCTCGAACTTGTTGGCGATCTCGGTGAAGCCCTCCTCGCGGGCGGTCTTGGCGAAGCCCGCGTACATCTCGGTCCACTCGTAGTTCTCGCCCGCAGCGGCGTCGCGGAGGTTGGTGAGGGTGTCGGGCACGTCGCCGCCGTGCAGGTACTTGAACCAGACCTTGGCGTGCATGGACTCGTTGCCCGCCGTCTCGGTGAAGATGTCGCAGATCTGCTGGTAGCCGTCCTTCTTGGCCTGCTTGGCGTAATAGCCGTACTTCATGGCCGCCTGGGACTCGCCCACGAAGGCGGTCTCGAGGTTCTTCTTGGTCTGGGACTCGTTGAAGTCGACGTTGGGCATGGGTCTCCTCCCTCGCGGACGTTCGTCCTCGCGCTTGGTCGGCCGGGCTCGCCCGGCGCCGTTCCCGTTTCCTGGGGCCATAGTACCAGTCTCTTCCAGCGGTGGGGCGAGGTGCCGGGCGGGCGCGTCCCGGGGCCGGTGTCCGCCGTGCGCGCCTCACGCGCTCCAGAGCCCGCCCACCGAGCGGCAGAATCCCTCGGCGGCGAGGTCTTCGAGGATCGAATCGACGAGCGCGCGGGACGGCGCCGTCCGGCCAAAGGCCCGCTCGAACTCGGCGAGGGAGACCTCCAGCTCGTCGGCGGCGAGGCCGGGAAGGCCCGCCGCGCGGGCATCGAGCAGGAGGCGAAGGAGCGTCGCTCGCTTCTGCCGGCGAGACCCCTCGAAGCGCCCCTGGCGGCTCCTCTGGGCGGAGCGCCTGCCCGGGTTCGGTCCCGTGCGCTTGAGCCGGGCTCCCACATCGAGGAGCGCGTAGTACCAGGTGCGGGGATCGTCTTCGGGATCGCTCGCGTCCTTCGGGCAGGTCGCCTCGACGTAGGGGGCGAGCTGGCGGTCGGGCACCCCCTCGGCATCGGGGAAGAAGGCGTCGAGGAAGACGGCCCGCACGTTGGTCTCGAGGTAGACGCCGGGAAGGTCGAAGGCGAAGGCGCGAACGCCCGCGGCCGTCGCGGGGCCGATGCCGGGAAGGGAGCGGAGCGCCCGCTCGTCCTCGGGGAAGCGCCCCAGGGCTTTGAGCTCCCTCGCCGCCCTTTGGAGGGCGAGCGCCCGGCGGTTGTAGCCGAGCCCCTGCCATTCCCGAAGCACCTCCGCCGTCTCGGCGTCGGCGAGCACCTCCACGCCCGGGAACCGCTCGAGCCACCGCTCCCAGCGTCCCTCGACGCGGCTCACCTGGGTCTGCTGCAGCATGACCTCGCTCACGAGGATCGCGTAGGGATCGCGCGTTCGGCGCCAGGGCAGGTCGCGGTAGAGCTCGCGGCCCAGGAGGAGCACCCGATCCCTGAACGATCGGATCTCGGGCGATGCCGCATCGATGGGGGCTGGGGAGGGCGTCTTCGCCACGCTAGCGCCAGCGCTCGATGGGCCAGCCCAGCCGAAGCGCCGCCCGCCAGAGCGAGAAGCTCGGATGCACGGCCACCGGATGGTCCGCCGCATCGAGCGTGTCGTAATCGGAGTGGTGGTCGCCATAGGCGTAGGTGAGCTTCCAGCGGCCGGCCCCCAGATGCTCATCCCCCCAGTCGAGGATGCGCTCGAGCTTGTCCTCGGCCTGCACGACGCGGCCCTCGACGAAGCCCGTGTAGCGGCCGCTGTCGTCCACCTCCATCACCGTGCCGGTGTAGCCGTCCATGCCGAGGTGCCGCGCAACTTCGGCCACGACGGGCTCGAAGGTCGCCGACGCCACGAGCGTCGCGCAGCCCTCGCGCTGGCGCTCCGTGAGCGTCCGCAGCGCATCCGAGCGGTAGAGCCGGGTGAGCACCTTGTCGTGGAAATCCTTCGAGATGTCCTCGAACTCCTCGGTGGTCATGCCCACGAGATCGCTGAAGATGTACTCGCGCACCCGGTTCTGCTCCACGGGCAGCCGCACGAAGTACTTGGCGCCCCAGGCGATCACCTTGGCCACGGTGGCGTGGCTCACATAGCCCTTGTCCAGCAGGTAGCGGGTGAAGATGACGCCGGTCTGCCCGTCGATCATCGTGTTGTCGAAGTCGAAGACGGCGAGCGGGATCTTCCCCTCTCGCCCCTCGGACGCCCTGCCTCTCACCACCTGGTCGGGTGTGGCCACCGGCACCTCGCCTCTCGTCTCGTCGCCCGGCTAACGCACCGGACACCGGGGAAGTGTGTAAAAACTATCACTCTCACCCCTGCTTGGCACCTCGGCATGAAAAAGCCCCCGCAAACGGGGGCTGAATGGGCGATGGCGGGATGTATGGGACTTGAACCCACGACCTCCGACGTGACAGGCCGGCGCTCTAACCAACTGAGCTAACACCCCGTTCGAGCGTTGGGTATTGTACCCATCGCCCTCGCGAGCTGTCTAGCGAGAATCCCGGCGAGCCCCGATGCGGGCGCGCTCTCCGTGCCCACCCGTCACAGGTCGGCGAGGGGGATGCTTTGCGTGGACCCGTCGCTCAAGGAGAGTTCGAGCGTCTCCCCATCGAGCGTCGCGCTCTCCACCGAGCCCTCGCCGCCCATGGGCTGGCCGTCCTCGCCCATGAGCTTGGTGGGCTCTGAGCCGTCTCCCATGACCCAGGCCACCACATCCCAGCGGCCATCGAGGTTCTGCGGGATGAGGAACATGCCATTGTAGAGCACGACCTCCACGGGCGTGCCGTCGAAGAGGAAGCGCACCAGGGGATCGGCGCTCGTGAAGGACGTGCGCACGAAGGCCCATTGGCCGTTCTCCTGCTGCGTGGCCATGTAGTTGTAGCCGTCGTAGGTGATGGGCTGGCCGGGGGCCACCGCGGTCTCCTCCACGCGGTCCGTGATCGCGGTGGCGGGCGCCTGCATGAGGAAATGCCAGAGGAGGCCGAATGCCGCGAGGGCGAAGACGCCCACCAGCACCGCGACGATGATGGCGGGGGTCCTCGAGACCCGCGCGGGCTCGCCATGGGAGGGGGCGCCCCTGCGGTGGGCCCTCACCCGCTCGGCCGCATCGCCGGCCGTCGTCCGGTCCGTGATCAAGGCCCCCTCGCTGCTCTTGATCGTCGAGAAGGAGCCGGTGACGGCTGGATCCACGTCGATGGGCCGGGGCGCTTCGGACGAGGTCAACGGGCCGGTGCCCGTGGAGCCGGCGCCGGCCGGGGCGGCAAGGTCGTCGATGGTGGGGAGGTTCCTCAGCGAGGAGGCGGGCCTCTTGCCCATCGAGGGATCGGCGCTCTGCTTGAACCGCTTGGCCATGGGCTCCTCTTGGGTCGGGATCGAGGACAGTTTAGAGGGAAGTGCGCGCTTCGATGGCACGGCCGAGGGTGACCTCATCGGCGTATTCGAGCTCGCCGCCCACCGGAAGGCCGCTCGCGAGGCGCGTGACCTCGACGCCGAGCGGTTTGATGAGGCGCGCGAGGTAGCTCGCCGTGGCCTCGCCCTCCACATCGGGGTTCGTGGCGACGATCACCTCGAGGACCTCCCCCGAGCCGAGGCGCTTCAGGAGCTCCCTCACATGGAGGTCGTCGGGGCCCACGCCGTCCCGGGGCGAGATGACCCCGCCCAGCACGTGGTAGAGGCCGTCGTAGCGCTCGGTGCGCTCGATGGCCGAGACGTCTCGGGGCTCCCCCACCACGCAGACCTTCGAGCGGTCGCGAACGGGCGACGCGCACACGTCGCAGACGTCGCCGGTGGCGTAGGAGAAGCACACGGGGCAGAAGTGCACGAGCCGCTTCACGTCGACGATGGCCTCCGCGAGCCGCCGGGCCTCCTCGACGTCGGCCGAGAGCAGGTGGTAGGCGATGCGCTGGGCGCTCTTGGGACCGATGCCCGGGAGCCGGCCCAGCTCGTCCAGCAGGCGCTGGAGCGCCCGGCGGTCCCCGGCCTCGAGGGCGTCGGCTTCGGCAGCGCCCGCGTCCTGCGGATATGCCATCAGAAGAGGCCGCCGAGGCCGAGGTCCGCGAGGGGGTCTGCGCCCATGCCGCCGATGCCCGTGGCCGAGGCCACCTCCTGGTTGGCGGCATCCGAGGCCGCGTTCAGGGCGTCGTTCACCGCGGCGATGATCATGTCCTGCAAGAACTCCACATCGTCGGGATCGAGGACCTCGGGATCGATGGTGAGGCTCCGCAGCTGGAGGTCGCCGGAGACGGTCACCTTCACCGCGCCGCCGCCGGCCGAGGCGCTCGTCTCGATGAGCTTGGCCTTCTCCTGGGCGCTCTCCAGCTGCTCCTGCATCTTCTTGGCCTGCTGCATGAGCTTGTTCACGTCCATGCCGCCGGCACCGCCGCGAGGGCGTCCGTAGTTGGGGATACCGCGCTTTGCCATGGTGATCGCCTTTCGTGGGGTTCGTCGTGTTGAAGAGCTTAGCCCTCGGAGGGCGCCTCCGAGGTGGCGCCGGGGCCATGGGAATCGTCGCCCTCCTCCACCGACAGGAGCTCGGCCGAGCCGAAGGCCCCCGCGATGCTGTCGAGGATCGAGGCGTAGCGACGGTCGGCGGCCCCGTCGCCCGCCGGAGGCTGAGCGGGGGCTCGGGGCGCGTCGAGACCCTCCATGGGAAGCGCCGCGTCCAAGCCCGTGGGCAGGGGCGGCTCCTCCCAGGGAGGCACGTCGTCGTAGACCGAGGCGTCCGGCGGTCCTTGCCAGGGGTCGCTCGCGGGGAACCCGGAATCGAAGGTCCCGGCCGGCTCCAGGGCCGAAGGTTCGGGCGCTGGGGCGGG
>CANRLS010000090.1 GCA_947631545.1 uncultured Atopobiaceae bacterium
ATGGGAGCGACGGTGATGTGCGATGGATGACGCCGCGAAGGCGAAGCCGGCCGTCCGCGCCGCGGGCGCGGAGCCCTCGGCCGCCTCGTCTGGCGATACGGCCCGTGCGAGCGGTTCCGCCGGCGATGGCGCGTGCCTCGTGACCCAGAGGGACGAGTACCTCTACAAGGACCTCATCCGCTTCACCGATCGCATCAACCAGCAGCTCGCGCGCTATGGCGTGAAGTTCGGCGTCTACAAGGACGGCGTCTACGACGAGCGGCTCTTCCCGTTCGACGCCGTGCCGAGGGTCATCGAGGCGGCCGAATGGGCCGTTCTCGAGAAGGGCCTCATCCAACGGGTTCGGGCCCTGAACGCCTATCTCAAGGACCTCTACAACGGCGCGCAGGCCATCGCCGATGGCGTCGTGCCCGCGGAGTTCGCCTACGCCTCCTCGGGCTACCTCGTGCAATGCGAGGGGATCGTGCCGCCCGAAGGGGTCTACGCCCACATCGCCGGCATCGACCTCGTCGTGGACGCCCAGGGCCAGTGGTTCGTGCTGGAGGACAACCTCCGGGTGCCCTCGGGGGCCTCCTATCCCCTCATCGCGCGCACCCTCTGCCGCCGCTGCGACGCCAACGTGTTCCACGAGGCCCCGCTCGTCGACAACCGCGACTATGGCAGGCGCCTGGGGGCCGTGCTCGATTACGTCAACCGGGGCGGCATCAACGTGGTGCTCACGCCCGGACGCTACAACGCGGCGTACTTCGAGCACTCCTACCTGGCCGAGAAGTCCGAGGCCGTCCTCGCCGAGCCCGCCGACCTCTACGTGAAGGACGACCGGGTCTTCTACCGCTCCACCACCGAGGACGTGCCCGTGGGCGCCATCTACCGGCGCCTGAACGACGAGTTCCTCGACCCGCTCTTCTTCCGAGGCGACAGCCTCCTCGGCGTGCCCAACATCATGGGTGCCTACAGGGCCGGCAACGTCGCCATCATGAACGCGCCCGGCAACGGCGCGGCCGACGACAAGGGCATCTACTACTTCGTTCCGAAGATGATCGAGTACTACCTGGGCGAGAAGCCCATTCTCAAGAATGCCCCCACCTACCTGCCCTACTATCCGGACGACCTCGCCTACGTGCTCGACCATATGGATCGGCTCGTGGTGAAGGACGTCGCCGAGTCGGGCGGCTACGGGGTGGTCTTCGGCGCCGAGCTCGAGCCGGGCGACCTCGAGCGGCTGAAGGACGAGGTGCGCGCCGAGCCGAGGCGCTTCATCGCCCAGGAGGTCGTGGACTTCGTCTGCCTGCCCACCTACATCGACCACGAGCTCGTGCCCCGCAAGGCCGACCTCCGCGCCTTCGTGCTCACGGGCGAGGAGACGACCGTGTGGCCGAGCGGCCTCACGCGCTACGCCCGCGAGCCGGATTCGTCGATCGTCAACTCGTCCCAGGGAGGAGGCTTCAAGGACACATGGGTTCTCTCTCGCTAGAGCGGGTCGAAAACCTCCGCTGGCTCGGGCGCTATGTGGAGCGGAGCTTCACGACGCTGCGATTCGTCCTCGCCACCTACGACGAGGCGCTCGACAAGACCGAGGACGATTGGCGGGGCCAGCTCGAGGAGCTGGGCTTCTCCGAGGACAACGCCGACCCCAAGGGCTTCTTCCACGATGCGCTCTTCAGCCCCACGCTGCCCATCTCCATCTACTGCTCCATGTCGAATGCGCTGGACGACGCGGTGGTGCTGCGCGACGTGATCGGCAGCGAATCGGTGGCCTACGTGCAGATGGGCCTCGACGAGGTGATGAGCGCCTCGAAGTCCGAGACGCCGCTCCTCGACCTGCAGTCGCTCATGGACGACATCCTGGCCTTCAAGGGGTCGTGCGACGACTACATCCTGAACGACGCCGCCCGCTCGATCATCAAGTGCGGGATCAGCGTCGAGCGCATGGATCTGTACACGCGACTCGGCTATCGGCTCGAGGACCTCAAGAACGAGGCCTCCAAGCTGGCGAGCCGGCTCGATCGGACGGGGATGCCCTACGATCACGAGGCCTTCAAGGAGATCGTCGAGACGGTCTTCGACGAGGGCTTCCCTCAGAACGCGAGCCCCCAGACCCTTCGGGATCTGCTGGGGCTCTTGGCGAGGCTTTTCTAGGGGGCTCGGCTCCCGACCCTTGGCGCGGCGGCTCGCGCGAACGAGCCGTGCCTATGGGCACCCAACGGGTACCCTCGATGGATGATGCGAGTGCAGGAGGTGGACGGTCATGCGCGTGCTCTCGTACGTCTTCGAGACGCTGCTCACCTTCAGCAGCCCCGTGACCGACCACACCTTCGTCTTGCGATGCCTGCCCAAGTCCACGCCCGCCCAGACGGTGATCGAGGCGCAGATCTTCACGAATCCCCGGATCACGCTGAGCGAGTGCACGGACGGCTTTGGGAACCGCCTGGTGAGCGGCTTCTGCGCTGCGGCGCACGACGCCTTCGACTTCTATGCGAGCGGCCAGGTGGCGGTGTTCGGCCCGGGGGACGACCCGAATCCCTGCCACGGGATCTTCCTCCTGCAAACGCCGCTCACGGCCTGCACGGGCGAGCTGGCCGACTTCGAGGCGTCCTATGCGAAGGGCGCGCTCGCGAAGGCGCTCGCGGGGACCGAAGGCGAGGCGCTCGCGAAGGCGCGGCGGGCCGTCTGCGAGGACCTCGTGCACGAGGTCTACGCGCACTTCGACTACGACCCGGGCGTGACGGACGTATCGACGAGCGCCGCGAAGGCCTTCGCCCAGGGGCGCGGCGTCTGCCAGGACTACGCGCAGAGCCTCATCGCCATCGGGCGGAAGCTGGGCATACCCATGCGCTACGTCTGCGGGCTCCTCTCGGGCGAGGGCGAGACCCATGCCTGGGTGGAGGCCCACGACGGCGGCACGTGGATCGGACTCGATCCCACGAACGACCGGCTCGTGGACGATTCCTACCTCATCTTCTCGACCGGGCGCGACTCGGCAGACGTGCCCATCGAGCGGGGCGTCTTCCATGGCAACGCCGTCCAGAGCCAGAAGGTGGACGCGATCCTGGGAACGACGCTGGACAGCGCCGTCATCCGGGTGCGGCGCTGGCGAGAGGCGGAGCGCAAGGCCGAGGAGCGCGCGAAGGAGCGGCTAGAGGCGCAGACGCAGTCGGCGACGGGCGACGGTGGCGCGGTGACCGCGATAGGGCCGGCTGCGCCGGAGGGTGCGAGCGCGAGCGGTGCGGCCGTGGCGGGGAGCGAAGGCTCCGGCCAAGCGGCGGCGGGCTCGACGGACGCCGACGGGGGAGCGGCGCAGCCGACCCCTGCGGCGAAGGTCCCCATCGCCATCCAGTACCGGGGCGTTCTCACCGGCACGGGGTCGGGCTCGCTCACCTCGATCAAGCCCGAGACCCCGCGCACGTCGAAGCGGCAGCAACAGCAGCAACAACAGCAGCAGTGAACGGGAGGCCGCGCCATGGGAAGCCCCGAAGGGACGGATGCCGAGGGACGGCCCGGTGGGAGGAAGCGGGGGCGCCGGGGCGCTGGCCTTGGGAGGGACGCGATCGCGATCCTTCGCGGCATGCCCCAGATGATGCCCGGCGGCCTCCCGCAGATCGATGAGGCCCGGGCCATCGCGGACGAGGGCGCGGGTGGGGACGGGAACGCCAGCGGGAACGGCGACGATTCCTGAAAACGCGCCCGAGGCTGTTGCGGGGAGGTGCGGTGGCGAGCGCCCGACGGGTAGGAAGGACGTAGTTCGGTTCCCGTTCGCGATCGATGCCCGCGCGAGGCGCGGTTGGGAGGTGGCGGCATGAGAGGGAAGACGTTCCTGAAAGTCGCTGGGGCCGCGGGCGCGCTCGCCGGCGGCTACCTCTTCTCCATCGCGCCCCGTCAGGCGAGGCGAAGCGAGATGGCGCCGTTCAGAGAGACGCTCATCGCGCATCGGGGCCTCTTCGATAATGAGGGCATCCCCGAGAACTCGATCGCCGCGTTCCGGCGCGCCGTCGAGCGCGGCTTCGGCATCGAGCTCGACATCCAGATGACGACGGACGATCGGCTGATGGTCTTCCACGACGCATCGGTGGAGCGCATGTGCGGCGTGGATCGCAGGCTCACCCGGATGACGTCGGACGAGGCGAGGGAACTACGTTTGGGGGAGACCGACGAGCGAATCCCCTTCTTCGAGGACGTGCTCGCGACCATCGGCGGGCGCGTGCCGCTCATCGTGGAGATGAAGTACGAGGGGCGCTCCATCGAAGCCACGGCGAAGACGGTCGAGCTGCTGAAGGGCTACGAGGGGCCGTACGTCATGGAGTCGTTCGACCCCCGGATCTGCGCCTGGCTGAAGGCGAACGCGCCTAAGATCGTGCGCGGCCAGTTGGCGTCCGATTTCATGCGAAGCGGCTCCCGCATGGCGTACCCGCTGCGGTTCCTTTTGTCGAACCTCATGCTCGATTTCCTCTCGCGCCCGGACTTCATCGCCTACGACTGTCGTTTCGCCGACCAGCCCTCGTTCGAGCTCTGCCGACGGCTCTTCCATCCCGTGTGCGTTGCGTGGACGGTCAAGAGCGAAGAGGAGCTGGCGAGGGCGCGAGAGGTCTTCGACGTCGTCATATTCGATAGCTTCGACCCCGCGGGGGAATGA
>CANRLS010000091.1 GCA_947631545.1 uncultured Atopobiaceae bacterium
ACCGCACGCACCGGAGGGGGACCCATGGCACGTCAGAGCTTCAGGAACGACTACTCGGAGGGGGCGGCGCCCCAGATCCTCCAGGCGCTCGAGGCGACGAACCTCGAGCAGACCGTGGGCTACACCGAGGGCGACCCCTACTGCGAGCGCGCCCGCGAGCTGGTGAGAGGCGTCTGCGGCCAGCCCGACGCCATGGTGGAGTTCTGCGTCGGCGGCACCTCGGCGAACCTCATCTGCGTGAACGGGCTCCTTCGCGACTGGGAGGGCGTCATCTGCGCGGCCGACGCCCACATCAACGTGCACGAGACCGGCGCCGTCGCCGCCACCGGGCGCACGGTGCTCGCCACCCGCGACGACGACGCGTTCGTGAGCGTGGCCGAGGCCGAGCGCGTCTGGCGGCGCCAGACCTCCACCGGCCGCCACATGACGCTCCCCCGGCTCATCTACCTCACCAACTCCACCGAGTTCGGAGGCGTCTGGACCCGCGAGCGCTTCGACGCCCTCTGCGACTGGGCCGACGCCCACGGCTGCTGCGTCTACGTGGACGGCGCGCGCATGGCGAACGCGCTCGTGGCCGAGGGCAACGACCTCTCGCTCCGCCATATCGCGAGCCGCGCGGCGGCGCTCACGCTGGGCGGCACCAAGAACGGGCTCCTCTTCGGCGAGGCGGTGCTCATCACCCATCCGCGCCTGAAGGAAGCCTTCCCCTACCTGCAGAAGGAGCGCGGCGGGCTCCTCGCCAAGGGACGGCTCTTGGGCGTGCAGTTCCAGACGGCGCTCGAGGGCGAGGAGGGCGGCGAGGGCGAGGCCCTCTACTGGCGGCTCGCCCGCCACGCCAACGAGCGGGCGGCCGAGCTTCGCCGGGGCCTCGTGGAGCTGGGTTACGAGGCCTTCTCAAACTCCCCCACCAACCAGCAGTTCTTCACCGTGCCCGCCGCCACGGGCGAGCGCTTCTGCGAGGAGTTCGGCTGCGAGGTCTTCGACCGGCTCGACGACGGGCGCTGGGTCGTGCGCTTCGTCTGCAGCTGGGCGACGGAGCGCGAATCGGTGGCCGAGGTCCTGGAGCTCGCCCGCGCCCTGAAGCGCTAGCAGGCCTCGAGCGCCTGCGCGGGAAGCGGACGGCTGGGGAGACGCTATTTCACCGAGGGCGTCGGCAAGGGGGCACGGCTCCCGAGCACGCCGGGCCGCCTTCGCCTCGCCCGGCGGATTCGCGGGCTCGCCATGGCCCGCCCCCTGTAGCCCACCCGCAGCACCGGCTAGCCGGCCTCGAACTCGTCGGCATCGACGCCGGTGCGCTCGCTGCCCGCGCGTCGGCGACGCAGCCAGCCGTAGAACGCGTCCCAGGCGTTCGAGATGAGCATCGCCACGAAGATGAGGCAGAAGCCCACCACCATGCGGGCGGAGAGCGTCTCTCGCCCGGCGAGCACGCTGAAGAAGACGCCCGAGGGCGACTCCATCGAGCTCAGGAGCGCGCCTTCGGCAACGGGCACCTTGGTGAGCGCGTAGTTCATGATGCCGAGGCACACGAAGGAGCAGATGACGCCGAGGAAGAGCAGCTGCCAGATGAGCGTGGGCGACCAGACGCCGGCCGCGGGCGCCTGCTCGAAGGGCATGATGGCCACCGAGCAGAGGGCCATCACCAGGAACTGCCAGATCGTGAGCGCCCACACGTCGAGCTCGCGGCCGAACTTGCCCACGACCACGATCTGCAGCGCGTAGAAGACGGCGCATACGAGCGTGAGCGCGTCGCCCAGGCCCATGGAGAGCCCAGTCGAGAGCGCCGTGAAGCCGATGCCCGCGAGGCAGAGCACGGCCGCCACGAGGTCGTGGGGCTTGGGGCGGCCCATGCGGAAGACCCACGCGATGAAGGGCACGAGCACCACGTAGACGCCAGTGAGGAACGCGTTCTTGCCGGGCGTGGTGTAGACGAGCCCCACCGTCTGGAAGGCGTAGGCCGCCCACACGCAGAGCCCCAGGAGCACGCCCGCGCGGATGGTGGGCCAGTCGAGGCGGCTCCAGAAGTGGCGCCAGAAGACGGCGAGCGTCACCAGGAAGGCGATGCCGAAGCGGATGGCCAGAAGCCAGAAGACGGGGATGGCGTCGGTCGCGTCCTTGGCCACGAAGAACGAGAAGCCCCAGGTGAGCGCCGCTGCGAGCAGCGCGAGCTTGTTCGCCGCGGGCGAGTCGAGCAGGCGGCGGAGCGTCCCCGCGCCAGCGGTGGATTCGAGCGCGCGGGCCATGGCCTAGCGCTCTCCGGGGATGTAGTCGAAGACGATCTCCTCGAGCGAGAGGTGGTCGAAGCCATCGAGCTCCTCGTCGGCCGAGCTCGTGTCCTGGACGATGGAGCCGCCCTTGAAGCCCACCACGTAGAGCCCCGCCGCATGGGCCGAGGCGATGCCCGTGGGCGAGTCGTCGATCGCCACCGTGGTCTCGGGCGCGGCGCCGAGGAGGCGCATCGCCGTGAGCCAGGGGTCGGGGGCGGGCTTCAGACGCTCCACCATGTCGCCCGCCACGATGGCATCGAAGTAGCTCAGGAGCCCCAGCCTATCAAGCGCGAAGAGCAGGTTCCGGGCGATGGTGGTGGAGACGAGGCCCACGTGCACCGGCAGCTCGCGAAGGCGGATGAGCACCTCGCGGGCGCCCTTCATGGGCTCCTCGAGCAACCGCTCGTAGATGATGTCCAACTTCCGGTGATGGGCGCGGAAGTCCTGGGGGCCGAGGTCCGGCCGACCGTACTCGGCGAGGATCTGGCTCACGACGCCCACGCCGTCGGTGCCGATGATGCGCATGGCGTCCTCGATCGACACGTCGAGCCCGAGCGCGCGGTAGGCCTCCTGGTCGAGCTCCAGACCCAGGGGCTCCGTGTCGGCGATGACGCCGTCGAAGTCGAAGAGCACGCACTCGATGGCTTCCGGCCTGGTCATGGCACCTCCCTCGATCGGCCCGGACGCTCCCTGGAACCGGGCCGGCCCGCCCCACGGCGCGAACCGAACCGAACCGGCTCGTCGCGCGACGCGAATGCCCATGGTAGAGGAAGCGGCGTCCTTTGGCTGGGCGCTCGGCCGCGCGCCGATCGTACGACGCGGACGCTCCCTGCCCTCCCCCGACACGCCGCTCGCATGGGCGATTAGGTCTTCGCGCGCCATGCTACGCTTGCGACGTCCATCGAAGGAGAGGGATGCCATGGGTCGTAAGCGGTTCTTCATCTGCGCGCTTCTCGCACTCGCCGTCACCGTCATCGCGCCCGCGACCGTCTTCGCGGCCGACGAGGGCGCGTCGGGTCCCGCGGAGGAGCCGGCTCCCCCTACCGTCACGGCCCAGGTGGCCCCCGACGAGAAGTCGGTCGCGCTCGTGGCCTCGTCGCCCGAGCTCGACCGGGCCACGCGGGTCACGTTCCGCGTGTGGTCCGGTGCCGATGGCGCTCGGGGCGCCATCACCCACGAGGCCGTGCGCGGCGAGGACGGCGCCTGGAGGGCGACCGCCTTCATCGCGGCCAACGGCTTCGACGACCCGGGCGTGCCCTACAACTGCAGGGTCTCGCAAGCGGTGCACCGCCTCTACAACCCCAACACCGGCCAGCACCTCTTCACCACGAGCACCAACGAGGCCGACACCCTCTCCCGATCCGGCTGGCGCTACGAGGGCATCGCGTGGGTGCGACCCCAGGAGGCCACGGCGGCGGAGCCCGCCGAGCCCGATCCGATGGAGCCGACCGAGCCGTCTGGGTCGACCGAGCCGGTCGATCCCGCGGTTCCCGCTCCCGCGGACGGGAGCGGGCCGGAGGCTGCGGGCGCAGACCGGCAGCCGGCGGATCGGAACGGCCAGGACGCGCTCGGGCGGCCTGCCAGCAGTGACGAGCCAGCCACCGGCGACGGCGCCGAGCAGCTTGCCGGCGCGAGCGATGAAGCGGCGCCCCGCGACATGGTCTATCGGCTCTACAACCCGGGGAGCGGCGACCACCTCTACACCACCGACGCCAACGAGCACGCGGTCCTCGCCACGGCAGGTTGGGAGCAGGAGGGCGAGGCCTTCGAGTCGGATCCCGCCAAGGGCATGCCCGTCTACCGGCTCTACAACCCCAACCTGCTCGTGGGGTCGCACCACTTCACCACCGACGCCAACGAGTACCGCACGCTCTGCTCCGGGGATTGGAAGGACGAGGGGATCGCCTGGTACGGAGCCACGCTGAACGCGGACGCCACCTGGTCCGCCACGGCGGGCAACCGCTTCCATGACGATGCGGGCGCCTACAGCGTGGAGGCCCACGCCACCGTGCCGGTCGAACCCGAACCCGCGCCCGAGGGCGATCCCGAGCCCGAGCCGGAGAACGATCCCGCGCCCGAATCCTCCGAAGGGAACCCCGCCGAGCCCGTGCCCGGGCCCTCGGCCGCCCTCGCCGAGACTGCCGCCTCCGCGGCGTCGATGCCCGCCGCCGGCGACGCCGAGCAGCGGCTCGAGGACGTCGTCATCGGCACGGCGGCCTTCTCGATCAGCCGCCCCAGCGCATCGGCGAGGGTGGCGAACGTGAACAACGCCCAGGGCACCTTCGACGTCATCGTGAGCGACCTCACG
>CANRLS010000092.1 GCA_947631545.1 uncultured Atopobiaceae bacterium
CGTCCTCGCTAGCCCCTCTCGAGCGGCCCCTGGGGCTTCGACGTGAGGTGCCAGCCGTTGCAGTAGGGGCAGCGATAGATCCTGAGCCCGCGCACGCCATGCTCCTCGCAGGCGATGACGGCCGCCTCGGCATCGCCGTGCGTGGCATAGCGGTTCTTCGATTCGCAGGCCTTGGCCCGAAGCGCGGCCTCGCGCTCCTCGTCGGCCCTGCTCCGGCGGCGCTCCTCCGCCTCGAAGGCGTCGTCGAACCCGCCCACGCCATCGCCGCCGAGCGAGGACAGGAACTCGCCCTTCTGCCGCCTCCAGGCCGATCGCTTATGGCTCGACACGCCGCTCCTTCACGCCGATTTCCCGCCCCATCCTTCCATGACCAAGGCCCGAGGGCAATGACCAAGGCCCGAGGGCAATGACCAAGGCCCGAGGGCAATGAGCCAGCCGCGAAAAGCGGCCCAGCACCGCCGCGAGCGCAGCCGAAGGGGACGCAACGCCCACTCGGTTGGGTACGAATCCCATGGAGAGCGGCGTCCAAGGGGGGGATAGATGGCAGCAGAGTCGCGCGCGAGGGCCACGGAGAGGACGGACTCCGCCGCCGACCTCTACGCGAGTCCAGAGATCCGGGCCAGGCAGTCGCAGAAGGTGCTCTGGATCGGCTTCGCCCTGAACGTCATCGTCGCGGTCTTCAAGTTCGGCTTCGGCACCTTCAGCGGCTCCATGGCCATGACCAACGACGGCGTGGCGAGCTTCCTCGACGCCGGTTCGACCCTCATCGGCCTCGCTGGCGTGGCCATCGCGAGTCGGCCCCCCTCGAAGACCCACCCCTACGGCCATGCCAAGTACGAGACCTACGCCTCGGTGGCCATCGGCATCATCCTCATCGTCGCCGCGGGCGACATCGCCCGTGAGGCCATCGCCTCGCTCATGGGCGGCGGCGAGCACATCTACGTCGACTGGGCGAGCTACGCCATCATGGTCGGCACCATGGCGCTGAACGTCTTCGTCGCCTGGTGGGAGGGCAAGTGGGGCCGCCTCCTCTTCAGCGAGGCCCTCACCGCCGACGCCCAGCACACCTGGACGGACGTCTACGTCTCCATCTCGGTCATCTGCTCGCTCATCTTCGTGCAGATGGGCTACCCCGTGGCCGACGCCCTCGTCTCGCTGATCGTGGCGTTCGCCGTGCTCTGGAGCGCGATCTCGATCTTCCGCCAGGCCAACCGCACGCTGGCCGACGTCTCGCGCCTCGAAGCTTCCGAGGTGGAAGACCTCGTCGTCCCCATCGAGGGCGTCCGCGCCGCCTCCAAGGTGCGGAGCCGAGGGAGCGAGGGCGAGGTCTACGTGGACCTGCACCTCATCCTCGACCCCGACCTCTCGCTCGTGGACGCCCACGACGTGGCCACCCGTGCCGAGCGCCTCATCGAGGAGAGCTTCCCGGGCGTGGCCGACGTCATCGTGCGCGCCGTGCCCGACGAGGCAGCCGAGCGCGCCGGCGATACTGGGCGCTCGTCCTAGGGAACCGATCCCCGTCGAGAGCCCAGGAACCGCGACGCGTGTCGGCGCAGCGCTTCCCGTGCGCCCAGTCGCGCCTTCAAGCTGATTCCAAGCTGAATGCAGGCTGATTGCAGCTATTTCGCGGTTCGGTCGAATCCCTCCACAAAGCCCTCGGCGGGGCGGCCACGGGGTAAGCAAGGACCAACGGCCCGTCACCCTCCGGATCCAAGGGCAACGAGCTTCCCAAGACACCTTCGCCTTTCGATACAGGAGGTTCGCCATGTCCGGTTCCGCTACAGGCCTCAGGGTCCTCTCCATCATCAACATCATCATCGCGTGCATCATGTTGGCTATGGGTCTCAACTTCCTGGTGGGAGGCGCCACCACCGCGGCCGCCACCCCCGACACCGCGAATCAGCTCGCCCTCCAGGTGACCCCCGATCAGCTCTACGGCTACACCGACAACGTCGTCAACTACGCCGGCTCCTTCACCGCCGCCAACTCCATCGCCCTCGGCATCATCCTCCTCTGCGTGGGCGGCATGTACCTCCCGAGCGGCATCCTCGGCTGCCTGCTCTCCGGCAACACTGATCGCTCCTACGGCTTCTACGTGGTCACGGGGATCGGCTTCGCCGTCTCCATCGCCGCGCTCATCTGCTTCTTCTGGTGGACTGCGGGCGTCTGGTCCTGGATCTTCACCATCGCCGCCGCCGTGCTCGAGGCCATCTGCCTCTACCTGGCGAGCGCTGCCCAGAACGACGGCCTCACCCACTACGACGAGCTCACCGAGTCCGGGTACTAATGGCCCCTCGACCCACGGGACTTCGATCGAAGTCGCCTGATCCGATGCACCACGCCCGGCGCTGAGCGAGGATCCGCCTCATCGCCGGGCATCTAGAAAGAGCCCGGGGACGTGCACTGTCGGCGTCTCCGGGCCCTTCGCGTGCCAAGGCGGGCAGCGGAATGGCTACAAGGTGGGAAAGGGCGCGCCCGCGCGAGGTCGCGATGGGCCGATGCGCGACGCGCGCCAGCTACGAGGGCACGGCGGGCATCCGCTGGATCCGTCGGGCCGCTGGGCAAGGGAGGTGCGGCGGCGGTGGCCTACAGGACGAGCCAGAACGTGGTCGCCGCCTACCCCGACCGCGCCGAGCGAGAGCGCAAGGCGCTCCGGATCCTCTGGGCCGTGCTCGGGCTCAACATGCTCGTGGCCTTCGCGAAGTTCGGCTGGGGCACCTACTCCGGCTCCAACGCCATGGCGAACGACGGCATCGCGAGCTTCTTCGACGGGGTCTCCAACCTCGTGGGGCTCGTCGGCGTGAAGATCGCGAGCCGCCCGCCCGACGCGGGCCATCCCTACGGCCACGGCAAGGCCGAGACCTACGCCTCGGCCGTCATCGGCATCGCGCTCATCATCGCCGCGGGCGAGATCGCCTACAAGGCGTTCAGCGACCTCGTGGGCGGGGAGGACTACATCCTCGTCGACTGGGTGAGCTACCTCGTGATGGTGGGGACGCTCGTGGTGAACCTCGGCGTCTCGTTCTGGGAGGGGCGCTGGGGCCGCCGGCTCAAGAGCGAGGTCCTCGAGGCCGACGCCAAGCACACCCGCTCCGACGCCTACGTCTCGGTCTCGGTCATCTGCTCCCTCATCTTCGTGCAGCTGGGCTTCGCCGCGGCCGACGCGCTCGTCTCGCTCATCGTCGCGCTCGCGGTCCTGGGCTCGGCCATCTCGATCTTTCGCCAGGCAAACCGCACCTTGAGCGACGCGAGCCGCCTCGACGCCGGCCAGATCGCGCGCCTCGTGGAGACGGTCGACGGCGTGCGCTCGGTCCACGGGGTGCGAAGCCGAGGGAGCGCGGGGCAGATCTTCGTCGACCTGCACGTGCTCATGGACCCCGAGCTGCCGCTCATCGACGCCCACGGCGTGGCCACCGAGGCCGAGAACCTCATCGAGAGCACCTTCCCCGAGGTGGCGGACGTGGTCGTGCACATGGAGCCCGACATCGCCTCCGAGCGCAAGCCCGAGGGCGCCTAGCGACGCCGGCCAGATCGCGCTTTCACTAGGATGGGGGAGAGGTCCCACACGGCACGAGGAGGCACGATGAAGGCCGACGGCGCATTCTTCCTGGGGGCGGCATCCAACCCCGAGTTCGAGGTTCGCGAGATGGAGTTCGGGGAGCTCGGGCCCCACGAGGTCCTGGTGGAGGTGCGCGCCTGCGGCGTCTGCGGCACCGACGTGCACATATACCATGGCGAGAAGGGCTCGGCCGAGGTGGCGCCGCCCGTCGTGCTCGGCCACGAGTTCTCCGGCCGCGTGGTGGACGTGGGGAGCGACGTGGACGTCGTGGCCCCGGGCGACCACGTGACCCTCGACCCCAACATCTACTGCGGGCGCTGCCGGCCCTGCCGCATGGGCAGGAAGCAGTGCTGCGAGCACCTCTTCGCCCTCGGCGTGAACGTGAACGGCGGCTTCGCCGAGTACGCCCTCTGCCCCGACACCCAGTGCTACAAGGTCTCGGACGAGCTCGACTTCGAGTCGGCCGCCATGGCCGAGCCCCTGGCCTGCGCCATCCACGGCGTCGACCAGGCGCGCATCCGGAGCGGCGAGAACGTGCTCGTGGTGGGCGGCGGCACCCTCGGCCAGATGATGGTGCAGCTGGCCCAGCTCCAGGGCGCCGGCTCGGTCGTGCTCTCGGAGCCCGTGCTGAAGCGCCGCGAGGTGGCGCTCGAGATGGGCGCCGACGTCGCCGTGGACCCCCTCCACGAGGACCTGCTCCAGCGCTTGGAGGAGACCTTCGGCGCCCCCGGCGCCGACGTGGTCATCGAGTGCGTGGGCAACCCTCGGGTGACGCGCCAGGCGATCGACGCCGCCGGGCCCTGCGGGCGCGTGGTCCTCTTCTCGGTGCCGCCCGTGGACGGCACGGTGGAGCTCCCGCTCTTCGACGTCTACGCCAAGGAGCTCACCATCTCGGGCTCGCGCATCAACCCCGACACCCACCAGCGGGCGGTGACGCTTTTGAACGAGGGCCTCGTCGACGTGGAGCCGCTCATCACCCACCGCTTCGACCTCGACCAGAT
>CANRLS010000093.1 GCA_947631545.1 uncultured Atopobiaceae bacterium
TCGCCCCATGGAGGGTCACTTCGGTTCATGAGGCTTGGCCATGGGGTAGTATACTCATAGTAAACGCTTGATATGCAAGAGAGCAGGTGATGCGTCATGGCAACGACGGTCGTCTCCGGTCGCATCGATGCCGATGAGGCCTCTGCGGTCACCCGCTTCATCGAGGAGCGCGGCATGACGTGGAACGGCGTCATCAACAGCCTCTCGCGCTATATCTACGAACATCGGAGCTACCCCTGGGATGAGCCGGACGATCGCGAGCGGGAACGCCGCCAAGGGGCTTTCCAGCGCATGAGCGAGCTCATTGATACCCTCCCCCAAGGCACGTTCATCGACACCCTGACCGATGACGACCTGCGGAGGCTCCAGTCGGAGCGCGATGATGTCTAGACTCCGGGCCCTCTTCGACACCAGCGTCGTCCTCGACTGGATGTTCGTGAATCGACCACAGCATGCGGAGGCCGCAGAGCTTTTCAAAGCCGCCTCCGAGTGCCGGCTCGACGCCTTCGTCACGCCCGCGACGCTGGCAACGGTCTTCTACGTCGCGGGACGCGTGGTGCCGCGGTTAGCGCTGGCGGAGGCGATGGGAGACATCCGGCGGCTCTGTGGCATCGCACCGCAGGATGCGGCTGTCGTCGACGAAGCCCTGCGATGGGAGGAGAGCGATTTCGAGGATGGCCTCATCCTCTGCGCCGCCCGCGCCGCCGGCTGCGATGTCATCGTGAGCCGCGATGAGCGCGCCTTCTCGGGTTTCGAAGGCGCCAAGGTGGACGAGCGAGGCTGCCTGGCCCTTCTCTGACGCGCGCCGATGCCGCGATGTACGCAATCGCGGCGAGCATCACGGCCATAGCCGAAAGGCTCTGGCGCTGGTTCCGAGCAGCACGGACGAACAGCCGGCACACGAAGAGAGGGCGCTAGTGGACACTAGACGCCCTCTTCGCCAACTGCGTCGCCCGCCCAAGGCTCACAACCTGCGGGTGCCGCTGCCACCCACTGTGCCCTTCCGGGGCCGCCGTCATGGGATCCCTACGAGGGGGCATCCCTTCGGCATGCTGGGAGCGAATTCCTCAACCCCTCGTCCTCGTCGGCGGCCATGATGAGGGACTTCAGGTTCCCAGTCACCCGTAGCCCCCTCGCGTGTCGTTCCGCTTGGATCGGCTCAGTGAATCCGAATCCACACGTCATCCGGCGTGGGCCTGACGTACCTTTCCCTGCCGCCGCCGTTGACGGCTTCGAGCTTGTCATCGGAGAGCTCGGCTTGCTCGATGGCGTCCTTTGGCTGATCGAGCTTCTTAGCCTCGACCTTCTCGTCCCTCTTCTCAGCCACCATGTGCTCCTAACCGACCTTGTCGGGGTTGGTCTTCTTTAGCGCTTCGGCGGCTCCATCCAGCCACCACTCCGGCAGTACGCCGCCCGCGACCTCTTCGAGCGCATCGTCCGCGAGCGCGCCCTCAGCGGGCTTCGCCTTCTTGACCTCGGACTTTGCATCCTTCTCATTCCACATTTATATCCTCCCACGGATACAGGACTCTAATGATCGTGCCGCCCGTGATGGCTTCGAGGTCATCGTCCGACAGCCTCTCCTCGGCATGGTCTACCTTCTCGACCTCGGGCTTCACGTCCTTCTTCTCGTCTTTCAACTCGGCTCCTCGCTCATAGCTTTGAGTATTAGTCGGCCGGTGGCCTTAGACACTGATCGACCATTGCCTTGACAAGTTGGGGCCAATCGAAGCCGCCCGAGACCGCCATTAGCATTTCGTCTGAAAGCTCGCCTTCGGGAGCGTTAGCCCTCTTGACCTCGGCGAAGATGGCCTCCGCATCCTCGGCGGATAGCTACTTGCCGAGTTCGGCCGCTATGCTCTGGACGTCCGCGGCGCTCGTGGCGCTGGATAGCTTCGCAATCAGTTCGTCGTTCATCGTCGGTCTCCTTATTCAATCACCATACGATCCCAGCCACTTTGAAATGGTGTCTTCTCCGAATCTCTCCGTGAGCTGCTTCCTAAGCCATTCCGACTGTGCTGCCTGTTCCGCTTGCGACATGCCGCCAGATACGGCTTCCAGCATCTCGTCGGACAGCTCTACGGCCTCGGTGCTCTTCTTGGTCTTATCACGCTTTTCGCTCATATTTATGGCCTCCATAGAGCACCCCCTGCTTTCTCCCGATGATCTCGATGAGCAGCGGATCGAACTTGTCGGGGACGCTTTCGGACGTGCCGCCCGTGGCCCCATCGAGTTCGTCGTCCGAGATCGCGCCCTCGGACAGGTTCGCCTGCTCGATGGGGGGAAGCTCGCCGTTGCCGTTGCCCATGGACGCTCCTTTCGGCGGTCGGTCGCGCGCCGGTCGCGCCGGTCGGGCTTGCCGCGCCGGGCACGCTCGGATGGTTGCAAGCTTGCCTTGCTGCGAGGGGTTCGAGCAAGGTCGGAGGGCGGGTGCGCACATTCTCCATGTACGAAAGGCTCGCGGGATGACACGAAGAGCATAGGCGCAGGGGATGCCGGGCTAGGTTCGGCGCGGGGTCTCGTAAGTCCCCCCGATATGGGTGCCCCGAAGTGATGCCGTTTCCGGACGCGGTGCGAGACGAAATCGATCGGAGGCTCATTGTTGGACGATCCCTGGCATTTGGGCTCGCACGCCACCCATAGAGGTGCATCTTCGCTGCACCTATCTCGGAGGCATTCGAAACATTTGGGGAGAGAGGCATGCGTGTCGCAAGGCGCTGACATGACCATCGTGCGGAGCATCGGCGTTGGCACCGATGGCGGCAGGCGGGGTACGCATGGCGTCCTCGGGGGAATCGATGGGTATTTGGCGTCGGCATATCGTTTGACCTCATGGGCGGATATACTTTCATCGAATGCAGACGAAGGGAGCGGCAATGGGGAAGAAGCGAAACGATAAGCCGGTGGAGGCCCTGGAACTGACGGATGACGCGCTGGCTCGCGTGGTGGGCGGCGTGAGTTCCGAAGCGGGACTCACGATGGCTTCCGACTCGAGGCTGAATATGGGCAACATTCGCCCCAAGCCGAGAATCAAGGGGCATTGATCTTCAGCCGTCGACGCTGGAAGGCGAAAGGCCGTAGCTACCGGAGCGATGGGGACGAAAGGCCGTGGCCCCGGGAGCGAGCAGATTAAAGAAAATCGAGAGGATCCCGTTGGACCTCTCGATTTTCTTTATGCGCCTTGTTCCAAGTGTTTCGCCGTTGGCGATGGAGGCGAAGGCGATCATGAGCGCACGCGATGGGAGCGAAGCCGGCGGGGCGAATGGCCTTGCGGCGATAGACTTAGCCGCACTGAGAGCGAAGCCGGCGGGGCGGCCATCCCCGCAGAGCTGGTTGCTACGGGATTTGGCCTCGACACCGTGCCCGATGTCGCGAATTTCTTGGTTGCGTGCTCAGAATGGGCGATTTGCTACCGCCATGCATGGGGACGGGCAATGGCCAACTGGGCTTTTGTGTGGATAGCAGACCGGCGGAGCGAGGGAGACGGACTCTGGGTGCTCGCCCGAACGTCAGCCAACTGGGGTTTTGCCTCCGGCTGCCTGCACGCGAGCGCTTGTGAGCTCCCGATTGCGGTAGCAAAACGCAAAAACTGAGCAGCGAACGCCAGCTTTCACGACAGAGCGGTGGCAAAACGTAAAAACTGAACAGCAAAGTGCGCCGATGCGAGCGGTCAGAGCCGCATCCCTCCCCGAGCATTGCGCCGACTGCTCGAACCAGCGTGAGGGAGCGCCCCGTGCATAGGACGCGTGACTCCGCGACCGTGAGGGGGGACGCAGAGAAACCCTCGACGACTACCAAGGAGCTGGCGGCGAACATTCCCACGACGAGTGCCATCGTCCCGGCGTGGCGGGCTCGTTTGCGTGCTAGGCCGGCATGCCCCCAGCGAGGCTCTCGCCAGCGAGGGCGCCGACGATGCAAGACGCGACGCTGCCGAAGATGTAGCAGAGGGCCCAAGGCCACTCCCCCGCCGCCAGGAGCGTCTGGGATTCGAAGGCGAAGGTCGAGAACGTCGTGAAGCCACCGCAGAGCCCGACCCTCAGGAAGAGGCCGAGCTCGGGCGAGAGGCTCGCCTGCCTGGCCCAGGTGGCCGCGACCCAGCCGATGGCGAAAGAGCCGACGACGTTGGTGACGAGCGTGCCCACGGGAAGGGGCCAGTCCTTGCCGATAGGCACCCAGGTGATGAGGTAGCGAAGAATCGACCCGATGAAGCCGCCGCATCCCACGGCGAGGCAGTTGACGAGCATGGCCCCTCCCCTCTCGCTCCGATGGCAGCGATACTACACCCGCTGGCGCTTCCTGGGGTGCCGGGGGAGCTCTAAGGCACGAGGCCGAGCGGTCGCGCGGAGACGGGGTGCCGAGGGTTCCATGCGCGAGGCTTTCCCTGGTGCCCTGGATCCGTGGGAGCGCGAGCGCCGTGGCGTGCTCGGCACGCGAGGCCGAGCGGTCGCGCGGAGACGGGGTGCCAGGGGTTCCATGCGCGAGGCTTTCCCTGGTGCCCTGGATCCGTGGGAGCGCGAGCGCCGTGGCGTGCTCGGCACGCGAG
>CANRLS010000094.1 GCA_947631545.1 uncultured Atopobiaceae bacterium
TCCGCGTGAAGCCCCATATCGCGAAGGAACGCGGGAACGCCCCGCGCCTCGAGCTCGGCCGCATCCACCGGCGCCTCGCCGGCGAGGACGCGCGCGATGCGCCGGGCCATCTGGGCGTGGCCGCGGGCGTTGGGATGGTCGGCGTCGGCGCGATAGCCCCGGTCGTCATCCAAGAGGTCCGCGCCGTCCACGAGGGTGAACTGGGGCCAGCGCTCGCAGACCGTGGCGAGGATCCCAGGCACCTCGCGCCAGCAGCTCTCGCCGCTGCTGGGCAGGAGCTCCTCGTCATGGGGCGTGGGCGTGGCCACCCAGGTCCTGCGATCGCGCCATTGGCGGCGCACGAAGGCGAGCGTCGCCCGCGCATCGCGCTCGACGGTGCCCGGGTAGCACTCCTCGTGGCGGTAGTTGGCCCCGAGCGCCATCCAGATGAGGTCGGGATCGGCGGCGCCGGCCAGGGCCGAGACGGCGCTCGGCTGGAAGACCTGGCCCAAGAGCCCCTGGTTGAGCACGTCGAAGCCGGCGTCGCGCACGAGCCGCGCCGGCCATGAGAGGCCGGGATCCAGGGCGTCCTCGCCCTGGGCGATGGAATCGCCGATCACGAGGAGCGAGGCGCCTGAGGGCGCCTTCCCCATCTCGGCATCGGCCATGAGGGTCTTCACGCAGCACCCCGAGAGGTAGGGAAGCCAGATGCGCACGAGGCGCTCGGAACCGCCGTCGCCCTCGCCCTCCGACTCGGCCGCCGCCTCGGGCCCGTCGAGCTCGATGACGAGGCGACCCGCGCCATGGGCGGCGATGACGCCTTCGATATGCTCGCCGTCCACGTCCACCGAGAGGCCGTCCGTGGCCACGTCGGCCGCCTCGTCGCCCGTCCAGGCGGCGCCCGCGTCGCGGGCCGCCTCGAGGGCGATCCTCGTGGCGGAGGTGACGAACTCGACGCGCACGCCGGCGCAGGAGACCGCCTGCGACCGGAAGAGGGCCGGATGCCAGGCGGCGCAGCTGGCGAGGGCGCGCTCCTGTTCGGCCGTGAAGCGAAGCGGCCGCACCCAGCCGTCCTCGCCCGCCACGGATTCGAAGCGCGTGGCGACGGTGCCCTTCAGGAACTCGGCGGCGCGAGCCTTGACGGCCCATCGGGCATCCGCTTCGATCGGCTCCCACGTGACTTTGACCATCGAATCCACCTCCGCCGGCCATTCTCGCATAGCGCCCGAGGTAGAAGCCGTGCGCACCGGCTCGGAGGGCCCAGGCGGGGCCGGTTCGGTGCCCATCGGGGCACGGGGCGGCATGAGGCGCGGGTCCCAACGCCCTCCGGGAACGGACGGAGTCGGCCCCTTGCCCGGCGCCCGCATCGCGATGGGCGAATAGTCCTTCGGCGAGTGGGATAGGATTCCCTCTCGGAAACGATCGAAGGAGAGACGATGGCCGCCTGGTACGACACCGCGAGCTTCTACCACATCTATCCGCTCGGCCTCTGCGGCTGCCCCCACGCCAACGGCGAGGGCGATGCCCTGGAGCAGCTCGAGCGCTGGTCGGCCGAGCAGGGGAAGCCCTGCCCGCCCGCGCCCTTCGAGCGGCTCTCCCGCTGGGCGGAGCACGCCGCCGACCTCGGACTCGGCGCCATCTACATCGGCCCCCTCTTCGAGAGCGCCACCCATGGCTACGACACCACGGACTTCCGCATGGTGGACCGGCGCCTCGGCACCAACGACGACTTCCGCGCCTGGGTGGACCTCTGCCACGGACTGGGGATCTCGGTCGTGGTGGACGGCGTCTTCAACCACACCGGGCGCGGCTTCTTCGCCTTCCGCGACCTCCAGGAGCACAAGTGGGACTCCTGGGCGAGGGAGTGGTACAAGGGCGTGAACTTCGACTGGGCCGGGCCCATGGGGGACGGCTTCGGCTACGAATCGTGGCACGGCGTGGACATCCTCCCCGCCCTGAACCTCGCCAACCAGGACGTGAAGGACTACCTCCTCGACGTGGCCCAGTTCTGGCTCGAGGACTTCCACATCGACGGCATCCGGCTCGACTCCGCCGACGTCCTCGACTTCGGCTTCATGGAGCAGCTCCACGGCCGCATGAAGGCCCTTCGGAGCGATTTCTGGCTCATGGGCGAGGTCATCCACGGCGACTACGGCCGTTGGGTGGGCACGGGCGGCGAGGGTTCGGGCATGCTCGACTCCGTCACGAACTACGAGCTCTCCAAGGCCATGTGGAGCGCCCACAACTCGCACAACTACTTCGAGATGGCCCACGACGTGCAGCGGCTCTTCGGGCCCTGGGGGCTCTGCAAGGGGGCGAGGCTCTACACCTTCTGCGACAACCAGGACGTGGATCGCGTGGCGAGCCGCCTGACCGACCAGCGCGATCTGGAGCCCCTCTACGTCTTCCTCTTCACGGTGCTGGGCATCCCCTCCGTCTATTACGGGAGCGAGTTCGGCATCGAGGGCCGCAAGGGCCAGGGCGAGCGCGGAGACGACGCGCTGCGTCCCGCGCTCGAGCTCGCCGAGCTCGAGGCCGCGGCGCCGCACCCCGAGCTGCCGGGCCTCATCCGCGAGCTCACGGCGGCCAAGGCCAGCCACCCGGAGCTCTCCTTCGGCGAGTACCGGGAGCTGGTCCTCCAGAACGAGACCTACGCCTTCGGCCGCGTGCTCGGCGCGGGGCACCCCGAGAACGCCGCGGGGCGCGACCTCGCCTGCGTGACGGCGCTCAACAACGCCGATGGGGAGCGCGAGCTCTGGGCGCCGCTTCCCGCGGGCGCCGCAAGCGCGGCGAGGCTCGCGGGCACGGGCGAGGGCACCATCGAGGGCGACCGGCTCCATGTGCGGCTCCCCGCCCACGCGGGCGCGCTCTTCGAGCTCCGCTAGGCGCTCGATCGCGCCCGAGCGAGAGCTCGGCATCGGCGGGCCACCGCTACACTAAGCGCGGGGCAGCCAACGCCTTCGGAGGGAGCTTCCATGCCGGACGTCGCGTCCGCCTTTCGCGATTGGATCCTCTCGCGCAGCGTCAAAGGCTGCGAGATCAGGCTCATCGATGCCGACCACATCGCCCTCACCACGTCCGATGCCGCGGGCAGCGTGACCTTCTTCGAGGTGGGCCCCGCAGAGCCCCGGGTGGTGGAGTTCCTCATCGAGCGCAAGGGCGGAAGCGGCGAGGCCGCCTTCCACCTGCATTTCGAGCTCACGGACCTCGCCCGCGCCGAGGAGCTCTTCACCGAGATGCTCGAGGTGCTCATGGGCATCGGCGAACGGTCGGCCGAGCGGGTGCTCCTGGTGTGCTCGAGCGGGCTCACCACCTCGATGTTCGCCGACAAGCTGAACGAGACGTCCAAGGCCCTCTCGCTCGACTACCACTTCGAGGCGAGGCCCTTGGCCGAGGCCGTCGAGGAGAGGGAGCCCTACATCGCGATCATGCTCGCGCCACAGGTGGGCTACCAGCGCCACGACGTGGCGCTCGCCTACCCCGGCGTCCCCGTCTTCGAGATACCGGCCAAGATCTACGGCGCCTACGACGCCGGCGGCGTCATCAGGCTCCTCATCGACGCGCTCGACGCCACGACCCCCGACGCAGACAGCCTCCGCATGGTGCGCGACGTGGCCAACGAGAAGCGCATCCTCATCATCTACGTCAATCTGCACCGCAACCGCACCACCATCCGCTACCGGCTCTACGAGCGCGGCCAGGTCACCATCGCCGGGCGCGTGGCCAAGCTCCGCGTGGACTTCCGCGATGTGGACGAGCTGCTCTCGACGCTGCGCCTTCGCGGCCTCGACTACTCCACGGTGGATGCCGTGGGCGTGGTGGTGCCGGGCATCGTCGACGGCGACCTCGTGACCTTCCCGCCGGAGTCGGGCGACACCTACGACTTCGGCGGCTCCATCCAGCCCACCTACGGCGTGCGGGTCTTCGCCGAGAACGACGCCAACGCCGCCGCCGTGGGCTGCTACGTGACGCAGTCCGCCTACGAGAGCGTCTCGATCCTCATCCAGCAGGCGGGGCACGTGGCCGGCGCGGCGGGGAGCGTGGACAAGGGCCGCCTCATCAAAGGGCGTCGGGGCTTCGCGGGCGAGATCGGCGCGATCCAGAAGGTCTACTCGCCGGTGGCCCAGTCGGGCACCGAGGACGGCCTCTGGGACCTGGACGCCGTGCTGCACGCGGCGGCCGCGCACGTGGTGGCCGCGAGCTGCCTCCTGGCGCCGGACGCCTTCTACATGGCCGTTGACATGGCCCCCGACATGGAGGCCCTCCGCGCCGAGGTGGCCAAGCACCTTCCGGCCGGCTACGTGCCCGACCTCGTGCCGGTCTACGACGTGCGCGAGCTCATCTTCGTGGGCATGCTCGCCCTCACGCTCCAGCGCCTCGAGGCCGCCGCCAAGCCCGCTCCCCTCGTCCTGGAGGACGA
>CANRLS010000095.1 GCA_947631545.1 uncultured Atopobiaceae bacterium
GGGTCGCCCCGGAGACCCTCGCCGACCTGTCGGCGCTCGCGGCCGTGGCATCCCGGTGCACTCCGCCTTCGCCCGCCGGCGACACGAAGGTGCCCAAGACGGACGGGCCTCCTGCGCGATGACGACGTCCGCTAACCCTCCATGAGGGCGCGGCGCTGGCTCGTCCACGAGATCGACTTGTTCTCGCCGTTCCAGGGGCTCGGATCCGTCTCGTCGTAGTCCATCACGAGTGTGAGGCCCGAGTAGTCTTCCGGGGGGGGGAGGCCCTGCACTGCGGCCCGGAGCCCGCCGGCGAGCGAGCCTTCACCATGCCGCCTTCACCATGCGCCTCCAGCAGTTGTGGGACACTCTTCCCGGCAGTCGCGCCGAAGACAGGAGGTCCCATGGCAGAGAGCGCTCCGCAGTCCGTGCTCGTGACCGGCGGCGCCGGCTTCATCGGCTCCCACACCGTGGTGGAGCTCCTCCAAGCGGGCCACGCCGTCACCATCGTCGACGATCTCTCCAACGCGAGCCCCAAGGTGCTCGACCGCATCGCCCGGATCGTCGGGCCCGAGGCCTCCGCCCGCTGCACGTTCCACGAGGTCGATATCACAGACGAGGCCGCCCTCGACGCCGTCTTCGTCGAAGCCGAGGCCAAGGCCGCCGCCCGCGCCCGCGGCGGCGACGAAAGCCGGCCGCCCTTCGACGCCGTCATCCACTTCGCCGGCTTCAAGGCGGTGGGCGAGAGCGTCCAGAAGCCCCTCGAGTACTACTCCAACAACCTCGGCGGCACGCTCAGCCTCTGCCGCGTCATGCGCGCCCACGACGTGTGCTCCATCGTCTTCAGCAGCTCGTCCACCGTCTACGGCGACCCTGACGAGGTGCCCCTCACCGAACTCTCACCGAAGAAGATGGCCACCAACCCCTACGGCTGGACCAAGTGGATGATCGAGCAGATTCTCACCGACCTCGCCGCGGCCGACGAGCGCTGGGACGTCGTGCTGCTCCGCTACTTCAACCCCATCGGCGCCCACCCGTCGGGCCTCATCGGCGAGGATCCCAAGGGCATTCCCAACAACCTCGTGCCCTACGTGGCCCAGACGGCGGTGGGGCGCCGCGACGCCGTCCACGTCTTCGGCGACGACTACCCAACGCCCGACGGCACCGGCATCCGCGACTACATCCACGTCGTCGACCTCGCTAGGGGCCACGTGGCCGCGCTCGAGTGGATGGTCGGCAGGCACGGCGTCGAGATATTCAATCTCGGCACCGGCACCGGCTCGAGCGTGCTCGAGGTCATCAGGGCCTTTTCGGAGGCCTCGGGCGTCGATGTGCCCTACGTCATCGAGGGCCGCCGCGCGGGAGACATCGCCCGGAACTTCGCCGACGCCTCCAAGGCCGAGCGCGAGCTGGGGTGGAAGGCCGAGTTCACGCTGGCCGACATGTGCCGCGACTCCTGGAACTGGCAGTCCAAGAACCCGGAGGGCTTCGAATGAGCGGGCGAGCGGACGGATCCATGGCAGCCGATCCGAACTCCCCTGACGAGCGGGCAGCCGGCGACGCCCCTGCCCAGCCGAACGCCGACGTCTTCACCGCCTACGTCGCCGGCTGGCGCGACGCCATCGACCGCGCCCTTCTGGGCGGCGTCCTCGCCGAGCCCGATGGGGATCTTCGCCGCTATCTCTACCGCCCGGCGCTCGACTTCCTCGCTCGCGGCGGCAAGCGCATCCGTCCCGCGCTCTTGGTCATGACGGCCGAGGCCACGGGCGCGAGCCCGGAGGCGCCGGGCGTGCTGGCCGCGGCGGCCTCGCTCGAGCACTTCCAGTCGGCCGCCCTCATCCATGACGACATCGCCGACGAGGCCGTCGAGCGCCGCGGCTTTCCCGCGGTCCACATCGCCGAGGGCGTGGGCGTGGCCATCAACGTGGGCGACCTCGAGCTCGTCGAGAGCTTCCGCGGCCTCGTCGAGGCGCCGGGCGTCGCGCCGGCCATCCGGAAGCGACTTTTCGCCGAGCTCTCCCAGATGATGGTGCGCACCGTCGAGGGCCAGGCGCTCGACCTCGGCTGGGCGAGGGACGGGCGCTGGGACGTCTCGCCCGAGGACTACCTCCGCATGGCCACCTTGAAGACGGCCCACTACTCAGTGGCGACGCCGCTCGCGATGGGAGCCGTGATCGCCGGCGCGCCCGAGGAGCTCGTGGAGGGCCTTCGCGAGGCGGGCATCGCCGCCGGCCTCGCCTTCCAGATCGCAGACGACCTCCTCGACCTCGAGGGGAGTGCCGAGACCCTCGGCAAGCGCCCGCTCGGGGACCTCACCGAGGGCAAGCGCACCCTCGCGGTCACGGGCGCGCTCGCCGCATTCGACGAGGAGGGACGCGAAGACGAGCGCCATGAGCTGGAGGAACTCCTCTCCGCCCATACGACGGACCCCGCGCGGCTCGCCCGCGCCAAGGAGCTCATCCAGGCTGGCGGCGGCATCGAGCGCGCCCGCAGGGTGGCCGAGCGCTGCGCCTCGGAGGCCACGGCGCTTCTCAACCGCCTGTCCTTGCAGGACAATGACGCAGCCTGGGCCCTTCGCGCCATGCCAGACTATGTGCTGAGAAGGAAGAGCTAGCCGATCTCGGCTGGGAGGCTGGCGACCCTTCCCGCCGCCCTCGACACCGAACGGCAGCGAGGGCGATGTGCGGGCCGCGCGCGTCGAGGCGCGGACGCGGCAGCGGTCGCCACGATCGGCCGGTACCGGCGCCGGCAAGCACCGCGCGGCGCCCGCGCGCGGGAGCGCGAACGAACCCGGGAGGTGAGGGGCTGCGATGGAGACCATCACGCAGGGCATGCGGGGCGCTGCCGTCGAGGACATCCAGGGACGCCTCGAGGCCCTCGGCTACGCCATCGATCCCGCCGAGCGCAAAGGGGAGCGCTTCGGCGCCACCACAGCCGAGGCGGTTCGGAGCTTCCGCGCGGACCATGGCCTCGACGATGGGCCCGACATCGATCGCACCGCGTGGATGGAGCTCGTCGCCGAGGGCTATGAGCTCGGCGATCGCACGCTCTACCTGCGTCTTCCCAACTTCCACGGCAGAGACGTCCGCACGCTGCAGACGGCCCTCAACGTGCTCGGATTCTCCTGCGGCGAGGCGGACGGCTACTTCGACGCCCACACCGAGGCCGCCGTCAAGCAGTTCCAGGAGAACGTCGGGCTCTTCCCCGACGGCATGTGCTTCAACGACACCTACGAGGCCATCTGGCACCTGCACCACGTGTGGGGCGACGAGCGGCGCCGTCAGAGCCGCACGCTCGGCTTCATCGGCTTCGCGCGCGCCGCATCGGTCCTCGAGGACACCGAGCTCTGGCTCACCGGCACCGACCAGATCTCGCGCAACGTCGCCGGGCGCGTGTGGAACCTCGCGAGCGCCACGAGCGAGAAGTCGGGCCTTTCGCTCGCCAATTCGCTGGAGGACGTGCCGCCGGACGCCACCTGCGCCTTCGTGCTCACCTGCGCGCCGCCGTCGGGCCGCACCGGCATCGGCAACGTCGCGATGGAGAACGTCGACGACCTGCCGCTCCGCATCCGCACGGCCTACGACGCCTGCACCACGACCCCGCCGGTGGTGAGCGTCGAGCTCCCCTGCGAGGCCGACTCCTACGGGCGCTTCACCATGCGCGAGGCCCAGACGCTCGCCGCCACGCTGCTGGACGCCCTCTGCACGGCCTTCGTCGCCGAGCGCTGAGCTGGGGCGCAGGAGCGATCGCCGCTCCCATCTCGGACGGGCCCCGCTCCCAAGCGTTGTCCTGGCGCCATGGGCCCGCGTCCTGCGCGCCCCGCGCGCCGTCTCGCGCCCCTCGAACCGGCGAACGGTATCGTTTCCCAACCCTGCGAATCGTGACGATATATTGCAGATAACATGACCATACGAATTGTGAACAATGAATATAACGAGTGTGCGCAGAAACTCCCTTTTGCTATCAAACCTGCTGTTAGAAAGCTATGTTTTCCGTTTTCCATGGGATACATTGAACGCTCAAGCGTACGTGGAGGTGCCCCATGGAGTTCAGCGATCCCGCAGTTGAGGAGTTGGCGCGGAGACTGCGGATGGGGCGGGCATCGGCCAACCTCACTCAGGCCCAAGCGGCAGAGATCGCCCAGATCAGCCAATCGGCGCTCTCGCTCTACGAAAAGGCCAAGCGAGAGCCCCATGCCATGGCGCTCATGCGCCTGGCCAAGGCCTACGGCGTCTCGGCCGACTGGCTCCTCGGCCTCTCCGAGACCATGGCGCTGGGCAAAGATCAGCTGCAGTGAGCGGCTGCGGGTCCGCGCCGCCCGCAAGTTCCGAGCTCGCGGCCCCTACAGCCCGCTCGCGGCCCCTACAGCCAGCCGAAGCGCACCGGCACGGTGTCGTCGTAGTAGTTG
>CANRLS010000096.1 GCA_947631545.1 uncultured Atopobiaceae bacterium
TTATTCCCACTCGATCGTGGCGGGGGGTTTGCTCGTGATGTCGTAGACCACGCGGTTCACGCCGGCGACCTCGCCCACGATGCGGGCCGAGATGGAGGCGAGCACGTCGTAGGGCAGGCGCGCCCAGTCGGCGGTCATGGCATCGGCGCTCTCCACCGCGCGAAGGATCACCGGCCGCTCGTAGGTGCGCTCGTCGCCCATCACGCCCACGCTCCTCACGTCGGGGAGCACGGCGAAGTACTGCCAGCACGCATGGGCGCTGTTGCGCTCGCCCGTCTTCTCGAAGAGCCGCTGGTTGTAGGCGTCGAGCTCCTCGCGCACGATCGCGTCGGCCTCGCGCACGAGCGCCACCTTCTCGGCGGTGACGTCGCCGATGATGCGGATGGCGAGGCCCGGCCCCGGGAAGGGCTGGCGCCATACGAGTTCGGCTGGAAGCCCCAGCTCCTCGCCGAGTTCCCGCACCTCGTCCTTGAAGAGGTGATCGAGCGGCTCCACGAGCTCGAAGGAGACGCCCGGCGGGAAGGGGATGAGGTTGTGGTGGCTCTTGATCGTGGAGGCCTTGCCGCCCGTCTTGCGAGCGCCGCTCTCGATGATGTCGGGATAGATCGTGCCTTGCGCGAGGAACTGGACGTCGCCCAGCTTCCCGGCCTCCTCGAAGAAGACCTTCCAGAACTCGGTGCCGATGATTCGGCGCTTGGCCTCGGGGTCGTCCACGCCGGCGAGGAGGCGGAGGTAGCGCTCCTCGGCATGCACGTGGACGAGCGGGATGCCGAAGACCTCGGAGAAGACGTGCTCCACGCTCTCGGGCTCGCCCTTTCGAAGAAGCCCGTGGTTCACGAAGACGCACGTGAGGCGCTCGCCCACCGCCCGGTGCACGAGCGCGGCGCACACGGCCGAGTCCACCCCGCCCGAGAGCGCGAGGATGACGCGGCCGTCGCCCACCTGCCCTCGTATCTCGGCCACCTTGGCGTCGATGACGTTGGCCATGGTCCAAGTGGGCTCGAGGCCGCAGATGGCGAAGAGGAAGTTCGAGAGGATCTTGCTGCCCGCGGCAGTATGGCGGACCTCGGGATGGAATTGCGTGGCGTACCAGCGTTTGCGGGGGAGCTCCATGGCGGCCACCGGGCAGGCCTCGGTGGTGGCGGTGACCATGAAGTCCTCGGGCGCGGCAGAGACGGCATCGCGGTGGCTCATCCAGACGGTCTGCACGTCGGGGGTGCCGGTGAGGAGGACCGACGCGCAGCCTCGGCGAAGCTCGGCCGGGCCGTACTCGCCCACGTCGTTATGGGCCACCTCGCCCCCGAGGAGCTCCGCCATGAGCTGCATGCCGTAGCAGAGCCCGAGCACGGGGATGCCGAGCTCGAGGATCTCGGGATCCATGGAGGGAGCCTCCTCGGCGTAGACCGAGGCCGGGCCGCCGGAGAGGATGATCGCCGACGGCTCCAGGGCAAGAAGCTCGTCCGCGGAGATGTCCGAGGGAACCACCTCGGAGTAGACGTGCAGATCGCGCACGCGCCGGGCGATGAGCTGGCCGTACTGGGCCCCGAAGTCCAACACGACGACCTTCTGCATGGCATTCCCCTCCTCGTGCGACGCTGGGCGCCTCCCATGATACCGAGGGGCGGCATAGACTGCGCCGCCCCCAAGGCATGGTCAGATGTTGTGGAGCTTCGCGAATTTCAACTCCTCGTTGAGCACGCCCCGTGGGCCGCACCGCTAAGATGTACGCGTTGGAAAGGGGCCAGAGCGGACTGGCGCATCGCGCAGGCGTGCGTGCGGCGGTTCGGGGGAAGCGAGCTTAGGTACTGTCTTTTGAAGAAGCGCGTCATGGACAGCGACGCTCCCGTGGCTCCCGTCGGCCGGGACCGCGATGATGTGAGCTACTACGCCGAGCAGCGAAAACGGCGCTCTCGGAAGAAGGGCATCATCGTCGCCGTCTGCTCCATCTTGGGGGTCTTCGCCGTGACGGCCGTCGCCGTCTTCGCCTGGGCCATGGGCATCCAGCATTCCCTGAACGAGGGCATCGACCAAGACCTCCGAGATGCCCTCACGGACGTCTCGGAGACGCCCGACGACCCCTTCTACATGCTCCTTCTGGGCGTTGACAAGAACAAGGACCGGGCCGAGAGCGCCGAATACGGTCCGGATGACTCCAACTACCGGTCGGACTCGATCATCCTCGCCCGCATCGATCCCAAAGAGAAGCAGGTGACGCTGGTCTCGCTCCACCGCGACCTACTGATCGACATGGGGGAGCACGGCAAGAACAAGCTGAACAGCGCCTACTCCTTCGGCGGGCCCTCCTACGTGGTGCAGGTGGTGAGCGATCTGGCCGGCGTGCCCATCGCCCACTACGCCGAGGTGAACTTCGACGAGTTCGACTCGCTCGTGGACAGCATCGGCGGCATCGAGGTGGACGTGCCCATCGACATCAACGACCCCATGGCTGGAGCGCCCATCTCCGCGGGATCGCAGACCCTCGACGGCGCCCAGGCGCTCACCCTCTGCCGTGCGCGCCATGCCTATGACGATTACGGTGACGGCGACGTGTACCGTGCCGCCAACCAGCGCATGGTCATCGCCGCCATCGCCAAGAAGATCATGGCGCTGGATCCGGTGACCATGGTCGCGACCATCACCCAG
This sequence comes from uncultured Atopobiaceae bacterium, assembly GCA_947631545.1. Lineage (GTDB taxonomy): Bacteria > Actinomycetota > Coriobacteriia > Coriobacteriales > Atopobiaceae > CANRLS01. The sequence goes on from CANRLS010000096.1 coordinate 2,644, forward strand.
CTCGCCAACATGGTGACGACCGACCTCTCCCTCACCGACCTCCTGCACCTTGCCAACGAGATGAAGGGCATCAACTTCGACAACGATGTCTACAGCGGCATGACGCCCACGACCTCGTACTACGTGAACGATACCTGGTACGAGCTCCTCGACCAGGACGCCTGGAACACCATGATGGCGCGCGTGGACGCGGGCCTCTCGCCCTACGAGAGCGAGGACGAGGACCAGACCGTGGGACTCGCCGGCACCGGCACCCACAACATCAAGAACGGCGATGGAACGCTCACGTTCGACACGGCGCCCTCGGAGGAACCGGATGTGGACGCCGCCAGCATCAGCGTGCAGGTGCTGAACGGCACCGGCATCAACGGGCTCGCCGGGCGCGTCGCCGCGACGCTCGACAGCTACGGCTACGAGACGACGACCGGCGATGCCGCGAGCCATCATGACTACTCGGCGATCGCCTACATGACGCCCGAGAACAAGGCCGCGGCCGAGCAGATCAACGAGCAGCTTGGCGGCCAGCTCTCGGTGGAGGACTGGCAGGGCGTCTACGAGGCCCCCTACGATGTGATCATCGTGCTGGGGCCCGACATGGCCGAGTCCGTGGATCTGCTCTAGCGCGATAGGCACCCTAAGCTGCGGGAATCCGAAGGGCGGCGCTGCCATGCGCGCCGTACGGTTGGTGAAATCGCGCAAAGCTGAAGGGACTCCTAAAGCATTCCCGGCTCGGGCGGGGAATCATCCGGGTCAACGAAGACCTCGGAGAAAAGGACGCCCCATGGATGCCACCGCGAATGAGGAACTGACCATGCAGGACATACTGGCTACCCTCATCTGGGACGTCGAGCGCCCCGACCTCGAGGACTAGGCCGGAGACGCGAGCGCTGGCGTTGCCGCCGCCGACGATTCCCATCGATACGCGGGCGCTTTGCGGCGCCTTGACGACGAGAGCTCGGTCCGAAAGGGCCGGGCTCGATGATTGACGTACCCTTTGGACGGTTGGCGACGAGCGGAAGGGGCACGCGATGGCCGAGAGCGCCAAGAGGGGCGAGATCCTCTACCAGGGGCATGCGAGCCTTCGGATCATCACCAAGGCGGGGACCGTGGTCTACGTCGATCCCTTCGCCGGCGAGGGCTACGACGTGCCCGCCGACCTCATCCTCGTGACGCATGAGCACTACGATCACAACGCGGTGGACAAGCCGGCCCACAAGGCCGCCACCGTGATCTGGCGCGAGGACGAGTTCCTCCAGAACGGCTGGCGGGCGAACCAGCTCGGGCGCAGGACGTTCCGGGACGTGGACGTCCAGGCGGTCGAGGCCTACAACGGCCATCATCCCAAGGGCTTCGGCGTGGGCTACGTGCTGGGCTTCGACGGCATCAAGGTCTATATCTCGGGTGACACCTCGAAGACCGATCAGATGGCGAGCATGGCCGCCATGCACCTGGATTACGCCTTCCTGCCCATCGACGGCATCTACAACATGGGGCCGTCCGAGATGATGGCCTGCGCCGAGCTCATCGGCGCCAAGCACGTGATCCCCTACCACATGGATCCGGGCCACCTCTTCAACGAGGCCGACGCCGCGCGGGTGAGGCT
>CANRLS010000097.1 GCA_947631545.1 uncultured Atopobiaceae bacterium
AGGTCGCGTTCGGCGCTCGCCTCCTCCTTCAGGGCCTCCGCGGCGATGGCGAATCTCTGCGCCTCGTCCTCTTCGCGGGCGGCCGCTGTGCGGGCGTCCTCGGGGAGCATGGCTGCCCTCACCTGATCGGGTGGCGCTGCGGGCACATCAACCTCGGGGATGGGCACCGCCGCAGCGACCTTCTCGCTAGCGGCGATCGCCGGTGTGATCTGGTCGAGGGAGCCGTCGTTCAGCGTCGCGCTCACGGCCGAGCCGCCGGGTGTCGATGCCACGACCTTCTGGGCCGCCACATGGGCGAACGCCTCCCTGTTCGCCTGGTGCACCGTTATGGGACGCGCCTTGGCGAGCGCCTCGAGTCCCTCCTCATCATCGGGCAGATCCTTGGGATCGATCTGCTCGTTGGGATCGTAGTGGTGCTTGATGGGCATGCCCATCGGGTTCTGATCGCGGCTCATGAGGTCGGCGGGTACGTTCGAGAGGACCTTCTGCGGCTTCTTGAGGCCTTCGATCTCCCAGGTGAAGGGTGCGAACTTGTTCGTTGGATCGACCCAATCGTGCTTGCGGGAGGCGAAGTAGATGCCCCACGAGACGGCGAGCACGAAGATCGTGAGGCCGGCGATGATCATGACGTAGTTGAAGCCGTTGCCCACCTCGGATGCGATCTGCGCGGGCGGTACGAACGAGAGCACGATGCCGAAGATGCACGAGATCTCGCCCACGATGAAGACGATCCACGCGCCCACCTTGCCGCCGGGCACCGTGAAGGAGCGCGGACGGTTGGGCTGGTTGTACTTGAGCCGAATGAAGGCCAGGAACATGAGGACGTAGTAGAGCAGGTAGAGCACGGTGATGGCCTGAGAGACGAGCACCACGAAGCCCTCGATGTTGGGGATGAGGAAGACGAGGAACGCGATGCCGCTCATGAGGGCCATCTGGAAGTACATGAGGTGGGAGGGCATGCCGCCCTTGTTCGTGTTGTTGAGCCGTTTGGGGAGGAATCCCGACTTGCCGGCGCTGCCGAGCATCACCGAGGGGCCGGCGAGGTTCGTGATGAGGTTCGCGATGGTGGCGCCGAGGCCGGCGTACACGAAGACCATGTAGAGCCAGGGGATGCCGATGGTGGCACCCAGGTTCCTATACGTCTCGTTCAGCGCGTAGATGACGTTGATCTGGTCGTTCGGGATGACCATGGCGATGATGAGCGTGCCCACCATGAAGATGATGAGGGCGAGGATCATCGCGAAGAAGATCGAGAGCGGGTAGGTCTTGCGCGGGTTCTTCACGGACTTGATGTGCGCGGCGTTCATGTCGATGCCGGTGAAGGAGAAGAACACGCCCGCGGCCAGGGCGAGCGTGGAGAGGCCCTCCCAATGAGGGATGAGCGTGTTGACCTCGGGATCCTTCATGAACTCGATGGGTCGGCCCTGGCAGAGCCAGACCACGGAGAGGACGATGATCGTGCAGAGCGGGATGAAGGTGCCGATGAGCACGCCGTAATTGGCGACCTTGGCGAAGACCTTGACGCCCTTGGTGGCGAGCCAGCAGATGAACCAGTAGAAGGCCAGCCAGCAGCACATGAGCGGTAGCTCCCACTGCGGATGGAGCGCCTGCTGGACGGCCCAGTCGTAGTCGGGCGTGAAGAAGCCGATGCCGGCACCGAAGCTCGCCGCCCCAGCTCCGAAGTTGAAGGTCGTCTGGAACCAGAGGAGGAAGACGCAGACGAAGGCCCAGCCCGGGCCGATGCCCTCTCCGACCCACCGGAAGATGCCGCCGCGCTCCGACCATCCGCCGGCGAGTTCGGCCGCCACGAGGCCCGTGGGGATGAAGAAGAAGATGGCGCCGAGGGTGAAGTACGTTACCGACGTGAGTCCGTAGAAGGATTGCTGGACATCGTTGCCGAGGCCGGCGACGATGGTCACGTTCATCATCGTCAGGGCCATGAGCGAGATGTAGGCGTTCGACTTCCCTGAGTTCACGGGCGCGGCCGCCGAGGCCCTGGCGCCGCCTTTGCGTCTATGACCGAAACTCATCACGTACCTTTCGTCAGGGCCTCTGTCGGCTCGATTGGCCCAAAGCGACAGGGAGCCGGGCCGGTATGCCATGCGGTGCCTGGGACGTTCGAGGCGATCGCATTCCCTGTAAACGGCTACCCGCTCAGATTGAATTCAAGCTGACGGCTCTGGTCAGCGGTAACGCCGCTCGCGTTCGAGAGGGAGACGAACTGCTGCCGCTTCACGCAGATGCGGGGCACGGTGGCAGCCTCGCCGCCACCTCGAGCTGAGGCCCCTTAGGCCCTAGCGCACTCTTGAAGGCAGGGGCGTAGTCGGAACATGACGACGAGGCGCACGTCGTCAGCGTCTATCCGCATAGGGGAACGGTGTCGCAGCCGCCGAGCTCGCCGGCCTCTTCGCCCGCCCCGCCCTAAAACAGCGGCGCCTGGAGGGTCTCCTCCTCGTTCGCGCAGGCGAGGTAGTAGTGTCGGGCGTTGGCGCTCGTCACCTGCTCGGCGCGGCCGCGGAGCGCCCTGACCAGGAGCCGCCTCCTCTCGCGAGAGGGCTCCCAGAGGGCGAGGAGCTGCAGCGCCAGTTGATACTCGCTCTCGTCGATGGCGCGGAGCGTGCGGTTCTCGAGCCGGCGCTCGCCGATGAGCGCACGGAGCTCACAGCGCCACGCATCCTCGGCAAGCGGCAGGAGCGTCGCCGGGTCGCCGTCGAACCAGCCCACGTAGCCCACGTAGATGCTGCGTACGGCCCACTCCACCATGCCGTAGAACTCGCCGAGGAAGGGCTTTCCCGCAAGCTCGTCTGGTAGGCGCACCGCCTCCGCCGCCTCGTCTTGCGTCAAGCCCGCCTCGATGGCATCGAGCGTGCCATCGAGCAGATAGCGCATTGCGTCTCTATAGGTGCCCACCTGCTCCTGGATGAGCCCGTGGCCGAGGAGCGCCGCCGTGTGCCCCGGCAAGAGGGCCTCGGCGGGGTAGGAGAGCACGAGGTCGAGCGCGCGGATCCACTGGGAGACGTCTCGGTACTGGGTTCCGCGGATGGCGTAGAGGTTGGGGAACGTGGCGTAGTAGACGTCGCCCGAGCAGAGAGCGCCGTCATCCGGGAGCCAGATGAGCATCGCGTCGTCGGTCTCGCCTGGGGCAGCGCGGAGCTCCAGCGCCACGCCATCGATCACCAATGTCACGAGGTCGTCCGCGAGCACCTTCGTGGGGGCCAGGAAGTCGTAATCGCCGGCGCCCGTCTCTCGCCCCTCGCGGATGCCGATGCCCTGGCAGATGGCCTCCTCGTCGCTCAGCCCATAGCCGTGCTGGCGGGCACCCCTGCGCTCGAGGGCGGTGGCGATCCGATCGTAGCCCTCAAGGGGCTCGCGAGCGGGAGCGTGGGCGATGACCTCCTCGACGCTCTCTCGCCAATAGCCGGCGCCGCCCCTGTGGTCGGGATGGCCATGGGTGTAGATGATGGTCCTCACCGGCTTCTCGGTGATGCCCTTCAGCGCCCGGTCGAGTTCGGCCGCATAGCCGGGGGAATCGAGGGCATCCACGAGGATGACCGTGCTGTCGCCGACGATCGCCGTTGCGTTGGAATGCCCGTAGCCGAGGAAGTGGTAGACGCGCTCGCCCACCTCGGTGATGGCCCGCTGGAAGCTCTCGCCGGCGAACGCTGCGAGCCGCTCGCCCCCGGTAGGGATTGGCTGTTCAGCTGGGGAAGCACCGTCGGTCGCATTCATAGTGGGATCCTCTCGGAACTCGTCTCGAAACATCCATAGCATGAAGCATCGCGTCGATGGAACCATGATTTCGGATGGTAGCGTGCGCTCAGTGGGTTCACGTCGAGCTGAGGCGAGCGTCCGCGAGGATCCGCTCGCGGTAGGCGGTGGCCCACTCCTCCATGGCCTTCAGCACCGGCTCGAGGGTGCGGCCGAGGTCGGTGAGCGAGTACTCCACGCGCGGCGGCACCTCGGCGAAGACCTCGCGGTGGACGAGGCCGTCCCGCTCGAGCTCGCGAAGGCTCGAGGTGAGGACCTTCTGCGAGACGCCCGCGAGGTCGCGGTGGAGCTCGTTGAAGCGCCAGGGGCGCCGGAGGAGGTTGCGGATGATGAGCAGCTTCCACTTGGAGCCGATGAGGGAGACGGTGAGGGCGACCGGGCACTCGGGCGGGTTCTGGGGATCGAAGGCCATGGGACCTCCTCGGCGAGGCGCTTAGCTCGACGCTTCCCAAGTATCCATAC
>CANRLS010000098.1 GCA_947631545.1 uncultured Atopobiaceae bacterium
GATGCGGCCGACGGGTACGCGACTGCCCACGCGGCGCAGGCGTCCGAAGGTGGCGACGGCGCGGTGCCCCTGGATTCATCTGATGTCACGGACGGCGATCCCGCCGATGCCGAGGTGGCGGCCGTCGATGGCGTCGACGTCGTGGGCCTCGGTGACGAAGGCAGTGATGGTGGCGATTCGGATGCCATCGCTTTGGAGAACGATGTCGCCTCTTCCCAGGACGTGGAGCCGATGAGCCTGGACGGTACCACGCAGGCAGTCGCCCTTTCGAGCGACGAGCCGCTCGGTGCCTCCGTCGATGCGTCGCAGGTCGAATTCGATGCGAATGGCGGCGAAGGCACGAAGGAAGATTTCGCCAAGCTCTTCACCGAGCTCCCCGAAGGCATAACAATTGCTGGCAAGAATAGGCCTAAAACGGGCAATACCGAATACGGTATGTTTGATGGCTGGAAGCTTTCGAATATCGAGTACACGGATAGCTCAGGCGTAAAGCATGCAGTATGGGAGAGTAATCCGAGAGCTAAGGATCGAGATAGCCAGAATTATGGTTACGGTTCCATGGTCATGATGCCTAAGCGCAATGGTGAAGCTCTAGGAAAAGATGACCATGTATACATATTATTTGATTGCTTTATCGCTGGTACTGGCAAAGCCTCGCACTACTTAGAAGTAGCGAAGGCACAAAGTAATGATGCAAGCAGTTATAATGGTAGTGGTCTTAAGAAAATGAACCCGATACATTGCGATTCGACACAAGATATAGTTGCTGGAGACTGGCAAACCCTGATTTTAGAGTGCACAGGAGACTTTCAGTCGCTCTGGCTGCAGCAGTATTGGCAATCCATACTCTACCAAGAAGGGGATATCAACGGGTGCTACATTTCGAACATTCGTGTCTACGATGGAGAGCTGCCAGATGAATATGCTACGAGAATCAAAGTTGAGTTTGATGAATCATTGGGCCATTTATATCAATACAATGTGACTCGATACAATATTATTGGGCTAGGGACTGAAAGCAACGTTGATCCCAGTAAACTTCAAACAGACTCTTTCCCGAAGGGTTCGGAATTCATCATTAAGTTCGCGCTTACTTCGAAAGAGAGCAAGGACGTCCAGTGGATCGTTATAGATCCGGACGGCGAGATTCTTGATGTCGCGGATTATGCGCAAGCTCCCAGAACGATTGATGGTATAGCAAATGTCTGTACACTCGGTACTAGCGGTAAGTATTTGCCGCTTCCGAAGGCCGGTACCTATACCATCAAGATAGTCGGAAACAACTTCGCTCCAATCGCCGAGAACGCATTGACCCTTTCGCGTAGCACGACGGGCGAAGCGGATGGCTATGAGGCGATTCCGGATGTAACCAAGCTCGGCGATCGACTTTTGGAGCTGAACGAATACTGGCTTATCCGGCAGGTCTACGGGATTGATGAGAACTACAAGTACAAGCTCGAACTGAACCCGAATGACGGAGGGTACAGCTCGATCACCTTTGAAGACAGCGTTGATGGCAGTGGCACACCGCAAGAGGTGAGCACTGACAAGAGCTTCCAATACGAAGTGATCCCTGGCAATAAGAGGCATGAGCTCAAGATCACGTTCAAGAAAGAAGGCTGTTCCGACAGCACCGTCCTCATCATGCTCTGGCCGACCTACTCGTGGGACGAGGCCTTCGGCACGCCTGCGGAGGCGGACGTCCACGAGAGGAAGCTCCAGGACTTCAAAGAGAACCCGACATGCTTTAACAGCCCGGAGTCCACGACAACCACGTACCCCTATACCGTCTTCCATGGGGGCGGCAGCAAGCCCGCATTCCTTTACAACCCAGCTAAGGGCGACGACGCGCATCCCATCGTGTTCAGCAGCACTCCAACTAAAACCGGCTCATCGGAACTCACCTACACGTATTTCGAATCGGAGAAGGAAGGCCTGCTCTCCTTCGACTACATGATCGGGAATTACAAGCAAGGGGATGCGTATAGCTTCGAGATCAATGTGAATAACAAATCCGAGGTGAAGATCGACAGCGCAACGCTCGCAAGCCAGCACGAGGGCGACGCGAATGTGGGATGGACCCACGTGGAGCTCGAGCTCTCCAAGGCGGGCGGCAGCAAGGCTTTCATTGCGTTCACCGTGAATAAGGGCACCGATTCCGCCCTTTACGCCGCCATCTCCAACCTGAAGTTCAGCAGCAAGCCGGTGACGTTCAATATCGCGCCCGACAACAAAGACAGCGGCACCGGCACCATCCAAGTGAACGGCGACACGCCCAAAACCACGTACTACGAGGGCATGAAGCTCACCCTCACCGCCACGCCCGGAGAGGGCAGCGTCTTCCTCGGCTGGTACGACGGCGATAACAACCTGCTCGATTCGGACGAATTCGTCTCGCGCGCGAGCACCTACACCCTCACGGTTCGCAGCACCATGACCATCCGCGGCCTCTTCAAGAAGCTGGGCGAGAACAAGGTCGCCGCCGGCGACTCGCTCTTCCCAACGCTGAAGGCGGCCTGTGACTACGCAGGGCAGAACGGCAGCAACAAGCTCATGCGGCTCGTGGCCGACGCGACCCTCGACGGGGAGGCGACAGTTCCCGCCGGCGCCACGCTCGTCATCCCGCTGGATAAGAACGACGTGGGCTATAACAAGGACAACGGCGGCTACGCGCCCTTCGGCACGACCTGGGGCGGCGGCAACGCCTTCGGCCCCAAGGCCACGACGTTCCGCACGCTCACCATCGGCAGCTCGGGAAAGCTCACCGTCAACGGCACCGTCATCGTGAACGCCGTGGTCGGCCGCCCGCACGCCGGCCTCTTCGACCAAGACGTGAACGGCAACGCCGCCAAGATCGCCAACGGCGGCCAGATCGTGGTGGCGGAGGGCGGCTGGCTCGAATCCCCCGGCTACATCAAGGGAGAGGGCGGCATCACGGCCGAGCCGGGTGCTACGGTGGTCGACCTCTACGTGGTCCGCCACTGGCGCGGCGGCACGCAAGCGGCCAATGCCGTCGGGAACGGGCACATCTACCCCATGAACGAGTACGACTGCCACAACATCAGCTGCCCCGTGACCATCAAGGGCGATGCCGACTACATGGGGTTCGTGCGCATGTACGTGGAGCAGCCGGACATCCCGGCCAACTACTACCAGACGCGCTTCCCGCAGGTGAGCGGCGCGAGCGGCAACGGCATGATCAAGCTCCCCAATGCAGAGGCCACCGTGGTGAAGAGGCTCACGGGCAGCGGCGATAACGCCCGCGAGTCGTATGAGATCACCGGCGGCGCCACGTTCGACTCGAGCACCCTCGATATCGCGGGGTTCAACCTCTCCACGAAGACCTTCGTCTACCCGTGGAACGGCAACATCGACTGGACGCTCGCCAACGGTGCCTACACCTTCGCCGAGAGCTTCAAGTTCATGCCGGGCACCACTATGGAGGCCAAGGACGGAGCGAGGCTCACCGTTGCCGACGGCAAGACCGTCGTCTTCTACGACAAGTTCGGCGACGAGGAGATCTGGAAAGCGGACAAGTCGGCTCCCAACACCGGCTATCCGAGCTCCCGCGAAGCCGCCTCCCTCCACCTCGACGAAACGTCCTCGCTCACCAACAACGGCACCTTCGCCGGCAAGATCACAGCCGAGAGCACCAACGTTCGCGCCGGGAAGTACCACGTGCAGTGGGAGGCCACGACGCGCGAGGCCGCCGGCTATTCCGTGAATCTGCAGGCGGCGGGCAAGGATCCCTTCCGAAGCGTCACGAACACGATCCCCGGCCCCACGGAGATATGCGACGGCCACACCTACGCCATCTCGTCCATGGGGGAGCTCCTCTGGGACGGCGCGCAGAGCTCGTTCGACCCCGTGTCCGTGCTGGCCTCGGCCGTGAGGTCGGCCGCGTCCAAGGCGGACGCGCTCGATGGCATGGGCGCCAAGGCGACGGCATCCGACGGCCGGGTCGAGCTCGCGATCGACCTCCAGAGCGAGGCCCGCGCGACGGGCACGGCCGTCTCGGCCGTGGAGGACGTGGTGAGGGCGCTCCTCGACGCGCTCCACGCCAGGCGCTCGTCCACGGTGGGGAGCGTCTCCGCCGGGAGCGGCAAGGACCGCTACACGGTTCGCTTCGAGAGCGACCCCGGCGGCCTCGACGTCCGCGAGCTCGCCAAGGCCATGGGGCTCGTGGCGGCCGCGGG
>CANRLS010000099.1 GCA_947631545.1 uncultured Atopobiaceae bacterium
GTGTCGGTGACGCCCCAGACGCGCAAGCGCTTCCGCGTCTATTCGGCGGTCACGCTGCTCTCCCTGCTCTTCTGGATCATGTTCACCTGCTACTGCGCGGCGGGCCGGCCGTGCATCGACGACCTCAGAGACGTGATCATGCCGGTGTTCGGCATCTTCATCCCGCTTCTTTCCATGGGCTTCGCCGTCCAGGACGATGTGGGCATCCATCCGCGAGTCTTCTTCCGCGCCCCCTGGCTCTGCTGTCTCCTCTGCCTGCTGCTCGACTTCGTCGTCGCGGGATTCGCCCTGGTGGGAACCGTCGTAGCGGCATCGGGCCCCGCGCTTGCGTCGGTGCTCGCCTGGATCGCCGGCTTCGCGGGAGTGGGCGGAAGCGGCGCCCTGTTCGCGATCATCTGGTACTGGCATATCTGCACGGACCTGCCGTGGCAGCGGCCCTGGGGACGGTTCCTCTACGGCAATCGCGAGGATGCGTTCCAGAGCATGCGGGAGCTGAGCTTCATCGATGGCGATGCCACCGGCGATGCGACCTCCCACCATGGCAAGCCCAACCGCATCCCGGAGGATGTGCGGCCATAGGCCGCCCGGGTTGGCACGGGCAGCTCCCCTAGGATTCGAGCGCCGTCGCCTCGACCGGGATCGTCGCCACTTGCTCGGGGCGCGGGGCGAAGATCTTCGTGAGCGTCGCCACCGTGCCCGAGCCGAACCGCTTCTTCGAGATGTCCACGGAGTCCACGAGCATGCGCATCATCTTGATGCCGCGTCCGTGCTCGTAGGTGGTCTCGACCTCCTCGTCATCGGCGATGGAGAAGCCCGGGCCGTCATCGATGGCCTCGATGACCACGCGATCGTCGTAGGCCGTGACCGAAAGCTTCCCGGTGGCGCCGGGCGTGTGGAGGATGGTGTTGCCCATGGCCTCCCCCGCGGCGAGCGTCACGTCGAAGATCTCCTCCTCGGTGAGGGGCAGCGTCACGAGCATCTGGCGGAGCCGTTCGCGGGCCTCGCCGAGCGTCGGCCCCTCGATCAGGAGCCCCAGGTGCCAGCGGGGCACGGCGCCCCGGGAGAGCGGTCGCACGGCGCGCTTGACCTGCGTTCGGGGAACGACGGGGATGAAGTCGGCGATGTGCCAGAGCTTGAAGGTGCGGAGCACGTTCGCGGGCACGTTCTCGAGCGTGAGGAGCCCGCCCTCGCGCCTGAGGCTCCGCGCCGTGGTGAGGATGAGGGCGGCTCCGGTGGAATCGACGAAGTCCACGTCGGCGAGGTCGAGGGTGATCCGTGTGCAGCCGCCTTCGATGAGGCGCGCGAGGTGCCGCCTAAGGCCGGGCTCCGTCGCCACGTCGATATCGCCGTGCACGGGAACGCGCATGCCGTCGGAGATGATGAGCACGGAATCGCCTTCGTTCCGGGGCCGGGGGGAATCCCTCGGAGGGAAGCGCGGACGTCCAGCGGGCTTCCGCGCCATCTTCGATGAGCCACTATGCCACAACCAGCGAGCTGGGAAGAGGCAGAGCGACCCAATCCGCTGGTACCCATGCAACCCTGAAAGGCCGTGAACGTTCTAAGGGAACCCTATGAGCGGTCGGGCGGGGACGCCTCGAGGCCGTCGAAGCGGATGGCCAGGAGGGTGCAGTCGTCGTTCAGGCTGCTGCCGGTGAAGGCGTAGAGCTGGTCGAGCACGATGTCGGGCAGCTCCTCGGCCGACCGTCCCGATGCGTTGGCGATCGTCTGGCGGAGCCCGTCCTCCCCGAAGAACTCCCCCGAGGGGCTCCTCGCCTCGGTGATGCCATCGGAGTAGAGGAAGAGCACATCGCCCACGTTGAGGGGAATCGACGCTTCGGTGAAGGCCATCTCGCGGAAGGCCCCCACGATGCCCGACTGCACCTCGAGGAGCCCCATCGAGGGCGGATCGACGCGTAGGAGGAGCGCTGGGGGATGCCCCGCCGAGCAATAGGTGAGCATCATGCGCTCCAGGTCGACGATGCCGATGAAGAGCGAGGCGAACGTCTCGAGCGACGAGAACCCCATGAAGAAGTCGTTCACGAGCCTCGCCATATGCGCGGGGTCCAGCCCCTCCCAGGCGTAGGCCGAGATGGCGGTGCGCAGAGCCGATGCGGCCGAGGCCGCGCGCACGCCCTTGCCGGCCACGTCGCCGCAGACGATGCAGGCCCTGTGGCTGGGGAGGTCAATGAGGTCGTAGAAGTCGCCGCCCACGATGGCGCTCGCCGTCGCGGAGTTGTAGATGCCCCTGGCTGTGATGCCCTCCACATCTTGGAGCTGGTTCTCCATGCCGCGCTGGAGCGACTGCGAGATGTAGGCGGCCTCCTGGTAGCTCTGCCTCTGATGGTCCACCTCGAAGAGGTCCTGCAGGCAGCGCTTGAGGAAGTTCACGTCGTAGCCCTCGAGCGGTCCCGCGTTCCAGTTGCGGAGGATCATGAAGGTGCGCCGGCGCCCGCCGAGCGCCTCCACGTCCACGAGCGCCCCCGCCGAATCGAAGCCGTTGGCGCGGAGCCAGCGCCCGAACTCCGGCGACATCCGGGCGCTCACCACGCGCACCGGGCCGGGGATCAGGGCATCGAGAATCTCCTGCAGCTCACCCTGCGCCTTTCCCGGCGTGCCGTCAGAGCGCTTCAGGGCGAGGCCCTCGCCCGGCACCTCGACGAGGGGCACGTAGGTGCCGCGCACGGCCCTGCCGATGGCCTCGAAGAGCGACTCGTAGTCGAACTTTTTCAGGTCCTCCGCCTCCTCGAGGCTCCGCCGGACGCTCCTCATGACCTGCTCCACACGATCCGCCGCTTGGGTGCGGAAGGTGCCGAGCCCGTTCATGACCTCCGTTCCCAGATGCTGGGAGAGGAGCGAGAGCACGCGGATCTCGGAGGGGTCGAATTCGTGGTGGTCGAGCCAGCCCACCACCACGAGCGCGGTCGCATCGGTGCCGAAGCGGAGCGGCACGATGTAGTGCGAGGCCAAGGGAACCACATCGGAAGCCGGCATCTCGAAGGAGAGCGATTCGTAGGCGTCGCCCACGGTGACGAGCCCTTGCTTGCCCACGCCCGCAAGGCCGGGTTCGGGCACCACCATGCAGAGCATCTGGCGGTCCAGCGCCTCGATGGCGGTGGCGTCCATGTGGTCGATATGGGTGGGGATCCGGCGAGCGCCCACCTCGCCCGAGACGGCCCTCAAGTGGTAGATGCCGGAGTCCTCGAGATAGATCGCGGCGAGGTCGGCGCCCACCGCGCTCGCCAGCTCCTCCACGACCGGGCCGAAGAGCGTCTGGCCCAGATCCTCGGTGTTCGTGCCAAGGAGCTGCCAGAGCTCCCGCTGGGAGATGTCGGGGGTCGCGAACGCCTCCTGCATGGCCTCGCTCGATGTCCTCAGCACCTCGATCTCCCCGCTCGGCGTCGAGAGCGCCGCCTGCGCGCCCTCCTCTCGCTCGATGCGCCGCGAGAGGGCGCGAAGCTTGCCCGCATCCACCTCGTCGGCGTTTCGGCACACGAGGATGAAGGAGCCCTGCTCGCCGAGGGCCATCGCGCGCACGGCGATGGGCGCGTAGCTCCCCTCGCTGGGCCGCCGGCAGTGGAGGAGCGTCTCGGTGCCGTCCAGGGGGAAGGGCCACTCGCCCTCCGGCGCGAACTCGCCCGAGGGATACATCAGGAGCGAGCGCACGTCCATGCCGATGAGCTGGCGCGCCGCGAGGCCGCAGATCTCGGCCATGTGGTCGTTCGCGAGGATGATGTGGCCGTCGGAGCCGTAGCCGGCCACGGCGTCGTTGGTGAGCGAGAGGAATGAGTAGAGCGCGGCGAGCGAGACGAAGTCCGCGACGGTGCTCGCGCCGGTGTCGCCCGCGACGATGTTGTCGCCGAGGATCATCCGCTCGCCTCCCCTCGCGCAGCCGTGACGCGGTTCCCAACCAGTGTAGTGGGCGCGTGCCTTCCGCCGGCACACGCATCGCCGAAGGGCGCTCGCTGGCGTTGGCGCAGCGCGACGGCTCCCGAGGGCAGAGCGCCGCCGCCAGGACATGGCGCCATCCCTCGAAACCAAAAGCGGCCCCGAAGGGCCGCCCGTGGGTTCTGGTGTCGGAGGCGGGACTTGAACCCGCACGACCGTTTAGTTAGTCACTAGCACCTCAAGCTAGCGCGTCTGCCAA
>CANRLS010000100.1 GCA_947631545.1 uncultured Atopobiaceae bacterium
CCCGCTACTCCTCGAACGAGAGCGCCTCGATGCGATCGAAGATGGGCCCGATGCGCGTGAGGAACCCCCGCGGGTCGAAGATCTCGTCGAGCGTGGCCGCGTCGAGCGCGCAATCGGGGTCGGCCTCGAGCCGCTCGCGGAGGCTCGGTCCGGCCTCCGCCTTTTGCACGTCGGCCCAGACGGCCATGGAGTTGCGCTGCACCACCGCGTAGGCGTCCTCGCGGCTCATGCCGCCGTCCACCAGCGCCAAGAGCACCTTCGACGAGAAGATGAGCCCACGGGTGCGATCGAGGTTCGCCTGCATGCTCTTGGGATAGAGCACCATGCCGTCGAGGATCCAACGGAGCTTCTCGGCCATGTAGTCGAGGGCGATGAAGCTGTCGGCGAGGGCGATGCGCTCGGCCGACGAGTGCGAGATGTCGCGCTCGTGCCAGAGCGCCACGTCGTCGAAGGCCACCTGCGCGTTGGCCTTCACCACGCGCGCCATGCCGCAGACGCGCTCGGCCGTGATGGGGTTTCGCTTGTGGGGCATGGCCGAGCTGCCCTTCTGTCCCTTGGCGAAGGGCTCCTCGGCCTCGATGGTGTCGGTCTTCTGCAGGGCGCGCACCTCCGTGGCCACGCGCTCCATGGTGGCTGCGAGCGTGGCGAGCACGCCGGCGAGGTAAGCGTGGTGGTCGCGCGAGACGATCTGCGTGGAGAGCGGGTCGGCGGCGAGGCCCAGATGCTCGCAGACGTAGCGCTCCACGCGCGGGTCGATGGAGGAGTAGGTGCCCACGGCGCCCGAGATGGCGCCCACGGCCACGTTCTCGCGAGCGTCGATGAGGCGGTCGAGGTCGCGGCGGAACTCCCAGGCCCAGCTCCCGAACTTGAGGCCGAAGGTCATGGGCTCGGCGTGGATGCCGTGGGTGCGGCCCACGCAGAGGGTGTCGCGCTCCTCGAGCGCGCGGCGCCGGCAGACGCGCCCGAGCTCGCGCACGTCGGCGATGAGGATGTCCGTTGCCTGGACCAGCTGGTAGCAGAGGGCCGTGTCGCCGAGGTCGGAGCTCGTCATGCCGTAGTGAACCCAGCGGCTCGGCTTGGGGCCCGAGAGGCCCTCGGGGAGCGGCTCCTCGGGGCGGTTCTCGCCGCCGGGCACATCGGCGTCGATGTAGCTCCCGAGGTTCGTGAGGAAGGCGATGACGTCGTGGTTGGTCACGGCCTCGATCTCGTCGATCTCGGCCTTGTCGAAGCGCGCGTGCTCGCGGATCCAGCGGGCGTCGGCGGCGGTGATGCCGGCCTCGCCCAGATCGGCCTGGGCCTCGCAGGCGAGCACCTCCACCTCCTGCCAGACGGCGTACTTGTTCTCGAGGCTGAAGATGTGCCCCATCTCGGGGCGCGTGTAGCGATCGATCACGGCGGTCTCCTCGGGTTTTGCGGGATGCGTCGATGGCAGGGCCGGTCAGGGATGCCGACCGGCGCGGCGCGGGCGCGGCTCGCGCCTTCGTGCCGTGCCGGCGCAGCTGGCGCCTTCGCGGCGCCGTGCCCCTATCCTAGCCGCAGGGTCATAGAATCGCTCCGACGGGAACCGCGGGCACGCGACGAGGAGCGAGGGACGTCATGGAAGTCTTCTATCCCAGCTGCAACTTCGCGAGGATAGCGCCGCAAGCGGCCAAGAAGATGCGCCTCGAGATGAGGGAGGCCCTCGCCGAGGCGGCCGATGCCCGGGGCGAGAAGCCCCTCGCCATCTGCTGCCTCCGCGAGACGCGCGTGCTCGGCGACGGCGACGTGGGGCTCTACCTGTGCCAGTCGTGCCGCGAGCACATCCATGGCGGCGCGACCCGGAGCCTCTGGGAGTGGCTCCTCGAGCGGGATGACTTCGAATGGCCGAGCTACGAGGGGCTTTCCGTGGTCATCCAGGACTGCTGGCGCGACCGCGACCACCCTGAAGTCCACGCTGCGGTGCGCGAGGCGCTCTCGCGCATGGGCGTTTCCTGGGTTGAGCCCGAGGACGCGCGCGAGCGCTCCACCTTCTGCGGCACCCGCCACGTGGAGCCCCGCACGCCGAGGCAGGCGGAGCTCATGGCCGGCCACCCCGACTTCTACGTGCGCACGATGCCCGAGGAGGTGCAGCGCGAGCTCATGGCCGAGCGGGTGCGCGAACTCGAGGCGCTCGCTCCGACGATCCTCACCAGCTGCAATGCCTGCACCCAGGGCATCCAGCTGGGTGGCGGCGACGTCGTGCATCTCGGCGAGCTCGTGATGGGCACCTATGCGGTCGACCTCCCCGCCGCGGCCGCATCGTATCGATAGGCATAGAACTAGAGCGCTTTCCCTGCGGAGGGCTCCGATTTCTCGGGAAGGGAATCATGGACGCAGCCGTCTTCGCCATCAGCTTCCTGGCTTCTGGCATCGGGGCCATCTGCGGCCTTGGCGGAGGCATCATCATCAAACCGGTGATGGACGCCTTCGGCGCCTGGGGCGTCTCCACGGTGAACCTTCTCTCTGGCTGCGTCGTGCTCGCCATGAGCGTCTACTCGGTGGCGCGCACCTTCGGGCGCGGCGAGGGCGCCATCCAACTGCGCACGCTTCTTCCCCTCGCCATCGGCGCCGCCGTGGGCGGGCTCTTCGGCAAGCAGCTCTTCGTGTGGGTGGCGGCGCTCTTCCCCAACCCCGACGAGGCCGGCGCCGTGCAGGCGGCCATCCTGCTCGCAATGACGGCGCTCACCATCGCCTACACCGTCTTCAGGGAGAGGATTCCCAGCTACCGCGTGCAAAGCCCCGTGGCGAGCGCCGCCGTGGGCCTCGCGCTGGGCTGCGTCTCCACGTTCCTCGGCATCGGCGGCGGCCCCTTCAACCTCGCGGCGTTCTTCTTCCTCTACTCCATGGACATCAAGGACGCGGCCCAGAACTCGCTCTTCGTGATCCTCTTCTCCCAGGCGACGGCCGTGGGCGCCATCGTGGCCGGCCAGGGGCTCGCCGGGGCCACGGTGCCCATGATCTTCGGCATGATCGCCTGCGGCATCGCCGGCGGCATCGTCGGCCGCGCCATCAACCGCCGGATCGACGACGCGGCCGTGAACCGCCTCTTCGTGGGGCTCATGGTCGTGATCTGCGGCATCTGCTGCTACAACGTCTGGCGCTACGCCTTCGCGTAGCTCCCACTACACTGGCCCCATGGCACGCGACGGCGAACAGACAGCGGAGCCCAGGGAACCGGAGCCGGACACCACCGCCCCCGGCATCCCGCCCATCGAGCGGCGGCCCATCCTCGACTTCGGCATCGGCCTCATGGCCATCGTCGTGGTGGCCCTGGTCATCCTCGCCATCACCGAGTCGTTCGGGGCGCGCCTCATCTTCGTCCCCGCCGAGATGAATCCCTGGCCGGCCGTGGCTTGGCTCGCGCTTGCCTTCTGCATCTCGACCGTGGTCGCGGTGACGATCGTGGTCATGCGCGACCTCCTGGTGCCGCGCCGCATCCGCTACGTCTGCGGCTGTCTCGCCGCGGTGAGCCTCACCGTCGTGGCGACGCTCTCGGCGCTCGCCTGCTTCGGCGCGGGAAACGCCCCCGCCACGCTGGCGAATCGCTCCTATCTCGAGGCCCTCGTCAGCGCGCCCGGCATCATCTGGATGATCGTGGCCGGCGCGCTCCTCGGCGTTTCGCTGCCGGCGGTGCACGACTCCCAGGTCGAGCGTCGGCGCACCGGGCGCTCGCGCCGACGCGTGACCATGTACGTGCTCTGGGGCCTCTGCATCTCCATCGTGCTGTACCTCGTGGTTTGGCTCGGCTTCCCAAGCGAGGCGAGCGCGGCGGCAGCTCTTGCCGACCCCGAGGGTCCGGATTGGGTGGCGTGGTTCCGCGACCTCGTGGCGCTGCCGGCGGTGGCCTATCAGGCTGCGACGCTCACGGTGGCCGTGCTCGGTCGGTTCCTCGCTATCGCGCCGCCGCCCCGGCAGATGCGCCCGGTCATGGTGGCGATGCCGCTCGTGGCGTGGGGCGCCGTCGCCCTCGGCGGGGCCGTCGCCGGCGGCATCGGCCTTCCCCATGGCGCGCCCTGGGTGGTGCTCATCGTCTGCGTGTTCGCGGGCCTCGGCGTCGCGCCCGG
>CANRLS010000101.1 GCA_947631545.1 uncultured Atopobiaceae bacterium
TCCTTCGACAACCTCATCACCTTCATCCAGGAGCTCACCGAGGCTGCGCGGTCGAGTAGGAGCACCATCGTCGTCGCGTCGATCCCCGAGTCCGAGCGCGAGATCGGCGGCGACGCGGGGCAGCGGGCGCTCGAGGCCATCGAGCACACCTTCGGGCGCATGGAGGCCATCTGGAAGCCCGTCACCGTGAACGAGGGCTTCGAGATTGTGAGTCGCCGGCTCTTCCAGGAGTGCGAGGACATTGAGAAGCGCGACGCCGTCTGCCGGGGCTTCTCCTCGCTCTACCAGGCGAACGCCCAGGACTACCCCGCCGAGGCCCGCGAACTGGACTACTTCAACCGGCTCAAGGCTTGCTACCCGATCCACCCCGAGGTCTACGACCGGCTCTACGAAGACTGGTCCACGCTCGAGGGGTTCCAGCGCACCCGAGGCGTGCTCCGCTTCATGGCGTCGGTCATCCACCAGCTTTGGGTGACGAACGACAAGTCCGCGCTGATCATGCCGGGATCGCTACCCCTCTACGCGGCGCCGGTGCAGGACGAGCTCACCCGCTACCTGAGCGACGGCTGGAACGCCGTGGTGGGGACCGAGGTGGACGGCGAGGGGGCGCTTCCCCGCAAGATAGACGAGGCCAACCCGAGATTCCAGCGCGATATCGCTGCGCTCAGAGTCGCGCGCACCGTCTTCTTGGGGAGCGCCCCGAATGTCAAGGGGCAGGACGCACGGGGCATCGAGATGTCGCACGTGCTCCTCGGCACGGTGCAGCCCGACGAGAACGCCGCCGTCTTCCGGGACGCGGTCTCGACGCTTCGCCACGAGGCCCAGTACCTCTACGCCGACGAGAACGGCACGCGCTTCTGGTACGACACGAAGCCGACCCTCGCCAAGACCGTCGCCGACCGCGTCTCCCAGATGGAGGACGACGTGGCAGAGGCGGAGATACTCGCCCGCTTGCAGAAGAGCATGCATCGCAAGAACCCCTTCGCAGGGGTCCAGATCTGGCCCATGACTAGCGTAGACCTACTCGACACGCGGGACCTCAGGCTCGTCTTCCTCGACTTTCGCGGGAGTCACTCCGCGGAACTCAGGGAGGACCCCGCGCAGAAGGCGGCCCAGGAGCTCCTCGCGAACCACGGGAACATGCCCCGCACCTACAAGAACACGGTCGTCTTCGTGGCTCCGGACGCCAAGCGCATCTCTTCGCTCGTCCTGGAGACGAAGCGCTACCTCGCCTGGAAGGGGATCTACGACGACCGCGAGCGGCTGAATCTCGACGCCGTGCAGGGCCGCGAGGCGCTCAACAGCCAGAAGCACGCCGATAAGAACGTCGAGTCGCTCCTCGACGACTGCTACAAGTTCCTCCTCTACCCCTCGGCGGACGGCGGCGGCGCCGTCGAGTGGAACACCATCACGCTCCGGAGCTTGCAGAACACCGTGGAGGCCGCCGGCCAGCAGCTGAGGAGCGAGGAGGCGGTCATCGAGGACTGGGCTCCTGTGCTTCTGAGGATGGAGCTCGACCGCTACGGCTGGAAGGGCCGCGACTCCGTCGGCATCGGCGAGTTCTGGGAGCAGCTCTGCAAGTACTGCTACTACCCGCGTCTCGCCAAGTACGACGTGTTGGAGGGCTCCATCCGAGCCGGCCTCGGGTCGAAGGAGTTCTTCGGCATCGCCGCCGCATTCGAGGACGGCCGCTACGTCGACCTGCATCTAGGAGATCCCACGGCCCCCGTCTACTCGAGCAGCCTCCTCGTGAAGCCCGACGTGGCGCGGCGACAGCTTGAGGAGAAAGCGAGGAGGCGAGAGGAAGAGGAGCCCGGATCTGTGACGTCGGTGGGTTGGACCGAACACACGGAAGAGCCGTCCACAGCGGTTGGTAGGGGAGAAACCGCATCCCAAGTCGCACTGCCAGCCGACGCTCCCGCAGTCCAGCACCGATTCGTCCTGAACCTAGACCTCGAGGTGGACGGCGCCATCGGCAAGGTGAACGACGTCATCCAGGAGATCATCAACAACCTCAACTCGAACGTCGATGCGAAGACCATCCTTGCCCTCTCCGTCGACATCGAGACGCGAAGGGGCTTTTCCAGCGACGACATCCGAATCGTCGAAGAAAACCTCCGCACTCTCGGTCTCGACGACTACGAGTTCAGCGAATGACCCTATTGGCCACTGCCCAATATCGTCGAAGTTCGAGCGGATCGTCATTGGAGAGACACACTGCGAAGCGCGTAGCGCCCGTACACGCGGTTGGCCTCTGCCGAGCCTGTTTTCACGCCATCGGCCTCTGCCGGGCCCGCTCCTGTGCGCAATCCCCAGCGCGGATCCGTGCCCGGCGCCGCGCCCCGCTGGCCGCCATCCGGCCGGTCGAGCCAAAAAAGCACCCCCGCTTGCGCAGGGGTGCTCCTTTTGTCTGGTAGCCCGTGCCGGATTCGAACCGGCGATCTCCGCCTTGAGAGGGCGATGTCCTAGGCCTCTAGACGAACGGGCCGTGCTGCTCTCGCAGGACCCCGGACCGTGGCTGGGATGGAGGGAATCGAACCCCCATTGACGGAACCAGAATCCGCTGTCCTACCGTTAGACGACATCCCAAAGATGAGGTCCCTCAGAGCGCGATTACTCTACGGTATCGGCCCGATTTTGGCAACCGTGATTCCGGATGCGGCCGATGCCGGCTCGTCGAAGCCCGCCGAAGGGTACGCGCGCCGAGCCGAATCGGCGCGCCCAATGCGCCCGAGCGACCGCTGCGCTAGCCGCAGAGCCTCTCGATCAGCGGGCCGAGGCGCTCCGCCATGGCATCGACCTGGGCCTCCGTCACCACGAGCGGCGGTAGGAACCGCAGAATCGAGTCGCCGATGTGGTTGAGGACGAGCCCCTCGTCGAGTCCTCGCTCCACGGCGGCGGTGGCGACGGGCGCGTCGAGGGAGATGCCGCGCATGAGCCCTCGGCCCCTCACCTCCGTCACGTGGGGGAGCCCCGCCAGCACCTTGGCCAGATGCTCGCCGCAGGCGATGACGTGCTCGCCGATACCCTCGTCGACGAGCGTTCGCACCACCGTGGCGCCCACGGCGCAGGCGAGGGCGTTGCCGCCGAAGGTGGAGCCGTGATCGCCCGGCGCCATGACGTCGGCCACCTCGGCGCGCGCGGCGACGGCGCCCATGGGAAATCCCCCGCCGAGACCCTTGGCCATGGACACGATGTCGGGCTCGATCCCGGCGGCCTGGTAGGCGAAGGGCGCCCCCGTGCGGAAGAAGCCCGTCTGCACCTCGTCCACGATGAGGAGCGCATGCGCCTCCTCGGTGAGCCGCCGCACCTCCCGGAGGTAGTCGAGGTCGGCCGGCCAGACTCCGCCCTCGCCCTGGATGCACTCGATCAGCACGGCGCAGACGGGCCCCGTGGCCTCGTCGGGGCGAGCGAGCGCCTCGGCGAGGGCCGCCGCATCGTTCAGCTCCACATGGGCGAAGCCCGGCGGCAGCGGGCGGAAGGCGGCCTGGAGCGGCTCCTGGCCCGTCGCGGCGAGGGTCGCCAGCGTGCGGCCATGGAAGCTCCGCTTGAGCGAGAGGATCCCCGTGGCGCCGGTGCGCTCGCGCCCCCACTTTCGGGCCACCTTGATGGCCCCCTCGTTGGCCTCGGCGCCCGAGTTGCAGAAGAACGTCCGCCAGACGCTGCCGGTGCTCCCGGCGAGGTGCCCCAGCTCGTCCGTCGTCTGCGAGAGGAGGCCCGAGAGCGCCTCGGCGAGCTCCGTCGAGTGCTCGACCGTGAAGTAGTTGCTCGCCTGCCAGAGGCGCTCCGCCTGGCGCTTCAGCGCCTCCACGAGGGCGGGATGGCAATGACCGAGGCAGACGACCCCCACGCCCGCGAGGAAGTCGAGATAGTCCCTGCCGCGATCGTCGGTGAGGACGGCGCCCCGCCCCTTCACGAAGGTCACGGGCAGGCGGCCGTAGGTATGCATGAGGAACTCGCTGGCATCGGGCATGGAGGGCTCCTTCTCGGGGTTCTGGAATCGGCTGGGATTTGGGTC
>CANRLS010000102.1 GCA_947631545.1 uncultured Atopobiaceae bacterium
TTCAGCACCTTGAGCGTGGCGCCATCTTGGACGGTGACCGTGCTCCCGGGCATGATGCGGTAGGCGCGGGATGCCGGCACGGTGAGTGTGCCCGACTTCACCACAACGTCGAAGTTGTAGGGAAGGCAGAGGTACTTGCCAGTGGAGCCGTAGCTGTCGATCTTGAAGACGCCCGCCGTGGCGTTGCCCTCAAGGGTGAGCATCTGCTTGCCGAAGTCGGCGAGGTAGTGGGAGCCGTAGGTAGCGTTGACCACCTTGGTGTCGTTGTAGGTGGCGGTGAGCGTGGAGCCGGTGTCCAAAAGGATGAGACCGCTTCCATCGGCCTTGCCCACGAGCGGCACATCCTGCGTGTGGATGGCGCTCCAGAAGAAGAGCGAGGCCGAGCCCATGACCGTGGCGCCGCCCCGCACCACGAAGGTGCACTGCACGTTGGGCGTGGCGTACTGGTGGAACGGGAAGTCGCCCGCGTTGTAGAGACCCTGGGTGTTCGTGCCGCCCGAATAGTCGTTCACCGTGTAGGGGATCGTGGACGAGGAGCCGCTTTGGGCGGTGATGGTGCCCGTGCCCGTGACGAGGCCGTTCACCGTGAACGTGCCGCCGGAGTTGATGGTCACCGTGCCGTTGTTCACGAGCTGGGCGTAGGCACCGGAGGTGATGCCCTGGGCGGCCTGGTTCTCGGCATGGCGCGTGCCGCCGACAACGAGTTTACCGTTCACGGTGAGGCTCCCCTTGGGGCCCACAGTGAGGGTCTGGTACGCCGGCGTGCCGGCCTTCCAGGCCTCACGCGTACTGGTCTTGCCCTTGGCGTAGCCGGAGCGGTCGGTATCGCTCAACCGCAACAGAAGTGTCACGTCCTTGGGGATGGTCACCGCGTCATCTACCTGGGCGTCCTTGAGTAGAAGGATAGTCTGGCCGCTCTTGGCGGCTTCGGCGGCCGCCTTCAAGTTCGGATACGGCGTGTCATGGACAAGCGCCACGTCGCTCGAATCAATAGATACGAACTTCGCATCGATCTTGAAGTCGCCCGTGACGGTGTACTTGTAACTCGCCTCTTCGGAGATCAGCTCATTCGAATCCACATCGAACCAGCCGATGAACTGGCTGCCCTGGGCTGGCGTAGCCTGGAGCTGCAGGGTGTCGTTCAGGTAGTACTTCGACTCGGGCGCCTTGCCGTTGACGGTGACGGTTCCCGAACCGTCGTTCTTCGAGGACTTCGTAATCGAGGCGTCGACCGCCTGGCCCGTGATCTTGAGGTTGGAGATGGCGCAAACGGCTTTATTCGAACCGGGGTGTTCGAAGCGCAGGACGATGCCATCGTCGTATTGGGAGTTTTTATACTCGTACTTCAGGTGTTGCCATTCGATGTTGCCCAGAGCGGGATCCCCTTCGAGATACCCATCTTGTGATGTGCCGATCTCCAACGGCCTCAGACCGACGTCGATGCTCCTATAGGGATCACCCCACACGTTCGTCCCGCTTTGTTGCGTGGCGACGAAGAAGAAGTAAGAACCATCCTTCCTATCTTCGGTTCTGATGGCGTAGTCGAATTCGACCGTAACCTTGTCGTCGAAGTCGAGGTATACCTCGGTGATGGCGTCCTCCGTCGCTTTGGAGCTCGTGAAGACGACCTGGTGATCGTCATCGGCGAACTCCTTGGCGGCCTCCGTGTCGTAAAGCCACGCGTAGGACTTGTTCCGAAGGTTCTCGTTGTCGAGCCTCCGCTCGACGAGCCAGTTGAGCGCATCGTTGTCGAAGGTATTGTCCTGCTTTGTGCCGGGAATGCGACTTTCGCCCGTCTCCTCGTCGGTCACGCCGAAGGCCTGCTCCCACGTGAGCGTGGGCCAGAGGAACACGTTCGCCACGTTGTCCTCGAAGCCATTCTGGTGGATGACGAACCGGATGTGATGGGTCTCGTTTCCCGGTGTGAGGTAGTAGTACTCGTGATCCTTGTAGTCGGGATTGCTGTAATCGCTGCTGAGCTCAACCGGAGCCCCGTTATCCGTGACCTCGATCGAATCGTAGCTCGACGTGGTCTTGTCGATTTCGATGCGCCAGCCGTACTCGGCGCTCGCCTCATCGTCCGCCCGCCACTTTTCCAGACGGTACCACTCGTTCTTGACGACGCCGACTATCGAGTTCTCATCAGTTACCTCGACGCGCGTCCAATCGCTATCGCCCTGTTTCATCTTGGAGAGGGTGAACTCGGGGAGCTTAGCTAGGTGCTTCGTGCGCGCCTCGAGGCTCGTCGTGTCGGCTGTTTTGAGAGCCTTCAATTGATAGGGGTTGTCATCGCTGACGCGCGCTGCTCCCTCCCCTATCGACCACCATCCGTCGAACGGGTAAGACGCGTCCGTCTGGGTGTAGAGGAGCGAAGGCTGGCAGCCGAGCGGGAGCTTGATGCTTTCCGTGGCGCCGTCTCCGAGCGTTAAGGTGTCCTCGAAGATGGGCTTGTTTTTGCTATCCGAGGAATAGGCTACGTTTACATCGACCCCTCCGAGGGATGGATCCCGCTTGACCTCCAGTGTATGAACGCACTCGCTGGGCATCTCGTCGGCGGATTCGTAAATCCGCACGTTCGACAGGTACATGCGCCGATATCCTTGCTTGCCCGAGAAGTACCCGAGCATTTGGAAGACCGGATGGGTTGACGAGAACGCAGCGATCCCCGTTGTCCACTGATCGCCCCCTATTGCTTCCTCGCTCTCGTAAACCGTGCCAAATTCCACGCTATCTGGATACGCCAAGAGATCAACGTTGTCCGGTTCACTCGTTCCGTCAGCAATCACATCCTGGGAAGAGAGCATCATTATCGATGTGAAACCACCCGCCTCTTTATCGGAGGCGAGGATGTAGTCAAATGCCATGTAATAACGCTTGGGTACCCCTCCGCTCGCATCTTTGGGGAGGAACTGTAGCGACCCAATTTTCATACTGTCACTACTATTACTGGACCTCCACACCACTCGCTCATCGTTGTGCCATTCGGTATACGGCCTCCACCCTTCGGGATCGTCTTCCTCGCCCGGCATGCCTGTGGCGTACTCCAAGGTCCAGCCATCGGGGAGGTGCGTGACGAGACCGCCCATGGTGGGGTCGTCGGTCACGATGAAGTCGTCGCTCGCGGGGGCCGGCTCACCGTCGGCAGCGGGCTCGTCGTCCGTAGCCGGTTCGGCGTTGATCTGGGCGGGAGCGTCCGAGAGCAGCTCTTCGGGATTGACGCCCTGCTCGCTGGCCGCCTGTGCGAGGGCCTCTTCGAGGGTGGTGCCATCCGACGGGAGCGCGCCGTCATCGCCGGCACCGCCCTCGGCATCGCCCTCGGCGAGGGGCACGGCCTCGCCCGCATCCGCAGCGTCGGCGGATTCGCCGTCCTGGTCGGCGGCATCGAGGGGCTGGGCCTCGGACGCTAAGGGCTCGGACGAGGTCAGCCGCTCGGCGGCCTCGGCCCAAGCGAGGGAGGGCACGCATTCGAACACCATGAGCGCGGTCATGAGGAATGCGAAGAGGGACTTCAACGTGGAACGCATGGCGATCTCTCCTGGAAAGGAGGGGAGCCCAGTCGCAGCGCCCTTCGCGCGGTAGTCGCGCGGGCCGGCAAACTGCCTCTGGTGAAGCCCCCCCCCAAGCGAAACCTGACGGTGGCGCTTGTCGTGCGGGTGGTTCTGGTCGTGCGGGTCGTGCTGGTCGTTCTTGCGGCTGATGGGCTGGCGGTGGGCCGGCTGGGGTTGCCGCGTGCTGCGCGGCATGCGGCGAGCGCTTCATTGCCCCTAGCGTCTCGCGAGCGCCTTGCGGCCCTGGCCCGCTCCCCCTTCAGGCCTGTCGGATGATGGTCGGGTGCCGGTTGAATCGTT
>CANRLS010000103.1 GCA_947631545.1 uncultured Atopobiaceae bacterium
TCGGCGCGATGGAGGTGGAGGTCGCAGACCTCATCGCCAACCTCGAGGGCGCCCGGCCGCTCGCGCTGGGCGTGGCCGAGGCATGGCTCGGCGACCTCGCGGGCGTCCCCGCGGCGGTGGTGAGGAGCGGCGTGGGCAAGGCGGCCGCCGCGGCCGTCGCCCAGGCCCTCGTCTCGTCCGTGCCCCTTCGCGCTCTCGTGAACACCGGCGTCGCCGGCGCCCTCGACCCCCGGCTCGCGGTGGGGGACGTCGTCGTCTCCGCGAGCGCCGTCTACCACGACGTCGACGTGTCCGCGCTCGGCTATCCCCTGGGCAAGGTGCCCGGCTTCCCCAAGCGCTACAAGGCTGATCGGGGGCTCGTCCGGGCCTTCCTCGAGAGCGCCTCCCGGAAGGGCGCGCGCGCCGTCGAGGGCGGCATCGCCTCGGGCGACCGCTTCGTGAACGACCCCGAGGACAGGGCCCGCATCCGAGCGCTCACCGGCGCCTCCTGCTGCGAGATGGAGGGGGCGCCCATCGCCCAGGTGGCCTACATGAACGGCGTGCCCTTCGCCATCTGCAGGGCCATCTCGGATGGGGCGTCTGGCACCTCGCCCATCGCCTACGCGCGCTTCGAGCGGGAGGCCGCCAAGGCCATGGGCGCCCTCGTGCTCGAGACGCTCCCCGGGATCTGAGGCTGCGGAGGCTCCCTCGGGGAGCGACGATGGGAGGCGGGGATGGACTTTCTGGGGCTCGTGCTCCTCGGCATCGGCCTCGCGATGGACGCCTTCGCGGTGACGATCTCCGACGCCCTCGCCTACCCGAGCGAGAGCCCTCGCCGGCTCTTCGTCCTCCCCGTCGCCTTCGGGATCTTCCAGGCCGCCATGCCCGTCCTCGGCTACTTCCTGAGCGGAATCGCCGCCGACTTCATGGAGTCCTACGCCGGCATCATCGCCTTCGTCGTGCTCGCCATCATCGGCGCCACCATGATCCGGGACGGCATCCGGGAATGGGGCGCCAAGGATGCCGGGGCCGCCGGCCCCTCGGATGCGCGGCTCACCTTCCCGGTGATCGTCATCCAGGCCATCGCCACCGCCATCGACGCCTTCGCCGTCGGCGTCACGCTGAGGGCCCTCGACGCCAACCTATGGCTCGCCGTCTCGGTGATCGGCGTCGTCACCTTCCTCTTCTGCTGCGTCTCGGTGGCGCTGGGCAAGCGCCTCGGGAGCGCCCTCGGCTGGAAGGCGGAGGTTCTCGGCGGCGCGCTTCTCGTGCTCATCGGCATCCGGAGCTTCTTCATGTAGCGAAATCGCACTTTGGTTGCGCTTGAGGGTTCCAGGCTCTCCGAGGCGGCGCCGAGGGCTGGCTCGAGAGCCGTCCGAACGCCCGGTTATGAGAAACTATGGCCCTGCCGGGGGCATCCGATCCTTCGGCATCGCCCGCAGCAGCAACGAACCAGAAGGAGCTTCCATGAACGGACTCGTGACCAGGACGAAGGTCTCCTGCATCATCCTGGGCATCTGCCTCACCATCCTCGGCCTGGCGTTCTTCGTGAATCCCATCGGCGCGACGTTCTTCAGCGTGCTCGTGCTCGGCTGGATCTTCCTCTTCGGCGGCATCGCCACGATCATCGCCTACTGCGTGAACAAGAGCGGCAGCCGCTCCGGCGCCGACCTCGCGGTGGGCATCATCGAGGCCATCCTCGGCCTCCTCGTCATCATCTGGCCGGGCGCCTTCGCGCTCTACCTCTTCGTGCTCCTGGGATGCATCATCCTCATCACGGGCATCTTCGACGTCATCGAGGCGATCTCGATGCACGGCGTCGAGGGCAGCAACTGGGGCCTCTGGCTCTTCCTCGGCATCCTCACGGTGATCCTCGGCATCCTCACCTTCGTGGCGCCCTTCGCCTGGGCCGAGGTGGTCATGATCTTCGTCGCCGTCTCCCTCGTCTACGACGGCATCACCGAGATCGTCGTGGGCGTGCGCCTCTGAGCCCTCGACCGGATCGCAACGCGAAGGGCCCCCGACCAGGTCGGGGGCCCTTTCTCAGCTGGATGGTTGTCAATCACACATAGAACAGCAGATCGTTGTACGTGGGCACCGGCCAGTAATCGACGCCCACATGGGGCTCGATGGCATCGACGATGCCCCTCAGCACGTCCATGGCCGGGAGCACGGTGTCGGCGTAGACGCGGCACTCGGCCACGGGGTCGTCCATGGCGTCGGCGTCGGCGTTCTTGGCGTCGAGGTCGTCGGCGGCGGCCACGATCTCCTGGATCGCGAGGGTGATCTTCTTCAGGAGCTCCCTCTCGGCCGGGCTCTCGATGCCCAGGTCGGCCTTGGCGGCCACGGAGGCGGCGAGGTCGGTGGAGTAGTCCACGAGCGCCGGCACGAAGCGATGGCGGGCCATGCAGACCATGGTGTTCGCCTCGATGTGGAGGAGCTTGGCGTACTGCTCGGCCTTGGCGATGTGGCGAGCCCTGACCTCGTCCTCGTTCAGCACGCCGAACTTGGCGAAGAACTCGATGTTCTCGGGCGCCACGAGCGCCGGCAGCGCGTCGGCGGTGGTGCGGAGGTTCAAGAGCCCGCGCTTCTCGGCCTCGAGGGGCCATTCCTCGGAGTAGCCGTTGCCGTTGAAGATGATGCGGTTGTGCTCGCGGAGGGTCTTGCGCACCCAGTGGAGCGCCTCGGGCACGAACCGCTCCTCCTCCACGCCCTCCATGGCGTCGGCGAACTCGCAGAGCATCTCGGCCATGGCGGTGTTCAGCACCACGTTGGGGTCGGAGAGGTTCTGGCGGCTGCCGCACATGCGGAACTCGAACTTGTTGCCCGTGAAGGCGAAGGGGCTCGTGCGGTTGCGGTCCGTCGTGTCGCGCATGATGTTGGCGAGCTGCGGCACGCCGAGGTCCATCTCCTCGCGGTCGGGAGAGGTGAAGTCGTGGTCGTGGTGGACGATGGCGTCCACGACGGCCATGAGGTCGTCGCCCAGGAAGATGGAGACGATGGCCGGGGGCGCCTCGTTGGCGCCGAGGCGGTGGTCGTTGCCCGCCGAGGCCACGGAGACGCGCATGAGGTCCTGGTGCCTATCGACGGCGGCGATGACGCAGGAGAGGAAGACGAGGAACTGCAGGTTCGCCTCGGGGGAATCCGAGGGGTCGAGGAGGTTCTGCCCGTCGGCCGAGAGCGACCAGTTGTCGTGCTTGCCCGAGCCGTTCACGTACTCGAAGGGCTTCTCGTGCTGCAGGCACACGAGCCCGTGGTGGGAGGCGATGAGCTTCATCTCCTCCATGGTGAGCAGGTTGTGGTCGATGGCCACCGAGGCGGCCTCGAAGATCGGCGCCAGCTCGTGCTGGCAGGGGGCCACCTCGTTGTGCTTGGTGGTGGCGGGGATGCCGAGCTTCCAGAGCTCGTCGTCGAGCTCCTTCATGAACTCGTTCACCGTGGGGCGGATGGCGCCGAAGTAGTGCTCCTCGAGCTCCTGGCCCTTCACGGGCGGCGCGCCGTAGAGGGTGCGCCCGCACATGACGAGGTCCGGACGCTTGGCGTAATCGTCCTCCTTGATGAGGAAGTACTCCTGCTCGGGGCCGACGGTGGTGGTGACGGTCTTGGGCTCCCTGCCGAAGAGCTTGAGCGCGCGCTTGGCCTCGCGGTCGAGCGCCACGCAGGAGCGCAGGAAGGGGGTCTTCTTGTCGAGCGCCTCGCCGGTGTAGGAGACGAAGGCCGTGGGGATGCAGAGCACCTCGTCCTTGATGAAGGCCGGGCTCGTGGGATCCCAGGCGGTGTAGCCGCGGGCCTCGAAGGTGGCGCG
>CANRLS010000104.1 GCA_947631545.1 uncultured Atopobiaceae bacterium
CCGTTGAAGGTCTTGGCGCCCAGCGTGGGGAACGTCGCCGGCTCGTTCGCCGCCTTCTCGATATCGACGCGCGTCGTCCAGGAGTCGCCCAGGAAGTCGTTGTTGGTCTTTGCGACGCCATTGGTGTTGAAATCGAATCTTAGGTAGCAGATGCTGTTCGGCTCGCCCGTTGCCGTGAGCGTGAAGCTATAGGTGTTTTCAGTCGCCGTTGTAGGGCTCACCTCCACGGTGTTCTCCGGGGAGAGCGTCCTTATGAAATTCTGATCGTCAATCTCATCCGTGAGGTAATTGGCGTACTTCGCGGCCCCATGACCATCTGGATAGCTCACGCGCACGTTGAGCGTAACGGATCGGCCCTTCTCGATGGTCAAGCCCGATTGCGGCGTCACGATGGTGCCGTCGCTCGTGGTCACTTCGATGCTCGGCGTGGCCTTGGCGATGGTGAACTGGACGGGATCGGGGCTCGCACCGCTTCCCGCGCTCCATGTCACGTCATAAGTGCCCGCATGCACGGCCACCGCATTGTGGCTCTCGTCGAGCCCGGCGCCTGTGCTCGATCCGCCGCCGGATTCCGCCGGCGTCACATTCGTGAGCGTGTAACCATCCCCAGCCGGAACGCCGATCTGCGCCTCGCCGGTATACGTGAGGCTCCGCCCCACCGGCTTCTCTGCCAGCTTGATCCGCACGATCCCACTCGCGTTCGCGCCCGTGATGTTCTGGGCTCCGGCGTCCACGCCGACGCTCAGCTGCACGGACTCCAAGCTCGGATCGGTGATGCCCAGCTGGACGTAGATGGTCTTCCCGTCGCCGTAATAGAGCACGTCCCCGACCGTCACGCCCGTCGTGTCGGATGTGGCCTTGATGCTTCCCACGTCATCGGGCTGGAGCGCGAGCCCCTCGCTGTCCGACGTGAACGAAACCGGCACCACAAGCGACGAGCCGCTGTACTCCAGCTGCGTGCTTGGAATCTCGAAGAAGAGCTCCGCCTTGCTGATGGTGAAGGGCACGTCCTTCGCCGCGGTGCCCCCGCTCGACCACGTCGCATCGCCGAGAGCGATCTCGGCGCGCGCCGTATACGTGCCGGCGTCGGTCGCCACGGCGTTGCCCGACGCGTCGATATGGAAGCCCCCGCTCGCCTCCCCAGTGGCGGTGAGCTTCACGTCGGTCGGCTGCACCACGCCCACCTGCGGATGCCCGTTGTAGACGAGCGAGATGCCCCTCGGCACCTGCACGACCTTGTTGCCCGTGAAGTAGCCATCAGAAGGGTTGCAATAGATGGAGGTGATTTCGTCCTTGTTCCAGACCTTTCTTTTACCGGATTTGGAGGTGAGCTTCGTGCTGCACTCCCCGAAGGGCTCGTCCTTCGAATTGGCGTTCCACGCGTGGTTGCAGTAGATGGTGGTGAGGTTCTTGCAGCCGTTGAACGTCTTGTTCACCCTGACGCCGTCGGCGGGCATCCAGTCCCAGATTTCGATTTCCTTGACGGCGGTCTGCCAGAACATGTTGTTCATGCTCTTGACCTGGGACACGTCCCAGTCGCTCACGGGTGAGAGATCCTCCAGGACGTCGCAGCCGCTGAACAGGTACTTCATGCTCGTGGTCTGCGAGGTGTTCCAGTAGCGGATGCCGGACACGTCCCGCAGCTGGTTGCAGGAATGGAAGAGCTGGTCGGCGATCTTGGGGACGATCGTCTTCGAATCGTTGGCGGTCTGGACGGCGTAGATACGGCTGTTGTAGTTCGAAACGAGCCAAGGGACGTTGGCTTCGTTCCCATACGCTTTGCCTGTGTTCCAGGCTGCCAGCGAGTCGCTGCCCGAGCCCCTGACCTTCTTGAGCCCGTTGCCGTAGCGCGCGCTGCCGCTGTTGTACTTGTCGGGCAGCTTCTCCGTGCTGAACACGAGAAGGAGCGGCTTCCCACTACCCGTGTACTCGGGCGCCTTGCCCTCCGCGATCTGGTAGAGCGCCCAGTTGACGCTTTCGGTCACCGACACGGCGGCCTCGGCGCTCCGCACCAGGGCGAGCGAGCCGCCCACCGCCACCACGGCAGCCGCCACGGCGACGAGCGCCATAAGCGCCTTGTGCTTCAGCCATGCCGCAAAGAATCCGCACTTCATCCTGTCAACCATGCGGGTCGCCCCTCCGCAATGACGATTCGCCCTAGTTCATGACGCAGCAGACCTATCGGGCCATTCTTCGGACTGTAGCGATACGCATTGCAAATCACAAGGTCAGAGGGCCTAAACGACCGCGAATCGCAGCCTGCTTCCCACGCGGCGCGCCCCTATGCGCCAGCGGGATACGGAAACCACCCGCACAGAACGGCTTCGCCGCATCACTCGCTCGCGGCGATCCCTTCGAGATACGGCAACCGCACGAACTCGCGGCGGCGCCCTGCTCGCATGCCGCTTGAGAGCCGCTCAGATCCCGCACGCCCACCGCACTGTCGTGAAAACCGGCGTCCGCTGCTCACTTTTTGCGATTCCCTACCGCCATCCCATGCCGCGGCCAGCTTCGCCACAACAAAACACCAGTTGGCGAGAAGCTGCCTCACCTCATCGGAACCCTATGCCGTCGCATCTAGAGAAGATCTCCGACAAAACCCCTGTTGGCTCTTTTCCTACTTGGCGCGAAGCGGTAGAGAATCGCAAAATCCGTGCACGGGAGCGCGAAATTCACGACATGCCACCCGGACAGAGTGGCAGCGCCCTGCCGCGCCGCGTTGTTGTAGCACCACGAGCGCTCGCTACGCCAGCCCCGCCGCCTCCCGCAGCCTGTCGCGATACCACGCGCCGGCCTCGGAGAGATCGCCCTCCTGCCAGCCCGATGTGGCCGTGCTCCCCGGTGCCAGGAGGCTCGCGGCCTCGTCCTTGTTCGAGAGGCTCCAGCAGCAATAGCTCACGTGGCGCTCGTCCGCCAGGTCGAGCCAGCTATCGGCCGAAGCCAGGTCGTTCGCGCCCGCCCCGCTCGCATCCGGCGTACCGAACTCGCTGATGAAGATCGGCAGCCCAGCGTCCAGCGCCGCCACCATGCGATCCCGCAGGTCCTGGCCGTGCGTGGCCGCGTAGAAGTGCAGCGCGTAGAGCACGTTCTCGCCCACCTCGCCCGTGAGCGGGTCGGCCGCGGCGTCGTCCACCTTCTGCGACCACTCCGGCGTGCCCACGATCACCACGGCGTCGGGGTCGTTCGCCCTGATCACGGGGATCACCTGCTCCGCGTAGCTCTTGACGTCCGACCACGGCGTTCCGCCGTTGGGCTCGTTGCAGATCTCGTAGATCACATTGCCGTGGTCAGCATATTCGCTGCTCATCGCATCGAAGAACGTCTTCGCGGCGTCCATGTGGGCGAGCGGCGTGAGGTCGTGGAGCACGTGCCAGTCGATGATCGCGTAGAGCCCCAGATCGGTGGCGGCATCCACCCCCTGTCGCACGAGGTCCTCCAGCTCGGACTGGTTGCCGTCCTCGCAGTAGCCGCCGCTCTCGGCCGTGTACAGGGCCAAGCGCACGCAGTTGGCGCCCCAATCGTCGCGAAGCGTCTTGAAGGCGTCGCTGTTCACGTACTGCGGGAACCACGCGAGCCCGTGGGTGGAGACGCCGCGAAGCTGCACCGTCTGGCCGCTCGCATCGGCGAGGGCCGTGCCCTCCACGTGGAGCGTGCCGTAGGCGGCGAGCGGCGAGCCTGTGGGCGCGGCGGCCTTGGCCGCGTCTTCGCTCGCGGCGGCGGCCTCGGCCGAGCCGGGGTCGGCGAGCGGATCCATGGCCTCGGC
>CANRLS010000105.1 GCA_947631545.1 uncultured Atopobiaceae bacterium
GCCGCCGGCGCTCCAGCTCCCGCCATCGATGCCGCCGCGCGAGCGTCGCCGCAAGCGCGCGACCCCCTTCACCATCGCTTTCGCCGTGGGGGCCGTCGCCTGCTTCGGGCTCGCCATCGGCGTCTGGGCCTCCGGCGCCCTCGCCCAGAGCGAGATGGCCTCGCGCTCGCCCAACGCCGAGGACGCAGCCGGTGGCATCGCTGCCGTCGGCGATGCCCTCGGCACCCTGATGGACAGCGTCCACCTCGAGATCGCACCCGGCGACAGCGGAGAGGACGACGCGGACGATCGCTGGGCGGACGCCCGCGCCGCCTATCCCGGGCTCGAAGCGTGGCTCGAGAGCGACGACGGCGCGATCTCCACGCCCGTCATGGGGTCGACCCGGGAAGATCCCGACTACTACCTCACCCACGACGCTGCGGGCAACGAGGATCCGAAGGGGCTCCCGTACTTCGACCGGGGCTCGAAGGACTACGGCGACGCGTGGCTCATCTACGGGCACAATCTGGGCCCGACCTCGACGGAGCGGTTCTCCGCGCTGGGCGACGCCTGGCAGCAGGAGGCGTTCGACCGACTCGCGCCCGTGACCCTTTCGGACGCCGGCGAGACCCAGGCGCTCATCTCGCTCGACGCCTTCGGCGGCGAGTACCGCTTCACGCCTCTCTGCGCGCTGAAGGTCGATGGCGAGTCGACGGCGCTCACCTGCGGGGACTTGGGCGTCGAGGAGTTCGACGGGTATCTGCGGAGCACCCTCGAGATGGCGAGCGCCCGCGCTCCCGATGCCGACGCGCTCTTGGAGTCGTCGAACCTGCTGCTGCAGCTGAGCACATGCTCGGGCGACGGCTATCCGAGCAAGAGTCGCACCATCGTCCTCTACGTCGCGCACTCCGGTCTGCGCGAGGGCCTGAGCGAGATCGGCGATGCGGCGAAGGAGCTGAGCGACGGCATCGAGTCG
Source organism: uncultured Atopobiaceae bacterium (assembly GCA_947631545.1). Classification (GTDB taxonomy): domain Bacteria; phylum Actinomycetota; class Coriobacteriia; order Coriobacteriales; family Atopobiaceae; genus CANRLS01. The sequence goes on from CANRLS010000105.1 coordinate 956, forward strand.
GCGCTCTCGAACGCGGGCGCGTCGTAGCGGCGCGAGCTGGCGGAGTGCGTCCTCGGCGCCGGCCCGCCCGCTGCCGTTTTCCCGATCGCGCTCGTGCGGTTCTCGTGGCTGATGCGCGCCCTCTCGACGCGTCGGAGCGCTGCGCAGCCCAATGGGAATAAACCACTGCGGAACAACCGCAGCGACGCAGAAGGAGCTCGATCCCATGGCCGAGAAACCCAAGCATCTCGAACTCTTCTACATGCCCACCTGCCCCTATTGCCGCAAAGTGCTCGCGTGGATGAGGGATCACGACGTGAATGACGTGGTGCTCTACGACATCGTCGAGGAACCCAAGCACAAGGAGCGGCTCATCCGCGAAGGCGGCATGCATCAGGTTCCCTGCCTCTTCATCGATGGCAAGCCGCTCTATGAGTCCGACGACATCATCAAGTACCTGAGCACCATCTACTAGCCCGTGCGCGCGGCGGGCCCGGGCGACGTGCCCAGGGCGAGGGCCCTGCGCTCGCCACGCTCCGGGCACAACCGGCATCGTCCACCGCGTGCGCGAGCACCGCGTGTCGCGCACCCGCGACGCGACTGCCGGCTACGCTAGATTCGCCCTGTCGTTCCGCCTGCTTCGAAGGGACTCCCATGGACCTCTACTACATGCCTTCCTGCCCCCATTGCCACCGCGTGCTCCAGTGGATGGAGGAGAACGGCCTCGAAGACGAGGTCATCACCCACGACATCACGGCGAGCGACGCCGCCGCCGACGAGCTCATGCGCATCGAGGGCGGCGAGGGCTACGTGCCCTGCCTCGTCGATGGCGAGCGCATCGTCGTGGGAGACGGCCCCATCATCGAGTACCTCGAGCGCCGGCTGTAGCGCGCGAAGCCAGCGGAACGGGGCGCGCAGCCGCCGTATCCTGCGGCGCAGCGCGCCGCCCCGCGCCGAACGGGATCGGCGGCACCTGCCAGGCCCGTCGGCGAACGAGGGATGGATGTTCGAGGGAGCTCCTCAACCCACCAATACGCCGTGCCCTGAAGGAGGCTCACGCCATGGCCCGACCCATGACCGACGACGAATACCGCATCACCCTCAGGCACCTCGCCCCCCGCATCGAGCGCTACGCGCAGCTGGTCGTTGCCGAGGGCATCGACCTCGCCGAAGGCCAGGAGCTGGTGATCCAGTGCCCGGTGGAATCGGCCGACTTCGCGCGGGTGCTCGCCCGCGCGGCCTACGACCAGGGCGCCGGCCACGTGACCGTCATCTGGCTGGACGACGCCCTCTCGCGCTTGGAGTACGAGCGCGTGCCGGAGGACTGGTTCCGCACCGTGCCCGCCTGGAAGCGCGAGCAGATGGACGGCCTCGCCCGTGAGGGGGCCGGCTTCCTGCTCATCACAGGCTCCGACCCCGACGCGCTCGAGGGCGTTGACCCCAAGAAGGTCGCCACCGCCCGCTACGCCCGGAACACCCAGTGCTCCGTCTGGCGCCACGGCCTGGACTTCCAGGAGAACGCCTGGTGCATCGCCGGCGCCCCCACGGAGGCCTGGGCTCGGAAGATCTTCCCGGACAAGGATCGCTACGACGCCATGATCAGCCTCTGGGAGACCATCCTCGACGTCTCCCGCGTCTCGGCCGACCCGGTGAGCGACTGGGAGACCCACGTGGCGACGCTCGCCAGGAACGCGCGGATCTTGCAGGACCACCACTTCGACCGGCTGCACTACACGAGCTCGAATGGCACGGACCTCACGGTGGGCCTTCCCGCGGGCCACATCTGGGACGGTGCTGCGGCCATGACCCGGGGCGGACGGCCCTTCATCCCCAACATCCCCACCGAGGAGGTCTTCACCTCGCCGGACCGGCGTCGCGCCGACGGCATCGTCTACTCCGCGCTGCCGCTCAATCACGGCGGCACGCTCATCCGCGACTTCTGGCTCGTCTTCGAGGACGGCAAGGTCACGGACTTCGATGCCGAGCAGGGAGCGGATGTGCTGGAGTCGATCCTCGAGACCGACGAGGGCGCGCGGAGCCTCGGCGAGGTGGCGCTCATCTCCAAGAACACGCCGATCCGCCAGAGCGGCCTCATCTTCTACAACACGCTCTACGACGAGAACGCCAGCTGCCACTTGGCGCTGGGCATGGGATTCCCCGACGCCTACGAGGGCGGCGAGGACATGAGCGAGGAGGAGCTGGCCGCCGCCGGGATCAACCGCTCGGCCACGCACGTGGACTTCATGGTGGGCTCCGACGACCTCAACGTCACCGGGATCACCGCCGAGGGCGAGGAGGTTCCCGTTTTCGTCGATGGGCAGTGGGCCTGGGAGTAGGGCGCGTCGCGCACGCGGTAGAATGGGCGAACGTGACAGCGTAACCGCTGGTCACGGCCATAGACGGGCCTTTAGCTCAGCTGGTAGAGCAGAGGACTTTTAATCCTAAGGTCGCGGGTTCGAGTCCCGCAGGGCCCACCAGACAGCAAAGCCGGCCCCGAGGGGCCGGCTCTTGCTGTCTTGGGGCCCTGCGGGACTCGAACCCGAGAGGGCCGGAGGCGCCGGTGGCGCCTCCGGGGCCGGAGCGTGCCGAAGGCCGCGGAGGCCGGCGCTTTCGCGGAGCGAAAGCGCGTCGAGTCCCGCAGGGCCC
>CANRLS010000106.1 GCA_947631545.1 uncultured Atopobiaceae bacterium
CGAATCGATGGCCCAGACGGCGTAGACGTTCAGCGGCGTCGTGCTGCCGATCGTCACCTCGGTGACGATGGCGACGCCAGCCTCGGCGGGCGTGCGGGTGAGGCTGGCCTCGTGCTTGGCGAGGCTCCACCCCACGAAGACGGCGCGCTCGTCGCCCTCGCCCTTGTGCCACGCATCGGCCCCGGTCTTGCTGTCCGTCCAGAGCGGGACCGTGGTGGGCACCGCCGGCGTGGAGCGCAGATACTCCTTATCGTCCAACTCATCGCCAGCCGAGCTGGGTTTCTCCCCGCCGTTCAGGTCGTAGTGCAGCGTCGTCTTCACCTCGGCATAGTCGGCAACGCCGTTGGCGTTCTCGTCCTTGGCCCAGATGGCGTAGACGTTGGTATCGCCCGACTCGCCGTCCATCGTGAACGTCGGCGCGTCGCCGTTGGCGTCGAAGAGGTAGATCCCGTCGCCCTTGGGCACCGCCGTGGCCTCGTCCTCGATGGCCGTCTTCGACCACCCCACGAGCACGGCCTTGTCCCGCTTGATGAAGTAGTCCGCCTGATCCTTCGTGAGCAGCGTGACCGTATCGCCTTCCTTGTGGTCGTGCGGGCACGTGTAGAAGGCGGTACCGGCAGCCAGCTCGCCACCGCTCGCCGTCGTCCCGCCGTTGGCGAAGTAGGCCACGTGGCGGTGACCCTCGCTGTAGTCGGGCTCGCCATCGTTCGCCTCGTCGGCGGCGTAGGCGGCATAGAAGGTCGCGTCTGCGGTGGCCTTGTACCCCTCGGTGCTGATGAGGTCCTTGCTCAGGTTCGCTCCGCCGGCCTCCGTGTCATCGCCCAGGATGACGCTCCCGATGGGCGCCTCCGACCAGCCGCAGAGGATCGCCGCGTTCGATGCGGGAATCCAGATGCCGGCGTCGTTTTGGTAGCCGTCCCAAGCCTTCACCCAGTTCAGCTGGTTCGCCGCCGCGCCACCCGTGCCATAGCTCGGGAAGTTCACGGTCGTGCCTTTGAGCACGCTCACATCGTAGGTGCCGCGATGGCCGACGGCGCTCTCGTTCTGCCCGCTGCCGCCGTTGATGTCGAACGTCAGCGTGACGTGCTGGCCCTCCGCGTAGTCGGGCACGCTGTCGTGGTTCTCGTCCTCGGCCCAGACGGCGTAGACGCTCGCGCCGTCCCGGCCGAGCGTGGCCTGGGTCGCCACGATGCCGGGGGCGGGCGCGCTCGCGAATGGCGTGGCGTAGAGCCGCCCGCTCCAGCCCAGGAAGACCGCGTCGGCGCGCACGGGGCTATCGCTCCCGTTCGTTGCGGGCCGCCAGAGCGTCACCGTCGTGCCGCTGAGTCCGCTCGCATCGGCGGGCTTGCCGTTCACCTTGGCGCCGCCGTTCATCTCGTAGCGCAGGGTGACGGCGCTCTCCATGCAATCGGCCACGCCGTTGCCGTTCTCGTCGAAGGCCCAGAGGGCGTAGACGGTCGCATCGGCCGAGCCGATCCTCACTTGCGCGATGGTGGCGGGCACGTTGCCCTTGTCCGCGAAGCCGTAGACCTTCCCGCCGTTGTCCCTGCCGGTCCAGCCGATGAAGAGGACACCCGTGCCGCTCACGGGCGAGTGCGTGGGACGGCTCGCGGCCGCCGGGCTGTAGGTTGCGAGCGTGACGGTGGTATCGCCGAGGAGCCCGTCCACCGCTGCGGGCATGCTCGCGTCATCGCCGCCGTTCGCGTCATAGGTGAGGGTGTACTTGGGCTCGGCGCTGCTGTAATCGGCGATGCCGTTCCCGTTCGCGTCCACGGCCCAGACGGCGTAGACCCTTGTGTTGGCCGTGCCGCTGTCCATGGTGATGGAGCTGACGATGCCGCAGGCCTCTTCCTCGTCTTCAGAGGTCACGACCGCCGTGTGCTGCGTCTTCGACCACCCGATGAGGACGGCCTTCTCGCGCGCGACCAGGCCCTTGCCCTCACTCAGGCTGAGGAGCGTGACGCCCTCCTCGCCCGGCACGTGGTGGTGGCCGCAGCGATAGACAAGGTTCGTGGTGTTGTCGAACCAGCCATCGCCGCCGGCGGGCTCGCCGCCGTTGGCCCAGTACTCCACGTGGACGCTCGCGCTCAGGTAATCGGGCGTCGCGTCGTCGTTCTCGTCCGCGGCGTAGGCGGCGTAGAGCGTGATCGTGCCGCTCGCGTCGCTCGGCACCGTGTAGCTGTCGGTCGCGATGAGCTTGCTGCTGTTGCCCGCACCGCCGGAGTCCCGGTCGTTGGCGAGCAGAACGTCGGTAATCTTGTCGTTCGTCCAGCCGACGAAGATGGCGGGATTCTTCGCGGAGATGCGATTCCCTGAGGAATCCGTGTAACCATCCCACGTCTTCACCCACTTGAGCTCGTCATAGGTGGGAAGGTGCACGCTCTCGCCCGCGATGACCGTCATCGGATCGATGCTCGCCGCGTCCTCGGTACCTTCGACCTTCCCGCCGTTGGCGTCGAAGGTGAGGGTGATCTTGGTTTCCTCGTAATCTGGCGTGCCGTCGCCGTTGGTGTCGTAGGCCCAGACGGCATGGACGGTGATGTCCTCGTCGTCGAACGTGACGTTGTTGTCCTTGATGAGGTCCTTTTCGACCGTCGCCTTATCGGTATCCTTGCCATAGATCTTGTTCACGTCGGTGAGGGACCAGCCCACGCACACGGTCGTGTCGTCGCCGCGGCTCAGGTCGGAGTAGCCCTTGAGCTCCACGGTCTCGCCCTTGACGTAGGTGCCGGTGTCTCTCGGGATCCCCGAGATGGCCCCGTTGCCGTCGTACGTGAGGGTGCGCTTGGCTTCCGCGTAGTCGGGCGTGCCGTCGCCGTCGGTGTCCACGGCCCACACGGCATGGACCGTGATATCGCTGCTCTCGAACGTCACACCGTCCAGCAGCAGGCCCCGCACCGAGACCGCCGACGCGCTCTTGTCCAAGATGTCTTGCGCTTCGCGCGACCATCCGACGAAGACGACGTTCTTACCGTCTATGGTCTGGGAGAGATCGAACCCAAGATCCTCTTTCACCAGGCTCACAACGTCGCCCTTGATGTAGGCGTCGTCACCCGTCGGCGCTGTGCCCGTCCCACCGTTGAGGTCATAGGCGAGCTTGTAGGTTGTTTCCTCGTAGTCGGGCGTGTCGTCGTTGTTCCGGTTCGCGGCCCACACGGCGTAGACGGTCCTCGTCCCCGTCGCCGGGATGTCGACGGTCGAGATGATGCCCGCGCTTGTCAGTTCCTCGGAGCTTGTGACCGTACCTGCGGGCTTCGTCGCGCTCCAACCCGCGAAGAGGGCGTTGTCGCTCGAGCGCTTCCAGAGGCTATGCCCCTCCTGCTTCCAGAGCTCAACGCCCGTGATGCCCGGCAGGTAGCGCTGGTTGTTCGCCAGGCCCTGGGCACCGGAGAGGTTCCCGCCATTCGCGTCGTAGACGAGCGGAACCAGCGTCTCGCTGTAGTCGGGCGCGCCGTTGGCGTTCACGTCGGCCGCCCAGACGGCGTAGACGTTCTGCGGATTCACGTCGCCGATCCTCACCTGCGTGACGACCGTCACGTGCTCGTCGGACGGCCTCGTGG
>CANRLS010000107.1 GCA_947631545.1 uncultured Atopobiaceae bacterium
CATCGCCGCCTGCCTCGCGGGGTTCTTCGATACGAGCCTGCCCGCCATCATCGACATCGTCGTGCAGGCGCCGCTCCGCGTCTTCGTGGGCGAGAACATCTTCGGCGCCGCGCTCATCTTCGGCATCGGCATGTTCCTCTTCACGCTGGGCATCCACCAGACCACGATCAACGGCGTGCTCCTCACGCCCATCATGCAGGTGCTCCTGAACGAGAACACCGAGGCCTACGCCCAGGGCCTGCCCTACACCATGGAGAACTACAACTACCTCAACTACGACACGCAGGCGGTCTTCGGCACCATCGGCGGATCGGGCTGCACGATGGGGCTCATCATCGCCACGTTCCTCTTCTCGCACTCCCAGTCGGCGCGCGCGGTCTGCGCCCTGGGGCTCGCGCCGGGAGTCTTCGAGATCAACGAGCCCATCATCTACGGCTACCCCATCGTCTACAACCTGCCGCTCATGGTGGGCTTCGTGCTCTGCTCGCTCATCGGCTACGTGGGGTCGTACTTCATGACGGTCTTCGGGCTCATGCGACCCTGCGTCATCACCATCGCCTGGACCACGCCGCCCCTCATCAACTCGTTCCTCGCCACCGCGGGCGACTTCCGCGCGCCCGTCTGCCAGCTCTCGCTCATGATCATCATCACGGTGGTCTACACGGGCTTCATGAAGCTCGCCGAGGTCACGGGCACGGGCTTCGGCGACACCGACGTCATGGGCGACGACTTCCTCGGCGTCCCCGAGGCCCCGGGCGAGGCGGGCGAGGCCTAGGCCGCGAGGGCCGGAGTTTCCCGACGCCGTCTCTGGTCCAAAGGGGCTGAGACCGCGGAACCTCATCCCCGCTCGCCTCGTCAGGTGACGCGACGTTTCCCAACCGGCGCGGGGCCGCCCTCGGTGTAACCTATCCGAAGGGAGAGACGCACGGCGCGAGCGGCGGAGGGGGGCGGCAAGTGGCCGAATCGCTGGGCATCGCGCTCGTCACCATCCAGCAGATGCTCGTGCTCTTCATCGTCGCCTGCGTGGGCTATGTCTGCGCCAAGCGCGACATCATCGACGCCAACGTCCGCACCAAGGTCACGCGCCTTCTCCTGGACCTTTGCATCCCCTGCATGCTCATCTCATCGGTGAGCGACTCCCAGGGCGGCGGCGACCCCGCGACCGTGGCCATGGCCTTCGGCCTCGCCTTCTTCCAGGGTGCCTCCATCTACGCCACGGGCTGGCTCTCCGACGCCATCCTCCGGGTGCCGCGCGAGGACTGGCCCGTCTATCCCTTCATGTCGCTCTGCAACAACACCGGCTTCGTGGGCATCCCCGTCTGCGCCGCCATCTTCGGCGACGACTGCGTGGTCTACGTGGGCGTCTACGTGATGGTCATGAGCCTCATCACGTTCTCGCTCGGCTTCTTCACCATCGCGCCCCATACGCCGGGCAAGCGTTTCTCCGTGCCGTGGAAGATGATCCTCAGCCCCTGCATGGTGGGCGCCCTCATCGCGCTCGCGCTCTTCCTGAGCCCCATCCGCTTGAGCGGCTTCGTGCAGGAGTCGCTCACCTCCATCGGCTCCATCACGTCGCCCCTCGCCATGATGGTGGTCGGCGCCATCGTCTCCGAGATGCCCTTCCGCGAGGTCTTCGGCGAGTGGCGCCTCTACGGCTATTCGCTCATCCGGCTCCTCATCGTGCCGGCGATCCTCTACGTGGTGCTGCTCCCCCTTTTGGGCGACCCGCTCCAGGTGGGCATCTTCTGCACCCTCTTCGCCATGCCCACGGGCCCCATGTGCCCCACCTTCTGCCTGCAGTTCGGGGCGAACGACAGGCTCGCCGCGCGCGGCGTCGTGCTCACGGCGATCCTCTCCTTCGTCCTCATCCCCGCCCTCGTCGTCTTCATGACGATGGTGGCGTGAGCGAAGCGAACGTGGCAGCCGCCCCCTCCCCCTACCATGGCCCCGCCCCTGCCTCGCATGGCCCCGCCCTTGCCTCGCATGGCCCTTCTTCCTGTCTCGCATGACCCCGCCCCTGCCTCGCATGGCCCTTCTTCCTGAGTGGAACGGCCATACGGGGCGGTAGGAACGTGCGCACCAGCCAACGAACGAGGCCAATCCATTGCCAAACGTCCTCCTCGGAGCCCGAAGCCCAGTAGAATGACGCGGGCAATCGGGGCGAGGAGGCGGCCGTGGAGGGCATCGAGCGGGCGAGGGCGGCGCTGGCGGAGCGGGGCTTCGCCGATCGGGTGATCGAGTTCGACGACTCCAGCGCCACGGTGGAGCTGGCGGCCGAGCGGCTCGGCTGCGAGCCGGCCCACATCGCCAAGACCCTCGCCTTCGCCAAGGGCGACGGGTGCGTCTGCGTGGTCTGCGCCGGCGATGCCCGGGTCGACAACCGCAAGTACAAGGCGACCTTCGGATCCAAGGCGGGGATGCTCAAGGCGCCGGATGTCCTTCGGCTCGTGGGCTATCCGGTCGGAGGCGTCTGCCCGTTCGGCGTGAACGAGGGCGTGCCCGTGTACCTCGATGAATCCCTCAAGCGCTTCGATGTCGTCTTCCCCGCGGCGGGAAGCGACCGCAGCGCGGTGCGCCTCGCCCCGGCCGAGCTCGAGCGGGCGTGCGAGAACGAGGGGTGGGTGGACGTGACCCGCCTTCCCGAGGGCTGAGCGCGCCCATCCGGGTTCGCTGCCATGATCGCCTGGCTCCTCTGGATCGTCCTCGTCGCGCTCGTCGCGCTGGCGCTGCTCTACGCGCTCGCCTCCTTCGACCCGCACCTCGCGCGGACCGACGCCGGCTTCGCCGTCATCCGCACCACGCGCGCCTTCGCCAAGGGGCCCACGCGGGTGCTCTCGGTGCGCCACGGCTGGCAGAGCGGCATGCTGCTCTCCGACCCCTACGAGCTGGTCTTTCCCTACATGATCGCCTTCGACGCCATCCTCTCGGGGCCCCGGTCTCCGCAGCGCGCTCTCTGCATCGGCGGGGGAGGCTTCAGCTATCCCAAGTCCCTCGCCTGGCGAGGAGTCCATGTGGATGCCGTCGAGCGCGACCCCAAGGTCATCTCCCTCGCCCGACGCCATTTCGCCCTTGCCGAGGCCGAGGCGCTCACGGATGCTTCGGGAAGTCCTCTTCTTAACGTCATAGAGGCAGATGGATTGCAATTTCTGCAACACGCGACGAGTGAATATGATTCGATAGTCATCGATGCCTACGACGGCATGGAGGCCGACGACTCCTTCTCGAGCCCTGCCGCCATCGATGCGGCCAAGCGGCACCTGTCGCCCACGGGCGCCCTGGCCGTGAACGTCGCGACGCCCGCCGATGACCCGAGCCGGCTCGTCCTCTGGGCGAATCGCCTCAAGGCGCGCTTCGCCCACGTCGCCGTCGTCTCCTGCACGCCGGGCGACGACTTCGCGAGCCGAAACCACATCGTCCTGGCGTCGGACGTCCCCTACCGCCTCGACTCGCTGCCTTTCGCCTCCGTCGAGCTCTGACGGCTGCGGCTTCCCGGTGCGCCCCATCCTCGCGCGAGCGCTCGGGCTCGCGCGCCGAGCACGCCCCGTC
>CANRLS010000108.1 GCA_947631545.1 uncultured Atopobiaceae bacterium
CGCTAGGCCTGGCTGCCGGTGCCGTTCTGATTGCCGCTGCTCTGGCTCTGGGTGCCGCTGTTGCTCTGATCGCCGTTCTGGTTCTGCTGCGTAGGGGCGTTGCCGCGGTTCCGGGTGCGGTTCCCCTGGCTCTGGGCGCCGTCGCTCTGGTCCTGGCTCTGATTCTGGTTCTGGCTCTGATCCTGCTGCGGCGCAGCGTCCGAGCCATTCTGACCATCCTGCGTGCCGTTGGAGTCCTGGCTCTGATTCTGCTGGTCCAGGCCGCTATTCCGATCGCCGCGCAGGCTGAGGCCGCCATTGCCGTTGGGGCCGAAGTCGAAGCCGCGCTCGTCGAACTCGAAGAAGCCGCGGTCGCTGTCATCGTCGAAATCGAACTCGAACTCGCGGAGATCGTCGAAGCCATCGGCCTGTTCCTGGGCAGGCGCGTCATCGCGATCGATCATGGTCCCGGCCACGACGCCGGCGCCCGGGATGAGGAGCGCGAGCGAGGCCAACAGGGAGAAGAGGATGTGCATGGCTGTGCCTTTCGATTCGTTCTGAGGAGGCGCCGGCGCGGGGGGTGCTCCCGGCGCCTCCTCGAGGATTCGCTAGGCGCCCGGTGCGGGGGTGCGCTGCGCCTAGCCTGGGGTTTTACCGACGGTTCCTCGAGGTTTAGCTAGGCGCTGGCGCCGTCGATGGCGGTGGTGGCGTCGCCCTCGATGATCACGGTCTCCTCGACCTGGGGCGCGGGCGCCGGCACGGAGGCCTCGTAGACGGCGGTGCCGGTGGTGGGCTCGTTGGTGCCGCTGCCCGGCCCATAGGGCGAGGTGGGGGCGCCGAAGGCGGCGTCGCTCGCCGGAGCCTCGGCGCGAGCCGCCTGGGGCTTCACGCAGAGCACGTAGAGCGCGAGCACGATGGGCGTGAGCACGAGGCCGACGATCCAGAAGCCGGCGAGCCTGCCGCCCGAGACCTCGACGCCGCGAGCGCGGGCCGCGTCGATGAGCATGACGATGGCGATGATCGTCGCGGCCACCAGGAGCGCGGTGAACACGAGGCCGAAGATGCCGAGCATGAGGTTTCCGCCGCCCATGCCAGCGGCACCGAGTGCGAAACGTCCGTTCATGGGAACTCCTCCCGTTCCTGCGGGCGGAGCCGAATCTCCGCCGTCGGGAGGGAAGTCTGCGGGCGCTCCCTAAAGCCTGCCTAAAGGGCTCGTGGAGGAGTTGTGGGCCGGGTAGAGCGCGCTTGGGAGAGCGCCCATCGCGACGGGCGCGACGGGCGCGGGTGGACTACCGCCCGTGCCGAGCCGTGCGAATCGCAATCAGGCGCGGGCGGCGAGGATCTCCTCGGCCGGGTGGAGCTGGCCGTCGGGGCCCATCGTCTGGATCTTTCGCCCGGTCTCGCGGGAGACCTCGGCCATGGCCCGGTCGATGGCGTCCTCCCCGCCCTCCTTGAAGTAGCGGCAGCGGATGCGGTCGCAGGCGTAGAGGTTCAGATCGCCCTTGGAGAAGAGGCAGGCGATGGCCCGGCACCCGCCGACGCAGCTCAGCACGTGCTCGCAGGCGGCGCATTCGGGGTTCCGCTCCACGAGGTCGGCGACCGTGCCCCTGGCGAGGACCGCATAGGGGGAATCGTCCATGATCTGGGACACGGGCGATTCGAAGACGTTTCCCAGGCGCACGCCATGGCTCACGAGGTAGGTCGAGCAGGGGGAGCAGGGTGTGGCCTCGCCGTCGTAGTTCACGCAGAACTCCCGCGACCACTGGCCGCAGAGCGGCTGGTCGTAGCCCTTCATGGCGGGATCGCCCTCGAAGCGGCTCTTGTGGTAGATGCCCCGGGCGGCGTTGAGCGTGGCCACCTGCCAGAGGTTCACGGCCATGGGCTCGTCCGTGCGCATCCACCGCGTGGCGAAGTCGAGCGACGCCGCGAGGTACTCGTCGACGCTGAGCGACGAGGCGCCGTCGGCGTTGGCCTCCCACTGGGGAAGCTCGCTCGTCCGCATGACGAACGCGCTCTGGACGCCCATCCGCGAGAGCATGAGGCACGTCTCGTAGAACGTGTCGAGGTTCTCCCTCCAGATGTTCACGTGCGCCTCGACAGGGAACCCCTCCTCGAGGAGAAGCGCGATCCTCTCCAGCGCCTCGGCCTCGGCGCCCTTGCGCCTACGCAGCCAGTCGTGGTGGTCGATGCCGTCGAAGGAGACGCGGAACTGCGGCAGCGGGTCGCCCGGATGGCCGGCCATGAGGGCCTTCCACTCCTCGAGCATCTCCCGCGTGAGGAGGATCGCGTTGGTGTCGATATGATCGATGACCATACCCCGCGAGATGATCTCTTCGACGAACCAGAGGAAGTCCGGATGCAGGAGCGGCTCGCCGCCGGTGATGGTGATGCGCTGGAAGCCGGCCGCCTCGAACTCGTCCAAGAGCTTGGCGAGCTGGTCGTGCGTCATCTCCCCCAAGTGGGGCGAGTTCTCCGAGGCCATGAAGCAGTGCCGGCAGTTGCAGTTGCACCGACCGGTGATGTTCAGCTTGGCGATGGGCATGTAGTGGTTCGGGCAGACCCGGAGCCTCTGCCAGGGGCTGAGCTCGGGCGCCGTGCCGTCTGGCTTGGGCTCCGCGGGGACGATGACGCCCTTCTGGACGAGCGCGTCGAAGGCACTCGAGGAGCGCTCGGCCTCGGTGAGCGGCCTCGTGCCATCGCAGGCGAGGGCCAGCCAGAACTCTCCCGCCGAGAGGGATCGGGCCGAGCGGGCATGCCTGCGCTGCCAGGCGTAGGGATGGTCGGTCCAGCTTCGAAGGGCCACGTCCTCGGCGAGGATGTAGCGGTTGTCCATGGATTCCAAGGAGTGCTCCTTACTCGTGCCCTGCGCGCCGAGCGCCGCCCGCGGGCGCTAGCACCAGCCGCCATGCTTGGGGTTCGGATCCGGCCACGCCGAGCGATACACCTGTTTGTCTTTGCTCCCGCAACCGCCGGAGACCGCCGCGAGCTCCTCGTCCACGATCTGGCCCTCCGCCGGGGCCTCGATGACGAGGTCCTCCTCGGTGAGGGCGAAGCCCCTGTCGCCCGCGAGGGCGATGATGCGGGAGACGACCTCGGGGCGATCCCCGTCGCTGGCGGCGGCGAGCTCGCTCATGAGGGCGGCCGCCTGGGCCTTGAGCTCCTCGTCCTCGGAGACGGCGGCGAGGATGGCCTTGATGTTCTCGTTCATGGGTGCCCTTCCTTCAGAGCTTCCGATGCCGTTGCCCGCATCCCCTTCAACCGTTGCGAGCATGCCGCAGCCGGCGGTGCGCCGCCGTTAATGTGGGCCCACTACACGTGATCAGACGTCCGCAACGCATAGCACGACGTGTCGCAGCCGCCGCCGGCGGCGACCGCCGCGAGCTCCTCGTCCTCGACCTCGCCCTCGGCCGGAGCCTCGATGACGAGGTCCTCCTCGGTGAGCTCGAAGCCCCTGTCGCCCGCGAGGGCGATGATGCGGGAGACGACCTCGGGGCGATCCCCGTCGGATGCCGCATTCAGCTCGC
>CANRLS010000109.1 GCA_947631545.1 uncultured Atopobiaceae bacterium
ACTGCCCCACTTCCACGGGTGGCGGCGGCCATTCGGCCACCGCGCGTCACGCCAGCGTTGTGGCGGTCCCGTGAAATAATAATCGCCCCAGCGGCGACTCAGCTCTCACTGGGGCGATTATTCGCAGGTGGTGGGCCCAACAAGATTTGAACTTGTGACCTCCCGGTTATCAGCCGGACGCTCTAACCAACTGAGCTATGGGCCCGTGTTGCAAACGCATATACTATGGGTCTCGACTCCGAAAGTCAAACGGTCGTTTTCCTACCGCGAGTGGGTACCCTAACGGTGCCGAGCGGTATGTTGAACGAAGCTGGAAGGGGGAAGCCATGAGCCTTGTGCGCGTTGATGTGGAGACCATCGTCGTGGGCGGCGGCCCGCTTGCCTCTCTCGTGGTGCTCAAGCCGCGCAATGGCAGCGACAACGAGCCCTTCGCCTCGGGCGATGCATCGGCGAGCGCCGAGGAGCCCACGCGCCAGCGCTTCCAGCCGCTCCCCATCCGCCTCGGCGTCTCCGAGGCCGCGAGCATCGGCATGGGCGTGGACAACCCCCATGCCAAGCGCCCCATGACCCACGACCTCTTCAACCAGGTCATCCGCGATCTGGGCGCGAGCATCGTGAACGTGGTGATCGCCGCCGTCGAGGGCACGACGTTCTACGCGAGCCTCAACCTGGCCACGGCCGGAGGAGGCCGCATCTCCGTCGACGCGCGCCCGTCCGACGCCATCGCGCTCGCGCTCCGCGCCAAGGCGCCGATCTTCGTCGACGAGGATGTGCTGCGGACGGCGTCCGTGCCCGACTTCGAGGCCGTGCTGCGCGATGAGAACGAGAAGAGCCTGCAGGAGTTCCAGGCGTTCCTCGAAGACGTCACACCCGAGGACTTCTCCACCAAGAACTAGCCAGCGTGACCGTGGCGCCTCCCATAGGGCGTCCCTGGTTTGCAAGAGCGCTTCGTCCCGAGCCGCAGCGGAATCCGCCCTGCGCAAACGCGCCCGCATCCAACCATGGCCACCAGCGAAACTGGGGCAGTTTCCTCCGGAAACTGCCCCAGTTCGCGTTGTCATCGTCCTGGTAGGCGGAGGGACAGTCCCGAGGGGATCTGCCCCGATCCGCCCTAGAGGCCGTACCAGGCGGTGCCCTCGGGCTGCCAGCCGCGATAGGCGAGCGTCACGTACTCGTTCACGCTCGTCGTGTAGTGGTGCGACGCGATCCCGGGATTGCCGTGGTTGAACATCCGATAGACGGGCGTGCCGTCCGCGCTCGCCGAGCCCCACGCCTCGCCCTCGAGCGTCCATCCGGCTTTGGTGAGGACGTCGACCTCGCGCTGGTCGTTCGTGTAGAGGTGCTCGCGCGTCTGGCTGTTGAAGAGCCGCATCACGGTCGCGTCCGCGGCGAGGGTGCTCGCGTCCGAGCCGTCGTCAGGATCGTCGGCGCTCGCCGCGGGCGCCTTCCACGCAAGGTCCTCGTCCTGCCAGCCGCTCGCCGCCAGCAGGTGCCGCTCGTTGGCGTCCGCGGTGAACAGGTGCTCGTGAGAGTTGGGGTTGTAGAGCCGGTAGACGCGCATGACCTCGGGCTCCACGAGCCGCGCCATCGCCGCGCCGGCGTCGAGGAGGCCGGCGCTTCCGGTGAGGCCGCGATGATCGTTGGTGGCGTAGTCGCGAAGCGGCGCCGCCGTCTCGCGCATGATCTGCACCACATCGGCCGGCGCGAGGCTGTCGTCCACGCTGAACATCATCGCCGCAACGCCGCTCGCGATGGGTGCCGAGAACGACGATCCGCTCGTCAGGCAGTAGATGTTGTCCACGTCCGTCGTCGCCACGTCCTCGCCGAGCGCGCTGATGTCCTTGCTCTCGTTGTAGTCGGCCCACGGCGCGTTGGCGCCCTCGGGCGAGAGAGCGGTCACCGACAGGCACTCGTCGTAGTCGCCCGGCAGCATCATCGTCGTGTTGGGCGTGGCCTTGCCGTCGCCGTTGCCGCCGGCGCCCACGCAGAGCACGCCGTAGTCGTTGGTGAAGTGCTCCACGGCCTGGTGCATGGCGCTGTCGGAACCGTCGCTTGCGGAGTCTCCGTAGAAGCCGATGCTCATGTTGATCACCCGGAGGTCGGTGAGCTTGCCCTCCTTGATGAGGCCGTCGAGGTAGTCGAAGCCCTTGAGGATGTTGCTCACTTCGGTCTCATCGCTATCGTCGGGGAAGATCTTCACCGGAACGATCGAGAAGAGCGATTCGTCGCCCGTGCCGGCGGCGGGGTCGGAGCCCATGGCCACGCCCGCCAGGCCCTTGCCGTTGTTGGCGGTGGCGCCGATGACGCCGGACACCCCCGTGCCGTGGCCGATGGTGTCCGTGACGCTGGGCGTGTCCTCGACGACGTTGAAGGCGAGCTCCTTGTTGAGCGCCACCTGCAGGTCCTCGTGATCGAGGTCGGCCCCGGAGTCGAGCACGGCGACGCTCACCGAAGTGCGCCCGTCCTGAGCGCGAGCGAGGTCCCACGCCTCGTAGACGTTGGAGCCCGACGCCGAGCCCGTGGTCCCGAAGGACTCGAGGTACGTCTGGTGGTGGAGGAGCTTGTCGTCGGGGCGCCAGGAGGACTGGGCCTCGGCGCTGGCGAGCGCCTCGAGCTCCGCGAGCTCCTCGACGGTGAAGGGGGCGTCCTGGGCCGTGGCCTCGGATGCGCTCAGGGCCTCTGCGGCGCTGCTCGCGGAGGCGTCGGCCGCCAGAGTCGCGCTGGCATCGCCGGTGGCGTCAGAGGGGCTCTCCGCGCCCTCTGCGGGCACGCCCGAAGATGTGTCGGCACTGGCCGAGGCGTCATCAACATCGTCGGCGATGGCCTCGCCCGACCCCTCGTCGAGGAGCTTGTAGACGTAGTTGGGCTGCGCCGTGACGCCGGGAAGCGCCTCGGCCGCGCCGATGAGCGCCTCGGCCTTGGCCTCGCTGCCGTAGTCCACGGCGACGAAGGTCCGGCCGCCCAGGTCGTCGGCCACGATCTGGGCCTCCATGGCATCTGATCCGGCGGCGGAGCTGACGATCCGCTCGGCGGCGGCGCTGTCGTCGAAGATGAGGATCGCCTCGCCGGGCGCGCTCGGCGCCTCGGATACGGCGGGCGATGCGATGGCCAGCGGCTCGGACGCGCCCGCCGGGTCGGCGAGGGCGCCGGTGGCGCCGGCGGTGAGGCCCACCGCGAGGGTGAGCGCAAGGGCGGCGGCAACGCCGCGAAGGTGCTTGGGGGTTCTCTTCATGGGGTTCCTTCGAACGTTCTGTGGGTGGCGCGATCGCGGGAGGCATCTCCGAGGATGCGCCCATGCGCGCCTGACGTGCCGAATGCTAGCGCTACCTCGGCGAATATGTGTGAGCGAATGGTGATGGGGGCCGTCGAATCACAGGAAGTGCACGTGCGGAGGTACGAATGCAGGGCCCGCTTCGGTCGATTCGAATGCAAGAGCGCGGAGCGCCTTCTCGGCTCGCCG
>CANRLS010000110.1 GCA_947631545.1 uncultured Atopobiaceae bacterium
CGCATCCATGGAGCCCATGGCGGCCATACCGCCTGAGGCGCCCATGTCCATGCCCGGCATGGCCTTCGCGCCCGTATCTCCCGTGCTCTCCATCTTCATGCCGCCCATGGCCATGGGCTTGGCGTCGGCGCTCGCGCTCCCATCGTCGTCCGAGCTCGCCGCCACCTCAGCCGGCACGTTCCCGTTCCATTGGAGCTTCCGGATCTCGGCCTCCTTGCCGGCCGGCAGCACGTCGGCGATCGCCTCGTCGATGCCCACCTCGGCCGCCACGGCGTCGGCCGTCGTCTTTGCATCGCCCGTGATCATCACGGTCTTGGCGCCCATGGCACGGATCTCGCGCACGGCCTCGGCGCTCGTCGGCCGCACCGTGTCCGAGAAGGCGAGCGCGCCCAGGAGCCTTCCGCCGAGCGCCAGGTAATCGACGGTCTTGGCGTCCTTGGCAAAGCCCGTGACGGCCTCGGCGAGAGGGGAGACGTCCACGCCCTCCTGGCCCATGAGGCGGGCGTTCCCGATGAGGCAGACGGCCCCGGCGCCGGCTCCCGCGCCCGCGTCCGCGCCGCCCGCAGCCGCGCCATCGCTCGCATCCGCAGCGGCTCCCGCAGCAGTGCCCGCGTCCGCGCCGCCCGCGACCATGGCCTTGAGCCCGCCGCCCGGCACGCTCGAAAGCCCCGTCACCTGGAGCTCCGCCACGCCCGCCGCCCGCTCCTTGCCGGCGGCCACGACGGCCCGCGCGAGCGGGTGGTCGCTCTCGCCCTCGAGGGCGAGAGCGACCGCCCAGAGCTCGCGCTCGTCGGCGCCCGGCGCCACGGCCACGCCCGATACCTCGGGCGTTCCCGTGGTGATGGTCCCCGTCTTGTCCATCGCCACCACGCCCACGCGCCCGGCGCCCTCCAAGGCGGCCCCGCTCTTCACGAGGATGCCCTGCTTGGCGCCCATGCCCGTGGCCACCATGATCGCCGTCGGCGTCGCGAGCCCCAGGGCGCAGGGGCACGTGATGATGAGCACCGAGATGGCGCGCGTGAGGGCGAACGAGAGCCCCGCGCCCAATAGCAGCCACACGACGAGCGCCACCACGGCCACGCCGATCATCGCCGGGATGAAGATGGCGCTCACGCGGTCGGCCAGCCGCTGGGCCGGCGCCTGGCTCAGCTGGGCCTCCTCCACGAGGCGGATGATGCCCGAGAGCGTCGTGTCCTTGCCCACGCGCATCGCCCGCATGGTGAAGTACCCGTCGTCCAGCACGGTGGAGCCCGTGACCTCGCTTCCCGGGCGCTTCTCCACCGGCATCGACTCGCCGGTGATGGCGCTCTCGTCCACCGAGCCCTCGCCCGAGAGCACGACGCCGTCCACCGGCACCGCCTGCCCGGCCTTCACCGCGAGCGTGTCGCCCACGGCCACAGCGGACGCGTCGACCTCCACCTCCTTGCCGTCCACGAGCTTGGTCGCCTTCTTGGGCGCCATGCGGTAGAGGGAGGAGAGCGCGTTCGTGGTGCGTCCGCGCGCCATGGCCTCGAAGAGCTTCCCCAGCGTGATGAGGGTGAGGATCATGCCCGCGCTCTCGAAGTAGACGCAGCCGAGCCCGTAGTCCACGAGCCTGGCGTCGCCCTGGCCGAGGCCCGCGCCGATGGCGTAGATGCCCCAGACGCCGTAGACCGTCGCCGCGCCGGCGCCGAGCGCCACGAGCGCGTCCATGTTGGCGCGGAGCCTCGCGAGCGAGCGGAACCCGCTCGAGAAGATCGACCGGTTCACCACGAGCACGGGCAGGAGGAGCAGGAACTGCGTGAGGGCGAGCGCCACGGCGCCCCGCTCGCCGGCCATCCATGCGGGAAGCGGCCAGTGGAAGCCCCGGGCGAGTCCCAGGTAGAAGAGGGGGACCGTGCAGATGATGGAGACGATGAGCCGGCGGCGGATGCCCGCTATCTCGCGCTTCGACACCGCTTCGGGGTCCATGCCCGGCCTGAACGTCATCAGGAGCATATTCATGGTCGGCCCTCCTCGCGCTGCGCCCACGCGAGGTATCTACCCCTGCGCATCAGGGACGCGTCCCCCAAGGGGAGCGGCCCCACTTCCATCCCCGTAGATATATGCGCATCCCGTAGCGATGCGCGCCCGCGGGACCGATCGAGTCCCGGAGCGCGTCGGCTTCGCGCTATCCTCTGACAAGGCAAGGCAGGGCGCTATACTCGCATCGGTAGGTCGCTTCACCACGGGAAGGCACTCCCCCCATGCTCACCCTCGACAAGGACAAGATCGCCAAGAGGCTCGGCATCGACTACGACCAGGCGAGCGAATGGCACGTGGACATGTCGCAGTTCGGCGACTACACCACCGAGGAGTACTCCAAGGCCGACTGGGACTCCGGCGCCTACGAGGGCGACCCGCACACCGTCACCATCAAGCGCGAGACCGACAAGGGCTCCGACATCTCGCTCCTCGGCCTCGACTACCAGCGCGTCCAGGCCATCCTCAAGGGCTTCCAGAAGCGCTTCGACCCCGACGGAGAGATCGCCAAGAAGCGCGAGCTCCGCACCACCACCATCCGCAACTGGGTCCTCATCACCAAGCTCTCCAGCGCTTGGACCATCATCTTCACCGCCATCAAGCTCGTCGTCGGCATGATCGACGTCTCGGGCTTCCTCTTCGTGAACGCCCTCTTCTCGGTGACGATGGCCTTCTCCAAGAACTTCATCGTCGACGGCTACGTCAAGGCCGAGCGCTACCACCGCAACTTCTCGGTCAAGCACCAGGAGCTCTGGCGCTGCCAGCTGGCGGGCGCCCTCTGCGTGATCGTGAGCTGCGTCTACATGTGGTTCGGCGCGGGGATCTTGAACAGGGACTTCGGCGCCCACGTCGAGTACAGCACCATCACCGGCCTCGGCATGGCCGTCATCGCCCTGGGCGAGATCGCACTCGCCTTCCGGGGCGTCTTCAACTGCCAGACGTCGGGCCAGTACGTGCTCCGCTGCCTCAAGATGATCAACGTCTGCACGTCCTTCGGCGCGGCGGCGCTCGCCAACATCGCCGTGATGTCCATCATCATCAAGGGCGGGCAGGATCTGCCCGAAAACGGCATCATGGTGCTCGTCTGCGGCTCGATCTCGCTCATCATCGGGCTCGTGCTGCTCTCCATACAGGCAAAGCACGGCGGCCAGGAGTGGGTGGATTAGGCCGCGATGCCAAGGGCCGCTCCGGCGACCCGCCCTCGAGAGAGGGCAGAGAGAGGAAACGGGGCGCCCCAGGGCGCCCCGTTCTTTCCCTCGAGTTCTCGTCCCCAAGCAGTTGTTCGAGGTGCCATCGCGAGGGCATGCCATCTCAGGTCTTACGAGCGAGGTGCCATCGCGAGGGCATGCCATTCCAGGTCTTACGAGCGAGGCACCGCAGCGCGAGGGCATGCCACGACAGGTCGCGTGTGCGAGGCGC
>CANRLS010000111.1 GCA_947631545.1 uncultured Atopobiaceae bacterium
CGTCGAGGGCGTGGCGCCCACCCCGGCCACGGGCACGACCGTGATGCGCCTCTACAACAGGGCCACGGGCGAGCACCTGCTCACCACCCAGCAGGCCGAGATCACGGCGCTCACGAACACCGGCGTCTGGGTCGAGGAGGGCGAGGCCTGGATCGCGCCCAGCGAGGGCCAGCCGGTCTACCGCCTCTACAACCCCAACAGCCAGGACCACTACTTCACGACCGCCAAGGCCGAGGCGCAGTACCTCCAGGGGCTCGGCTGGAGCTGGGACAACAGCCAGCAGCCCGTCTTCTACGGCTCCGTGGACAGCGGCTACCCCGTCTACCAGCTCTTCAACCCCAACGCGACCCGCGGCACCCACCTCTGGACGGTGGACGAGCACGAGTACGACGTGCTCAGCACCACCGGCGGCTGGCAGGGCGAGAACGCCAAGTGGTTCGCGCTCGACATCCCGGCCCCCGACGCCAACTAGCCACCTGCGATTCCCGGGAGCGACAAGCGCTCCCGGGAGCCGAGGGGCGGCGGGATCGAGATAGATCCGCGTCCCTCGCACCCAACATCGGGTTCCGGTCCCTACGTTCTCCAGGGACTTCAACCTAGCGGGGAGGCCCCCGTCAGCGAGCATCGCGCCCGCCGGCGGGGGCCTCCTTCCCGCATGCTACGGCGAGTGTTGTATCGCGGCCACGGCCCGTCGTCGCATATGCGCTCGGGCTTAGCTCTGCTGCCCAATCACTCGACGCGCTCGAGCTCGGCGGAAGCATTGATCGGGCTTGCGTCGTCGCGAAAAGGATGTCGCCACAATTTGTTGGGGGTGCAGTAGGGAAGACACGTTCACCTTGGAGATCGGCGCACTTTCCTTGAAGTGCTCGGCATGCGCAGATGCTATTCGCTGGCCGCCCTATACTTGATTCGACGACAAGGGTGACTCGCATTGAGGTAAGGAGATCGTATGGCACCAATGCCGATGCTGAACGATCGCGTTCATGGTCACCATAAGAATCCTCGCCCGGAGGGCTCTTATCATCGTGATTTCACGCGGATTATGTATTCGCCGGCCTTCCGAAGGCTGCAGGGCAAGATGCAGCTGCTCGATGTTCGCTCCGAGAACTTCTTTCGAAACAGGCTCACGCACAGCCTCGAGGTGGCGCAGATCGCTGAATCGCTCACCCATAATGACGACGTCAAGGAGTGGTACTACCCGGAAGATCCAAACGAGCGCAAGCGCATCGGCAACCCCGTGTTCGCCATCCGCGCGGGAGCGCTTGCCCATGACATTGGCAATCCGCCATTCGGGCATGCTGGCGAGCGCGTGCTCGATCAGATATATGACGATATCGGTGGCTTCGAGGGCAATGCGCAGTCGTTGCGCACGCTCACGCGCGTGGAGCAAAAGAACGCGGGATCGCAGGGACTTAACCTCACGTATCGCACGCTCTTCAGCATTGTGAAGTACTTCAAGAGGCGCGATGACACAACGGGCATGGATAAGAGCCTTCTCACCTCGCACGGTGGGAAAGAGCACTGCAAGAAGTTCATCTATGACGACGATTACAAGCTGCTCGATGACTTTCTCAAGAACACCGGCGAGCCGCAAGAAGAAGTGCGAGTGAGAACCATCGACGTTCAGATCATCGATCGGGCAGACGAGATAGCTTTCGCGGCGCATGACCTTGAGGATTGCCTGCGACTTCCTGTCTTCGATATCGATACATACATCCAGGAGTTCAACCTCAGGAAATATGATATTGAAGAAGAGGAGGAAGTTAAGGTTAGAGATAAAAGAATCAGGGATTTCAAGGAGGCCCAGAACATACTCTCTACGATTATCGATGAGGCGAAGAAGAAGGCAAACAGTCGTGGAGAACAGTATGTGAGTTCATTCAATTACGAGCATCTTTTCCGACAGGAACTTACCTCGCTGATCATAAAGACTCTCATCAATGATGTGAAGATGCTCCCAGTCACCGATAAGAGGTTCAAGCAGAGAACCGGGACCGAGCAGACTGAGGAGCTACAGTTCGGTAAGTTTGCCGAACTCGCCAACGGGCTTTACGAGACGACGTTCAAATGCGTGAACAATTCCCATGGCGTCTATGCCCATGAAAAGCGAGCCGAGCATCTGCTCTGGTATCTCGAATGGCTGTACTCGGCTCATCCCCAGCTCCTGACCCCGCCGTATAGGGTTGATCTCGTCGAGCGCCAGTACGACCTCTCGGATCTTAAGGAGTTCTACGGCCAAGAGGAGGCCACCTTCAAGAAGAACTACCAGAAGCGGCTCCGCTGCGACTACATCGCCGGCATGATGGACGCTTATGCCATCAAGACCTATGAGGACTATACCGGTCGATCCTTCGCCAACATCCTCGATGACGTGGATATCGAGAAGATCAAGGAGAGGATCGGGAACCTCTGAACCGCCGAATCTGCGCCAGGGGGCGTCTCGTCATGGCATCATATCGGCCACCGATGGGCTAGAAAGGACGGGCAATGGTCAATAAGCTCCTGGGATTCTACGAGCTGAGGGATTCGTCGCTGCCGTCGATCCCTTGGCGCACCTACACGCCGGGAACGACGTTGGACGGCGATCGCCTCTGGACCATTCGCTCTGCCGTCATGAACGGGAACGACCTCAACCTCCCGCGTCTCGTGGGCAGGCCCGCTCGGGAATCGGAGCAATTCGCGGATAGGCTCTATCGGCGTCTGGGCGACCGGGGGATGGTGGTCTACTACCCCTACTTCGTCGCCCATCAGAGTGGCACGCTCGAAGTCTCTCTGGGTTCTGTGACCATAGAAGCCGTTGCCGATGACCTCTGGAACCTCGTAAGCGAGCACAAACTCAACGTATCGCTCACATTCGATGCCGATGGGCATCTCACGTCGAGCAAGGGGGATAGGGAATTCCTGCCTAGGTGGTTGCTTCAGAAGCTCCTTGGCTACGCGCGTAACGTACGGAGTATGTTCCGAGACGATCTCTTGGAAGGGAGATCTGTGCTCCTCGAGTGGAGCCTTGCCTCTGATTGCGCGCCGGAGAGCACATCCGATGCGCCGGAGACGGTCGGCGAGCCGCGGTTGGTTTTCTACGAGGCTCGCACTGTGTGATTGCGCGTTCGCGCCTGCAGAGCGCACGTCGGGCGAGAGCCGCTTCCGTGCCGGTGCACAACGAGGTGCCGCGCCGTCGCGCACCGCACGTGCGTGGTCGCAGGACATGCGGGAGGCCCGGCGGCCACGCCTGGCGATCGCTTGCGCTAGATGGGACGGGCGAAGCAGTAGCCGTCGTCGAGCTGCACCAG
>CANRLS010000112.1 GCA_947631545.1 uncultured Atopobiaceae bacterium
GCGCGCAGGCGTCATCGCGTCATCGCCCCCGCAGGGCTCGGTACGCCCCGCAGGGCTCGGCACGCCCACCCGCAGGGCTCGGAGGGGCACGGACGTCGGCGCGCGCAGGCGTCATCGCGTCCTCGCCCCCGCAGGGCTCGGCACGCCCACCCGCAGGGCTCGGCACGCCCACCTGGAGGGCTCGGCATGCGTAGACTGTGGTCGCACGTCCAACCACCGCAGCCGCACCGCAAGGAGCGCCCATGCCCTACACCTTCCAGCGCGACCTCGACTTCCGCGAGACCGATCCCGACGCCCACTGCGGGCCTCGCGGCTACCTCGAGCTCTTCCAGGCCACGGTGACGCGGCACATGGCCCTCCATGACCTGGGCAACGACGTGCTCCCCTACAAGTACGGCATCGGCTGGATGTTCACGCGCTATCGCCTGCGCGTCCTCGCCAAGGCCGACACGTTCTCGCCCGTCGAGCTCACCACCTGGGTGAGCGGCAAGCCGGGCCGCCGCTTCATGACCCATGAGTACGAGGTCCGGCAGAAGGGCGAGCTCATGTGCGCGGGTCGGCTCGAATGCTGCTTCTTCGACCTGGAGCGCCAACGGGTGTCGCATCCGGAGGCCGTGGCGTTCCCCAACTCCCTCTACGAGGAGGGGATGACGAGCGTGGGCCCCTTCCGCCGTCTCGACCGCGCGGCCGAGGGCGCCCTCGAGGTCTTCCCCCACACGATCCGCTACTGCGACATCGACAACAACGGCCACATGAACAACCTCCGCTACGTGAACCTCGTGCTCGACGCCTTCACGCGCGACGAGCTGGAGGAGCGCCCCGTGGCCGACGTCGAGATCCACTACCTCTCGCAGTGCCGCGAGGGCCAGACGGTGAGCGTCTGGCGAAGGGATGGCGAAGGCGACGGGGGAGAGGGCCGCGCGAGCGACATCTACGTGAGGGATCCCGAGGGCACGGTGGCCTGCCGCGCCCGCCTCGCGCTCTAGCGGCAGCGGCGCGCTTCGCCAAGGGATCCGTCCCGTCGCGACCCCGACCGGGCCAGGAGCCGCCTGGGTGCGCCTTCCGGCACGCGTCATCGCGCCTTCGGGGAGGCGCCGCCCTCCGCAGCCAGCGCCAGGCCAGGGGGCGGTGGTGCGCCGCCTCCCTCAGGAGATCCGCTCGTCTCACGCGAGGCCTCGCGTGGCCTCCTCCAAGATCCGCATCTGGCAGAGGGTCTCCTCGGGCTTCACGAAGGGCGGGGCCCCGTTGGCCACCGTCTCGTAGAGCGCCTCGTAGAAGCCGCAGTAGCTCGAGCGCACCGTCTCCAGGCGCTCCTCGTGGTAGCGCCCCTCGTCGTCGTAGGTCACGAGCGTGCCCCAGTCGCGGGGCCGCTCGAGGCCAAAATCCGGGTGCCCGGCCGGCAGGTAGAACCGTTTGAGGTCGCGCTCCTGGGCGTCCTTCGTCTCCTTCACGTAGGAGCCCTTGGTGCCCCAGAGGGCGATGCTCGGCCGCGGCTGCGCCATGAAGTTGCAGCCCTTGGCGCTCGCCTTGAGGTTCCTCGAGCCGTAGAGGAGGTCGATGTCGTAGTAGTCGTCGGACTCGCCCTGGCCCAGGAACTGCCGAACGTCGGCCGCGCAGCCCTCCGGCAGCCCGAAGAGGTAGATGAGCTGGTCCACCTCGTGGCATCCGAGCCCGTAGACCGCCCCGTTGATGGGGTCGTAGGGGGCGGGGTTGGGCATCGTGGGCCAATAGCCGTCGAAGGCCACCACGGCCTCGTACACATCGCCCAGCCGGCCCTCCTCCATGAGCTGGCGGGCGGTCTGGATCTCTCCGTCGAGCCGGCGGTTCTGATAGCACTGCAGGCTCACGCCCTGGAGCTCGGCGAGGGCGAAGAGCTCCTCCGCCTCGTCGGCGCTCGCGCAGAAGGGCTTGTCCACCACGCAGTGCTTGCCGCTCGCCAGCACCCGGCGCGCGAGCTCGTAGTGGGTGGGGGCGGGGGTCACCACCTCCACGATGTCCACCTCCGGGTCGCGGAGCACCTCCTCGAGGCTCGTGGTGTAGGCAACGCCCGGCCATGCGGCCCACGCGCTGTGGTCCACGTGGCGGGCCTGGATCCACTTCACGCGGAAGAGCTCGGGCAACGCCATCGCAAAGGGGATGTGGTAGCGATTCGCTCCCTTGCCGTTTCCGAGGTAGGCGAGGGTGAGCTGTCGATCTGCCATGGCGCGCTCCTCCACGTGGTCTGAAGATCCCGCCCGCCTGAGCGGGCCTTCCCCCACGATTATGCCCGCCATGGGCGCTCGCGATGGACCTGGCGCCCATGCCCCGCGCCGGTGGCGGCGGCGACGGACCGTATCGCGCGGCCCGGCCTACTTGTCCGAGATGAGGATCGTCTCGCGCCAGGTCTCGATTTCGCCCTGTTTGGTGGCGATGAGGCGCTCGGCGCTCGCGATGGCGGTGGCCCCGAGGAGCAGGCGAAGCGGCGGCTCCTCGCTCTCGATGGCGCTGATGACGGCCTCGGCCGCGCCCTTGGTGCTGCCCCAGCCCGAGGCCCCCTTGCCCGGCTCCTCCTGGCGCACCTTGCGCGCGCCGGCGGTGGCGGCGTAGTCGGAGATGTCGTTCTCGTTCACGTTCAGCGAGCGGTTGTAGAAGTCGGTCGCGAAGGGGCCCGGCTCCACGATCATGACCTTGATGCCGAGGGGCGAGACCTCGTCTCGGAGCCCGTCGCTCATGGCCTCGATGGCCGCCTTGGAGGCACCGTAGAAGGCCGAGCCGGCCGACGTGTTCAGGGCCGCGATCGAGGAGTAGTTCACGATGGCGCCCTTTCGTGCGGCGCGCATGGCCGGGAGCACCCGCTGGATGAGCGCCACGGGCCCGAAGAAGTTCGTGTCGAACTGGGCCTGGATCTCCTCGGGGGTGCACTCCTCCACGGCGCCGCGCAGGCAGTAGCCGGCGTTGTTCACGAGGACGTCGATGGCGCCGAAGCGCTCGGTGGCCAGCGCCACGGCCTCGTCGATCGACGCGCGGTCGGTGACGTCGAGCGCGAACGCCGCCGCGTGCTCGGGATGCGCCTCCACGAGGTCGGCCAGCTTCTCGGGATTCCTCGCGGTGGCCGCCACGTCGTGGCCCTTCTCGAGGAGCGTCTCCGCGAGCGCCCTGCCGAGCCCCGACGAACAGCCGGTGATGAGCCAAGCTCCCATGTCTTCCTCCTTGGATCGTGCCTTCGGCGATGTCGTCCTCTTGATAACACAACGTCATCTATCGGCGACGGCGGCATCCGCCGGACGGCG
>CANRLS010000113.1 GCA_947631545.1 uncultured Atopobiaceae bacterium
GTGACCCAGATGGGGTTCTCGGTGGAGATCGTGAAGTAGCCCTGGCTCATCATGAAGTTGAGCGTGGACATGATGCCCAGCAGGAGGCCGGAGGCCACGATCGCCGGGATGATGGGCACGAAGACGTCGCCCAGGAGCTTGATGCCGCGCATCACGATGTTCTGCTGCGCGGCCGCGGCCTGCTTGGCCTCCTCCTTGGAGGCCTCGGTGATGCCGCCGGCCTTGAGGAACTCCTCATAGACCTTGTTGACGGTGCCGGTGCCGAAGATGATCTGCGTCTGGCCCTGGGCCTCGAAGACGCCCTTGACGCCGTCGATGTTCTCCAAGGCGGTCTTGTCCACCTTGGAGTTGTCGGCGATGACGAGGCGAAGGCGGGTCGCGCAGTGGGCGGCCGAAGCCACGTTATCAGCGCCACCTACCTTCTCGAGCACCTCACGCGCCGACTTCGCGTAATCCAATGCCATGGACACTCCCCTCCCCAGGTTCGGCCGCTTCGCGCCGCCCCTGGCCCGACAACGAGGCCCCCGCGCACGGGGTGCCACCTCCCTGCCGCCCGCGACGCTCTCTCCGAACGCGGACGGACTCTCTCTAGGCGCGATTGTTATCGATTACAACGCACGTTTCAATAGCGAATTCCGAAATCGTATCGAGACGATTCGAGCGCAAGCCGGGACCGCTTCGAAACCAATCGATCCGCAGGGAGAAGGACGTTTCGAGGGCGAGCGATACGAGGCGTCGGCGCCTAGCCCACGCCCACCAGCCTGTAGCCCAGAAGCGTCTGCATCGGCACGGCATCGGGGCTCCGCATGAGGTCGAGGAGCGTCTCGGCTCCGCGCTCTCCGCTCGTCCGGTAGGCGAAGTGCACGGTGGGGATGCCCCCCGTCACGGCCCTCAAGAGCAGGTTGTCGCCGAAGCCCGTGACGAGCGGGACGCCCTCCTCGCCCGGACGCTTGCCGTAGCGCTCCTGGACGGCCTCGATGGCGCCGGCGGCGATGGTGTCGGTGGCGCAGGCGATGACCGTGATGGAATCGTCGGCCTCGATGAGCTTCCGCGCCGCCTCGTGGCCGCCCTCCACCGTGAAGTCGGATCGCGCCACGCAGGACGCCTCGAGGGCGATGCCGCGAGAGGCCAGGCCCCCCATGAAGCCCTGGAGCCTCCCGGCGCCGGCGGCGCGATCGTCCTGGCGGACGCCGATGAAGGCGAAGCGCCCGTTGGGGAAGCGCTCCACGAGCGTGCGGGCGAGCTCCGCCGCCGCGCCCACATCGTCGTGGTAGACGCAGCTCACGCCGTCCACATGCTGGCCCACCACCACGGCCGGCGTCGCCGTTCCGGTGAGGAACTGGCGATGCTTCAGCGTGATGACCGTGGCCACGAGGATGATCCCGTCCACGGGATAGCTCTCGAAGATCGAGAGTTAGTCGAGCTCCAAGCTGGGATCGTTCTCGGAATTGCCGAGCACCATGTGATAGCCATGGTCGCGGAGCACGTCGTCGATGCCGGCGGTGACGCGGCTGATGGTCTCGGAGTTGATCTTGGGCACCACCACGCCCACGAGGTTGCCCTTGCCCGAGCGCAGGCTTCGGGCCTTGGCCGAGGGATGGTAGCCCGTCGCCTCGATGGCCTCGCGGATCTTCTCGCGCTTCTCCTCGCCCACGGGACCGCCGTTGAGATAGCGCGATACGGCGGCGTTGGAGACCCCCGCCATCTTGGCGATGTCTCGAATGGTCGTGACCATCGGCTCTGACCCTCTCTCCCCCTAAGATGGGCCCCCTCGAGAAGAGCCGCCCGCGAGGTTCCCCGGGCGCTCTACGATAAGGTCCGCCTCCGGCGCCGCTTGGCGCGAACGCTCAGTGAAAACGATGCCAGTGGGTGACCTCGCCCGCCAGTGTAATGGTTCCGAGCGCCACGTAGGGCGAGGAATCGAGCGCCTCGCAGGCCTCGGGGACGGAGTCGAAGATCCCCGCCGGCTCGGCGCCGGCCGCGCGGAACCGCTCGGCCAGCTCGCAGACGGAGAGCGCCCTCGACGAGGCGGTCCGCGTGACGTAGATCTCGTCGAACTCCCGCGCGAGGAGCGCCGTCATCCCGCGAGCGTCCTTGTCGGCGAGGCAGGCGCAGAGAAGCGCGGGGCGCTCGCCGATAGTCGGCGCCAGGGGCTCGAATGAGGCGAGGAAGGTCTCCACGGACTGCGGGTTATGGCAGGCATCCACCAGGTGGAGCGGCTCGGCGGAAACGATGTCGAAGCGCCCGGGCGTAGGGCAGCGGGCGACGCTCTCAGCGAGGCGCTCCTCGTCGAGCGGCCGGCCGCAAAAGGCCTCGCAGAGCGCGACCGCGCAGGCGATGTTCTGGGCTTGGTAGGCGGGCTTCTGGGCGCAGAGCCGCACGTAGGGCCAGTGGGGCGTGGTCACGCCGAGGACGAGGCGGTCGCCGAGGAACGCGGGATCGTGGTCCACGGTGAAGGCGGCATGGCGGCCGTAATCGGCGCCGGGGTCGTCCTCCCAGGCGTCGGGGATCACGTTCGTCACGCTCACGCGCTGGCTCCGCGCGCGGCCGTCGAGCACGGCCCGGACGGAGGGGACGGCGAGGCAACCCGGCCCGAGGATGCAGGCCCGCTGCCCCCGCTTGACGACCGCCGCCTTCTCGGCCGCGATGGCCTCGAGGGTATCGCCAAGCACCTGCATGTGGTCGAGGCCGATGCCGGTCACGCAGGTGAGCTCGGGACGGGTGGCGCTCGTGGCGTCCCAGCGGCCCCCCATGCCCACCTCGAGCACGGCCACGTCCACGCCCGCCTCTGCGTAGACGACGAGCGCGGCCACCGTGAGCAGGTCGAACTCGGTGATGTCGTAGGGGCGCTCCCCCGCCTCGCGCCGGGCCCCGTTCACCCGCTCGCCGGCCCTCACGGCGCAGGCGACACCATGGGCGAAGGCCCTCTCGGAGACGGGCTCGCCGTCCACCTCCATGCGCTCGGTCATGGAGACGAGCTCCGGCGAGGTGTAGAGCGCCGTGCGGTAGCCCTCGCCGGCGAGGATCGCCGCCGCGTAGCGCGAGGTCGAGGTCTTGCCGTTGGTGCCGGCGATCTGCACGATGCGATAGGCGCCGTCGGGACGCCCCAGCTCGTCGAGCATGTCGATGACGGTCTCCAGCATGGGGCTTATGCCCAGCCGCCGCGTGGCCGCGAGCATCTCCAGCGCCTCGTCGTAGGTGGCGTCGAGCCGCCGATAGCGCTCGGGCAGCTCCCACGAATCGGAAATCGGCATCGTC
>CANRLS010000114.1 GCA_947631545.1 uncultured Atopobiaceae bacterium
GGGATCAGCTTCTATCGGGGCTTTGACACTGCCGGGGCATTGATGGGTCTTGGATTTGCCGAGTCTGGTGCTCGATGGCCACGAACCAAGTCAGTGGTTCTGGTATACGAATGTTGGTGATCAGCGAGGACATTCAGTGCGTATGCCCTCTAAGTTGCCAAGGAGTCTCGGCCTTGCGGCAAAACATGAATGCTATCGATTGGCGGTGAGAGAGGCGGGAAGGACCCGATGAGAGTAGAGATCGATGTCGATAGACTGCGCGCGGATCTGATCGACTACTACGGGTCGGCGACGTTTGCGGGCTCGCCCTACGCCTTCGGGGCTGTAGTCGCCATGGAGGAGGCCACACCCGAACAGCTCATAAGGTGCGCCGAGAGCGAGGGCATCGACCTCTCCACGTATGCGGTACCGGATAGCGAAGAGCCAGATGAAGACGATGGCTGCGGCTGGCAGCCTGTCGAATAGACTATCGAGTGGTGCAATGAAAGCAGCAGCTTGACGGACGGATGAAACGCACATGGTGAAGCTCGAGGACATCTCCGCAGGCAGCCGCCTCAAGGGCATCCACGGGGAGACCGTCGTCGAGGTCAGGGCCGTCAGCAAGTACGGCGAAAGCGTCGAGGTGGACTACAGGCTCCCGGACGGCAAGATTCAAAGCCGGCTCCTCACCCGCGACGATGAGCGGTCGATTGACCTCGTCGCCGTCGACGAGGGGTCGTTCACGGCCGACGCGGACGACTTCAAGCTCGCGTCGGAGGCCCACCGCATCCTCCTCGCCGGGAGGTTCGACCCATTCCTGGCGGTGCGCCTCTCCACGGTCGACCCTCTCCCGCACCAGATCGACGCCGTCTACAACCAGATGCTCCCGAAGCTCCCGCTCCGCTACGTGCTCGCCGACGACCCAGGGGCGGGCAAGACGGTCATGACCGGCCTGCTCGTCAAGGAGATGCTCATTCGGGGCGACGTCGAGCGCTGCCTCATCGTGGTCCCCGGCAGCATCTGCGAGCAGTGGCGCGACGAGCTCAAGGGCAAGTTCGACCTGGACTTCGAGATCCTCACCAACGACCTGATCCACGCCGCCTCGGCCGCGGGGGCCAACCCCTTCTCGACCCACAAGCTGCTCATCGCCCGCCTGGACAAGCTCTCGCGCGACGAGGCCGTGCAGGCGCTTCTACGGGCGTCGACCTGGGACCTCGTGGTTGTGGATGAGGCCCACAAGCTGGCCGCCCACGTGATGGGGAGGGAGGTGAAGGAGACCAAGCGTTACAAGCTCGGCCGGCTCCTCGGAACCATCACCGAGCACCTGCTCCTCCTCACGGCGACGCCGCACAACGGCCACGCCGGGGACTTCCAGCTCTTCATGCAGCTCGTCGACCCGGACCGCTTCGAGGGGGGCGCCCACTTCGACCCCAAGACGCAGCGCGAGCCCAAGGTGGACGACGTCATGCGAAGGATGCTCAAGGAGCAGCTGCTGAAGTTCGACGGAACCCCGCTCTTCCCCGAGCGCCGCTCCTACACCGTGAACTACGGCCTCTCCGTACAGGAGCGGGCGCTCTACGACGCCGTCACCTCCTACGTGCGGGAGGAGTTCAACCGGGCGGAGCGCCTCGACCCGTCGAAGCGGAACGCCGTCGGCTTCGCCCTCACGCTGCTACAGCGGAGGCTTGCCTCCTCTCCCGCAGCCATCCACGAGTCCCTCCTGCGCAGGAAGGCGCGTCTCGAGGGGCACCTTCGCGAGGCCCGCGAGGGCCTTAAGGGCAGGGTGGGCGCGCCGAGCCTCCCCAACGTCTCGGACTTCGACGAGGACGACCTCACGGCGAATGAGCTGGAGGAGACGGAGGAGCTCCTCGTGGGGACCGTCCTCACCTCCCAGACGCTCGAGGAGCTCGAGGCGGAGATTCGCACCCTCGAAAGGCTCTCAAAGCAGGCCGAGATCGTCCGCTACTCGCGCGAGGACATGAAGTGGAGCGAGCTCTCGCGGGTGATCCAGGAGAACGGCGAGCTCTTCGGCGCAGCGGGCCGCCGCGAGAAGCTCATCATCTTCACAGAGTTCACCGATACCCTCGTCTACCTGCGGGAGCGCGTGGCGAATCTCCTTGGCGACCCTGACGCTGTCGTGACTATTCACGGGGGTCTCAACCACGCCGCGCGCAGGGAAGTCGAAGCGGCCTTCCGCCAGGACGAGAACGTGCGGGTGCTCATCGCCACGGACGCGGCGGGCGAGAGCATCAACCTCCAGTACGCCCACCTCATGGTCTCCTACGACCTGCCGTGGAACCCCAACCGCCTCGAGCAGCGGTTCGGCCGCATCCATCGTATCGGCCAGACCGAGGTCTGCCACCTCTGGAATCTCGTCTCCTGGGAGACGCGGGAGGGCGAGGTCTACGGGCGGCTGCTAGAGAAGCTCGAGGAGGAGCGGAGGGCGCTCGGCGGCCGCGTCTACGACGTGCTCGGGCTCCTCACGTTCGGAGAGGACAGACACCTCTCCGACCTGCTCCGCGACGCCGTCCGCTACGGCGACGACCCGAAGGTCCGGGAGAGGCTCCACCAGACCGTGAGCCAGGCGACGGACCTCGAAGCGCTCAGGCGTGTGCTCGACGAGCGTGCCCTCGACGACACCATCATGGGCGAGGCGAGGGTTCGCTCCATCCGGGAGCATATGGAGCGCGAGCTAGCGCACAGGCTGGAGCCGCACTTCGTGGCCTCCTGCTTCATGCAGGCGCTCCGCCGACTCGGCGGCGTCTGCACGCAGCCGGAGGCCGGACGCTTGCGGATCGCCAAGGTGCCGAAGGCGGTGCGGGAGAGGGCCCTCGAGCTCTACGGCGAGCGGGCCGTCCAGCGGAGCTACGAGCGCGTCTGCTTCGACCGGGCGGCCGTCGACGCGGCGAAACCCCAGGCGCTCTTCGTATATCCGGGCCATCCGCTCGTGGACAGCGTCCTCCTGGCGCTGCTGGACGAGATCGGCGACGCGCGGGCGAGGGGCACCGCCCTCGTGGACGACCACGACTGGGACGTCGTGCCGCGACTGCTCTTCTCCGTCGAGGGCGAGGTCTGCGATGGCCGTACGACGGCGTCGAGCGCCCAGCACGTGCTCGAGCGCTACCTCTCTTTCGTCGAGATACCCGGAACAGGCGATGGCGGAGGGTCGCCGGAGCCGATTCCGGCGGGCAACGCGCGCTACCTGGACTACCGGGCGCCCCGCGAGGCCGAGGTCGCCGTCATCGGCGAATACCTCGCACGCGAGGCGCCGTTCGG
>CANRLS010000115.1 GCA_947631545.1 uncultured Atopobiaceae bacterium
CTGGCCGTGTAGAGGTGCTCGCCCGTATTGGGGTTGTACATGCGGTACATGTCCACGCTCGGGGCGCTCAGCGATGTCTTGATGGAGTATGGGCCGGAGGAGCCCCAACCAAGCCAAGTACCAACTTGCAGGTAGTATGTGCCGGCATTAAGAGCGATGTGATAGTTCTTTTTGATGATGCGCGTGGAGTCGTTCCAAACCGTCGTGCCCGAAGTCCAAATGTAATCAGTGCTTTGATCGTTGTAGATGTGCAGCTCGTAACATTGGATCTCGGCAGTCATAGACAGGCTCAGGATCTTCGATTCGGGCAACGTGAAGCGATACCAATCACTGTCATGGCGGACGGAGATGACACCGGAGATGTCCTCACCGGGAACGAAAAGGTTGGCTTCCTTCAGCGTGTCGTTCGGCTCAGTCTCGGTCGCCGGATACGTCTCGAGGCTCGTTTGGATTGTGAACGACGGGATGGAGCTCGAATAGTATTGCCTTGACATCTCGAGGTAGTACGTGCCCGCATCGAGGACAATTTCATAGGCATCCTCCCTCATGGGGAGATCACCTTTCACGTAGCCGCTATCCTGCCAAATCCTGTACTCCCTCATTTCACCCCCGTAGGGGCTCGTATGGAGGTATATGCCGTAGCTCGCAGACGACGTCACATCCAAGTGGACGATGCCCGAGTTCGGGAGCGTAAGTGCGTATATGCACGACATGTGATCCGCATCGACGCTTCCCTCGATGGTGTCGCCAACCTTGACGTCCTCGATGCCCGGCTGCTCAGCGAGGGGCTCGCCCGTATCGGTCTCAGCGGCCCAGGCTGCGTTCGCGGGAGCGAGAACGGCGGCGCAGATGGCGAGCACCGCCACCACGAGGAGCGTCCTCAACGTCCCCCTGAAGTCCTTCTTCGACATCGTCAGTCCCTTCCCTCGGCGATATGGCAGACGCCACATCCCCTCGAAAGGGACACAGCAAGCGCGCGGCAGCTTCTACGGGACATCCGCAAGCGACTCGCGACCTCGATTGTGATGCCCGGCGCCGTGCGGCGTCGAACGATGTGGCATCGCCATCATAGGGCAAAGGAGAGGCCACGCCACATTCACAGAATCTCCCTCTACCCAAGTGATTCGTCCTGCGGCGAAATCGCAAGCAGGTCAGATCTCGCACGAGGCATCCGACCTGCGGTATCGTCTGGTTCCCCAAGCTGATTCGAATGATCGGCACCCTGCATTGGGAGGTGAGCGTGGCGAAGTGATGGCAACCTTTGGGAGCTATCGAAAGGAGCCGCTCGCGACCCGTGAGCGGCGGAACGCAACACGCATCGTATTCGTGGCTTTAGAGAGCCATGGCCTGCACGGAAGCGGAAATGTGCGGGCTTAATCGCGTACGAGCATCCCAGGGATTTACTGCGCACCTTTCTTGAGGTTGCAGTCCCGGCAGAGCATCTGGCAATTGTCGAGAGTCGTATGGCCTCCCCTGCTCCACGGCACGATGTGGTCGGCGTGCATCTCCTCAAACTCAAAGTGCACGCAGCAGAGAGCGCAGAAGCCCTTCTGCCTCTCGTAGGCTGCACGGCGCTCGCGATCGTCGAACGCGCGGATGTTCAACGCCCGCTCGTCGCCCTCCAGAACGTACTCGTAGACGCCGGACTTCCTCGTCACGTCCTCGTCGGCCATGAGGGAGCTGACTTGCTCCTCAAGCGCCTTCGGGTCGAAATCCGTACGTTCGCCGTGCCTGTTGAAGAAAAGGCCCCACGGAAGCCCCTTCATCTCCTTCCGGTAGACGGGGAAGACGTACCGAACCCATTCGACGACGCTTCGGAAGTAGCTCCAGAGCTGGACGGCGCTTTGATCGTGCTGGTGCGCGCCCATGTACGCCTCGATGGAGCCGAGCCCCTCGCGGTCGATGATCCACTCGAGCGCCGTTTCGAGGTACTCCTGACGAATGGCCTTGCCCTTGAGGTAATCGCCCGCCAGCTGCTGCACCGCACCGTTGGTCTTGGAGAAGTAGCGCTTCGCGTCGTCCGTCCACGTCCCCGCATAGACGGCGTTCCTAAGCTCTTGGTCGGTGAGCTTCTCACCGGCGATGTTGACGATCCTGAACCAATCAAGCTTCTCACTGTCGGTGCCATCGCAGCCGTAGACGAAGAGCTCGTAGTCGAGGATTCGCTGCTGCACGTCCTTCGGCAAGTTATCGAAGTACCTCTCGTCTACGGAAAATCCGCCATCGACGTACTCGCAGATGGAGATGGTTCGCTGCTGGCCATCGAGCACCTCCCAACGATCCTTGCCCTCCACCTTCGCCCAATACATGACGTTCAGGGGCAGGCCGCGAAGAACCGTCCTGATGACCTCATCGCGCTGCTTGTCGTTGTAGACGAACTCGCGCTGGTAGCGCGGGCGGATGTCGAGGTGCCCTCCGTAGCCGGAGACGCCCTCCTCATCGTCGTTGAAGTAGTCCTCGGTGAGCTCGCGGACGGTGACGGGAATGTTCGTGATCTCCATGGTTATGGCCTTTGCTCAAAGCTAAAGTTTTGGCTGTTCAGGGTGCTTGTTGCGGATGAGGATGCGGGCGTAAGTGAGCTTGTATTCACCGCCTTCGATATAAACTCCCCGTCGGTTCATATCACCATACCGAGGGTTATCTCGCGGTTTGTATTCCTTCGTCTTAAGCCCGTAAAGGTTCTTTCTGTCTGTCATCCCCAATATCTCGAACTGATCAGGATCGTACTTGTCAAGGAACGTGATAGGCACTCCCATGACGCCAACGTAATCACACGGAATACTGGCGACCTTGGAGACCTCGATTGCGTCGTAGTTGTCGTAATGGGGGTACCTCTCAGGGCTGTATCGAGGAACGAGGATAAGCTCCTCGTGACGTTTCTTGATGTCAAGGTTGGTGAACCAACAGCAGTTCCTAAACTTCACCAGCCCTGTTTCCACGTTGTACACGCCCTTGGCAAACTTCCTATCTTGGCTCGGTATTGCGAAGTAAGCATTGCCGCCCTGAAACCCATACCCTAGCCACATCGCGTTCTCCTTGAGAAGCGGAAAGATCTCCTTGTAGGTGATGGCGTTTTGGCTCCCGATGATGACGAACTTCTTCTCGTGCTCCATCAAGGTGTGCACGTACTCTCTGAACAGGCTGAACGGCGGATTCGTCGCCACTATGTCCGCTTCGTCGAGGAGATCTAGACACTCGTCTGAGCGGAAGTCGCCGCTACCGTCCAGAACCGAAAGCT
>CANRLS010000116.1 GCA_947631545.1 uncultured Atopobiaceae bacterium
AACGTCGTCGACGCCGTGCGGACGAAGGGCGAGGGCGCCGCCATGCTCCCCGACGAGTAGGGTCGGGCACTCGCGCGAACCTGTTCGCAAGACTGGGCAGCGGCCCCGCGACAGTCCACCGGACTGTCGCGCTGTCGGGTTCGAATCCCTCATCGCCCCATAGAAGACCAAACGGGCCCGGCTAAGCCGGGCCCGTTTGGTCTTCTGGTGGGCGATGAGGGATTCGAACCCCCAGCCTTGTGCGTGTAAAGCACCTGCGCTGACCGTTGCGCCAATCGCCCATGGCATGTGGCGCACGAGTTTAGCATAGGTTCTGCGTAACCGCAGGTAAGAGGCCCCAAGCTACGCCAGCGGCCCGGGCGGCGGCCCGCATCGCGGGCTATACTCTGCCCATGCCGAAACTCGCGGACATCAGACGCCTGCTCCAAGGGGCGGGCCTTCTTCAAGAGGTGCTCGGCGCCGCGCCGCCCGAGGAGCCCGATTCGCGACAGGAGATGGCGCCAGCCGAGTGGGAGATCGATGTGACGGGCGCGGACTGCGACAGCCGTCTCGTGGCGTCCGGGCACGTGTTCTTCTGCAAGGGCGCGCACTTCGAGCCCCGCTTCCTCGCCATGGCCGTGGAGGCGGGCGCCTGCGCATGGGTCGCGGAGCGCTCCGTGGCCAGCGCCGTCGCATCCGCTGGGCTTGCCACCCCCGCCATCCCCGCCTTCGTGGTGAGCGACATCCGCAGGGCCATGGCGCTCGTCTCGGCCGAGGCCTGGGGCCATCCCGATCGAGACGTCGTCTGCGTGGGCATCACCGGCACCAAGGGCAAGACCACGACGGCCCGCTACCTCAGGGCCATCCTGGAGGCTGCGGGCAGGCCGTGCGCCTTCGTGGGCACCCACGAGACCTTCGACGGCCTCTCGACCTACGAATCGCCCAACACCACGCCCGAGGCGCCCGAGCTCTGGCGGATCCTCGCCCACGCTCGCGAGGCCGGCCTCTCGGCGTGCGTGATGGAGGTCTCGAGCCAAGCGCTCAAGTACGACCGCACGCTCGGCCTCCACCTCTTCGCCGCCGCCTTCCTGAACATCGGCAACGACCACATCTCTCCCATCGAACATCCGAGCTACGAGGACTACGTGGCCTCCAAGCTGAAGATCTTCGAGCTCACGGACCATGCCGTGGTGAACCTCGGCACCGAGGAGCTGGACCGGGTGCTCGACGCCGCGCGAAGGGCCGGCTGCGAGTCCATCACGTTCGGCGTGGCCGAGGGAGGCGGCCCCGGCGATTCCGGCATGGGCGGCGGGCGCGCCACAGGCGTGCTTCGGGAAGCCGACTACCTCGCCTGGGACGTCGACGCGGCGCCGGGATCCACCGCCTTCACGGCCCGCACGCCCGAGGGCGAGCGGCGCATCCGCCTCGCCATGGACGGCGCCTTCAACGTGGAGAACGCCCTCTGCGCCCTCGCGCTCGCGGACCTCCTCGAGGTTCCGCAGGAGGTCTCCGCTTCGGCCCTCGCCACCGCGAGGGTGCCGGGCCGCATGGAGACCTTCGCCTCGGCGGACGGGCGCTTCGCGAGCATCGTCGATTACGCCCATAACGACATCTCCTACCAGCGCTTCTTCGAAGCGGTGGAGGCGAGCTGGCCCGGGGCCCGCGTGGTGAGCGCCTTCGGCGTCTCGGGCGGCAAGGCGCTCGATCGCTACGCCGACCTGCCGCGCATCGCATCGGCCCATTCGGACGCCATCGTCCTCACGTCGGACGATCCCGGGGAGGAGGATCCCGAGCGGCTCCTTCAGCTCATGGCGGCGAACGTGGCCGACGGGGTGCCCTACGTGGCCATCGCCGATCGCGAGGCCGGCGTCGAGGAGGCCTTCCGCCAGGCGCTCGACCTCTGGAGGCGGGGCGAGCGCGTGGTGCTCTGCCTTCTGGGCAAGGGACGCGAGAACTACCTCTACGTCAAGGGCGGCGACATCCCCATCGAAAACGATGGCGACCATGCCGAGCGGCTCATGCGGGAGGCCGGCCTCATGGACTCTCCCCCGGCCGCCCCGAGCGAGGCCTGACCATGGCGTTCGACCCCCAGAACGAGGACTACCTGCGGCTCGCCCTCTCGCGCCATGCGCAGGCGCCCGCGGCGGACCCCTATGCCATGAGCAGGGACGCCTCCGCCTTCAGCCAGCAGTTCTCCTGGGGCGGCGACGGGCTCGCCACCACCGACGAGGACCGCGCCTTCCACCTCACGAGCGAGGCGGCCGAGATCATCGACGGCGAGCTGCCGTTCGTGAACTACGACGATGGCGAGCTGCTGGCGGCGACGGCGCGCCGCATCCTCGACGAGGCCCTGGCGCTGGACCCCTTCTGCCCCGATGCCCGACGGCTGGTCCATGCGCAGGATTCCGCCTCCCTGGAAGACCATCTGCAGTTCCTCGAGGAGGGCCTGCCCGCGGTGCGGAGGGACTGCGAGGCCCGGGCGGCCGCGGCGCGCAGGGCCCGGATCGGCGACGCCGAGTCGGAGGTCGGCAAGATCGCGGCCGAGCTCGCCCTCGCCCCCTGCCAGCGCTGGCTGCAGAGCCTGGCCGAGCTCTCGCTTCTGGGCGGGCGCTACGGCAGGGCGATCGACTACGCCAGGGAGTGCCTGGCCCTCGACCCGAAGGATCCGGCCGACGCCCGCTGGACGGCGGCCCTCGCCTTCGCCAAGCTCGACGACGGCGAGGGGCTCGTCGCCTTCGTGGAGGAGGCGCGGCTCGCCTACGAGAGCAGGCCCGCGCCGGACGCCTGGCTCGTCATCGCCCGGCTCGCCCTCGCCTGGAAGGCCGGGGACGACGAGGCCGCCCGCAATGGCATCGGCTGGCTGCTCGCCACCTACCCCATGGCCGGCACGACCCTGACCCAGCTCGCCGAGGTGCCGGAGCCCATGTTCGCCCGACTCGCCGTGGCGCCCCATTCCGAGGACGAGCTCGTCATGGCCGTGAGCGAGGCCGCCGTGCTCTTTCAGGAGGGGGCGGACGAGAGCGGCCTGGGGCCGCTCGGCGCATTCGTCGTCCACGACTCGCGCGTGGAGGAGGCGTTCGCGCGCGAGCGGGAGCTCTTCGGCGAGGAGGAGCGCGCCGACGAGGATGCGCCCGCGATGGGCTCCGAGGCGGACGAGCGCTAGGGAGCGGGAGCCGGCGGGGAAGGGAGAGCGGCGCGGATCCTGGCGAAGGGACGCGGCGCGGACCTTGGCGATACGC
>CANRLS010000117.1 GCA_947631545.1 uncultured Atopobiaceae bacterium
CAGCAGACGACCCTCACCATCGGCGTCCTCGCGGGCACGAGCGTCACGGCCCAGCTCCTCGGCGCCAACGGCAAGGGCCCCACCTACGTCGTGAGCTTCTACGACGAGGGGCACCAGCCCGGAGAGGTCGTCACCGGCACTCTGCACCTGGAGCTCCACGGCGGCACGGGCGCCCATGACGTCACGCTCAAGGCCGGCTCCGTGGTGAGCAGGCCGAGCGATCCCACGCGCGAGGGCTACGACTTCGCCGGCTGGTACGCGGAGGCGGACGGCCAGGGCGAGAAGTTCGAGTTCACGGACGACACCGTCATGCCCGAGGACGATTGGACCCTCCATGCCGCTTGGACGCCCCACACCTACCACGTGGCCTTTGCGGGCGGCACGGCGGGCGTGACGCCCGTCGCGGGCGCCATGGATACCGTGGACGCCACCTTCGGCGATGCCTTCACGCTGCCCGAGTGCGAGTTCGCGCCCGTGGGCTATAGCTTCGCGGGCTGGAAGCTCCAGGGCGACGCCTCCGGGCGCCTGTACAAAGACGGCGAGGAGGGCGTGAAGGACCTCACCGCCCAGAACGACGCCACCGTGACCCTCGTGGCGCAGTGGGCGCCCAACACCTACGACGTCACCTTCGACGCGGCGGGCGGCATCATGCCCGAGGGCTTCGAGCAGCCGGTGCGTGTGACCTACGACGCCACCTACGGCGCGGCCTGCGCGGGCGGGAAGCTGCCCCAGCCGCTTGAGCGCGCCGGTTACACCTTCGCCGGCTGGTGGGACGATTCCGTCGAGCCCGCCCGCCAGATCCAAGACGGCACCACGGTCGCCATCACGGGGCCGCAAACGCTCACGGCCCACTGGAACGAGCGCGGCGACGTGCACTACGAGGTGCACCACTACTTGCAGAACCTCGAGGACGACGGCTACCCCGCGGAGCCCTCCGAGGTCACGAAGTACGACACCGGCAAGACCGGCACCGAGGTGGAGGCCCAGCAGGAGCACTTCGACGGCTTCACGATCGATACCGCCAAGAGCGAGCTCAAGGGCACGGTCGCGGGCGACGGCTCGCTCGTGCTCGACCTCTACTACACGCGCGACAGCTACGGCATCGTCTACAAGGTGGGTGAGGCCAGCTACCAGCGCACGCTCAGGTACGGCGCGAGCGCGGCCTACGAGGGCGAGCTCGCTTGGGAGGCCGTGAGCGGCGACTACACCATCGAGGGGTGGGAGCTCGAGGGCGAAGGCGGCGCCGGGACCGAGTCCTTCGGGCCCAAGGGCCTGCCCACGGTCACGGGGCCCGCCACCTACGTGGCCCAGATCCACAAGGCCTTCGAGGCCGAGACGCCCGACGGCACCCACACCTGGCGCACGCTCCAGATCGCCATGGAGAAGGCGCCCGAGCTCCTCGGCGCGGCTGGCTCGGCTGGCGATGGCGAGGCTGATGACGGCGGAGCTGCTGGCGGCGCTGGCGCATCCGAGTCCCAGGATACGAACGCTGCGAATGGCACGGGCAACGCCCAGGGCCAGAGCGCTGGCGAGGGCGAGCCCCTTGAGGCGGGCGGCGTCGTGGCCGACCCGGTGACGGGCGCGAAGCGCGTGCTGGTCTCGCTCCACGGCGAGCCCAAGGCCGACGGCTCCGGCATGGAGGCGGTCGCGGTTCCCGAGGGTGGCCTCACCGTCCCCGAGAGCGTCATGCTGCTCCTGCCCTACACCGACGGCGACACCGGTTACGACGCAGAAGACAACAACAACCAGCACATCCCCGGGCCGCCCGTGAACGAGAACGACCCGACGCCCCATACGGGAGCGCTTGCGGATCCGAGCCCCTACAGCACGCTCACCGTGCCCGCAGGCGCGACCCTCACGGTCGAGGGCACCGTGCTCGTGAACGCCCTCGTCGGCCGCAAGGCCGGCGGTCACCGCGACCAGGATGTCACCGGCGGCTGGGCGCTCCTCCAAGCTGACGGCGAGGTCGTCGTCGGGGACGGCGGCACGCTCGACGCCCACGGCTACGTGCGGGGGAACGGCACCGTCACCGCCCAGCCGGGCGGCACCGTGGGCGACCTCTACGTGGTCCGCAACTGGCGCGGCGGCTCGCAGGCGATGGACGCCTTCACCCAGGGCATCTACCCTATGAACGAGACGGACTGCCGCCACGTCGAGGTTCCCCTCACCATCGAGGCCGGCGGCAGGCTGGACGGCCTCGTCACCATGAACGCCGAGGGCAACTACTACTCCACGCGCTTCCCGCAGGTGGACAACGCCAACGGCCTCATCCGCCTCCACGAGGGTGCCTCGGCCACCCGCACGCTCGTCGAGCGCGGCGGCGAGACGCGCGAGCGCTGGGAGATCTCGGGCGGCGCCGACTTCGGCCGCTCGACGCTCTACATCATCCAGATGGACCTCTCCACGGGGGGCTTCGTCTTCCCCGTCGACGGCGACACCGACTGGGTCCTCGCCGACGGCGACTACGCCTT
Organism: uncultured Atopobiaceae bacterium; assembly: GCA_947631545.1. Classification (GTDB taxonomy): domain Bacteria; phylum Actinomycetota; class Coriobacteriia; order Coriobacteriales; family Atopobiaceae; genus CANRLS01. Next base: position 2,472 of record CANRLS010000117.1, read on the forward strand.
CACCGAGGACTTCAAGTTCATGCCCGGCGCGGTCATCGAGGCGCATGGCGCCGACCTCGCGGTGGCCGACGGAAAGACGGTCGTCCTCTACGAGCCCTTCGACGACCCCGAGAACACCGACGGCACCCAGTACCCCAACGACCGCCCCGCGGCCACGCTCGCGCTCGACAAGGACTCCTCGCTCACGAATAACGGCACATTCGCCGGTAACGTCAGCGCCGCCGGTCCCGACGTGCACGAGGGCCAGTTCGACGCGGCCTGGGAGGCCACGACCAAGGAGGTCAACGGCTACTGCAAGAAGCCGTCGGGCGTTTCCAAGACCTACGACGAGTTCGTGCGCGAGATACCGCACGGGCTCGAGATCGACTGCCCCGACCACGAGTACGAGATCTCCGTCCGCGGCGAGGTCCTCTGGGACGGCGAGGAGAGCGACTTCCACCCCGAGGAGGAGCTGGCGAGGGCCGTGCGCTCGGCGGCCAACAAGGCCGACGCGCTCGAGGGCCTCTCCGCCAAGGCGACCCTTGACGGGACGGACGTCGCGCTCAGCGTCGACCTGGCGAGCGAGGCGCGCGCCAGCGGCTCGGCCGTCGAGGCCCTGGAGGACGTCGTGGAGGCGCTCCTCGACGCGCTCGAGCGCGACAGCGACATGGCGGGGACCGCCTCCGCCGGCAGCGGCAAGGACCGCTACTCCGTCGACCTCTCCAAGGACACCGC
>CANRLS010000118.1 GCA_947631545.1 uncultured Atopobiaceae bacterium
GACGGCGTGCCGCACCACCTCGCGGGTGGCGTCGGCGTCGATGGTCCAGGCGAGCCAGTCGTCCTCGGGATCGCCGAAGCCCATGCAGCCGAGGCAGATCCTCGAGACTTCGATATCGGTGGGGCCGAGCTTGGCGTAGCGCATGGTTTCCTCCTTAGGCGAGGGGCTTTCCGCTCTTGCGCGGCTACGGGGTTCGCGTGCGGGCGCGTGGATCAATCGAGCACGGAGCGGGCCCAGCGGGCCGCGGCGTCCTCGGCGCCCTGGACCTCGTGGCCGATGACGGCGAGGCCGGGGACGACCGTGGCGCCCTTGCAGGCCCGCTTGAGGTCGCGCTCGCTGGATCCCAGGCCGGAGCCCTCGCTCGTGCAGAAGGGCGCGATGGTCTTGCCGGCCAGGTCCTGGGCATCGAGGAGCGTGAAGACGGCCATGGGGCAGGTGCCCCACCAGTTGGGATAGCCCAGGAAGACGACGTCGTAGGCCGAGAGGTCGGGAACCGCCTTCAGCGCGGGCCGCGCATGGGAGCGCTTCTCTGCCTTGGCCACCTCGGTGGTCTCCGTGTAGTCGGCGGGGTAGGGGCTCACGGTCTCGATCTCGAAGAGGTCGCCGCCCACGGCGTTCCGTAGCATCCTGGCGAGCCGCTCGGTGTTGCCCACGGGCAGCTCCTCGATGCTCCCGGCGACGTAGTTCTGGCCCCTCCGCGAGTAGTAGACGATGGCGATCTTCTCCATGGTGCGCATGCCTCCCGTTCCGTGCGTTTCGATTCGAATGGGCGGGCGCTCCTACGCGTCCGGTCGGAGCGGGCCGTAGAAGTAGCTCGCGGTGGCGCCGCCGTCGACGAGGAAGTCGGCGCCGGTGATGAAGGCGCCCCCGGGCCCCATGAGGAGCTCCGCCACGTTGGCGATCTCGTCGGCCGTGCCGGGGCGCCCCGCCGGGCACTTGGCGAACATGTTCTTGTAGAAGTCGCCGCGCGGGCCGTTGAACTCGTCGAGGGCGAGCGGCGTGACGACGATGCCGGGGCTGATGGAGTTCAGGCGCGCGCCGCGCTCGCCCCACTTCACGGCCTCGGCCATGACGCGCTTCTCGTTGCAGCGCTTGGCGAGCTGATAGGCGTGGAGCGTGTCCCTGACGTTTTCCGGCTGGAGGAGCGGCAGGTCGAGCAGCTCCTCCGTGGGCGTGCAGGCGAGCTCCTCGTCCTCCTTCGGCGTGAGCGCGGGCATGCGATGGCCCGACTGGCTCGAGATGGTGACGCCGGTGCCGCCCTCTGCGATCACCTTCCCGACCTCCTCGATGAGGACGGCGGTGCCGTAGAGGTCGACCTTGAGGATGGCCTCGATGGGCGCCTGGCTGGGAGAGACGCCGGCGGCGTTCACGAGGTGGGCGATCTCGCCGAGCTCCTGTCCCTTGGCGATGAGGGCGCGGATGGAGTCGCGGGATGAGAGGTCGGCCTCCATCGGCGTGGCGTCGAAGCCCGCCTCGTTCAGCACCTTGGCCGTGGCCTCCGCGTTCGCGAGGCTCTTGTCGCCGACCACGATCTTCTTGCCGGAGCCGATGCGCCGGACGATGGCGAGGCCGATCTGGCCGGCGCCCATGAGGAGGATGACGTCGTGTGCCATGGGATTGTCCCTTTCTCGAGCACGTTCAGACGATTCGGCGCCAAGACGTCCCCTGGCCCGAGGAGATGATCCGAGGCGTCCGGATGCGGTCGTTCGCTCAAGGCGAGCCGATCGCTCGCCGTCCCGTCCCGCGCGTCCCAGACGGGGTTCGTCTTGCCGCCGTCCATGCTAGGAAAAGCAACGCTTATGAACAATTCCGAAGATTGCTATGAATCATAAGGAATCCTTATGCTAGGCTCGATTCCGGCGGGCCGGTGCGCGGCTCGCTCGCACCGCGTTCGTCCCCGCCGGGCTCGCGGCCGCCCAGCGGGCTCGGGCGAGCGTCCGTGCGTATCTCTCGGGGGCTTCAGGGCGTGGGGCCGCGCCGGGCATCGGAGGGGGCAACCATGCTGCTCAGGCAACTCGAGTACTTCTGCGCCGTGGTGGAGGAGAGCAGCTTCACCCGAGCCGCCGAATCCTGCTACGTCTCCCAGTCGGCCGTCTCCCAGGCGGTCCATGCCCTCGAGAGCGAGCTCGGGGTCGAGCTCCTGTCCCGCCAGGGCCGGAGCTTCAGCGTCCGACCGACCGGCGCGCTCGTCGCCCGTCGCGGGCGCGCGGTGCTCTCGAGCGTCGATGCCATGGAGCGCGAGGTGCGCGATCTCGAGCTCGGCCTTCCCACCACCATGAAGGTGGGGGTCCTCGCCTCCTATCGCGGCGACGAGATGGCCCGCACCCTCGCCGCCTTCGCCAAGAGCCATCCCCGGGTGCAGATGGACGTCGTCAGCGGATCCCACGACTACCTCTACGACCAGATGCAGCGCGGAAGGGTGGACGTCTCGCTCTCCGACCAGCGCCGCTCGCTCTCCACCGACTACGAGAACGCCTACCTCGGCCGCGCTCGGCTCTGGATCGAGGCCTCGGAGGCCTCGCCCTACGCCTGGGCGCTCGAGCTCTCTCCCATGCAGCTCGCCGACGTCCCCATCATCCTCGTGGCGAGCAGCCGCCAGGAGGAGGTCGAGCGCAGCTACTTCGCCGACGTCCTCAACTTCCGGAGCGAGTTCCTGTTCGTCCGCAGCGTGGAGGAGGGGCGCCTGCTCGTGGCCGCCAACCGCGGGCTCCTCGTCACGGAGTCCCGTACGCTGAAGGACGGCGAGGTGGGCATCAGCCGCCAGGTGCCGCTCGTGGACGATGACGGGCAGATGACCTCGGAGCTCTACTGCTTCTGGCCGCGCACGCGCTCGAACGCCTTCATCGAGGAGTTCTGCCTGAACCTCCGTGAGGCCTTCGGCGCCGTCGAGGGCGACGCCGAGATCGCCTAGCTGCGCCCCTAGCGGCTCACGAACACCATGCCCAGCGCCCTGGGCCCGTTATGGGCGCCGATGACGGGGCCCACCTGCAGCCGGTCGGTGGCGTGGATGCCGGCCCTCGCCAGGTGGGCGTGGAGCCGCTCGGTGTTCTCCTCGCTCGAGGTGTAGATCTCGTAGCTCGTGTAGTCGTCGTCGACGCCCCGGTCCTTGATGAGCCGCGACACCTGGCTGATGGCCTTGCCGATGCCGAGCGACTTGCCGAGCACCTCGATGGC
>CANRLS010000119.1 GCA_947631545.1 uncultured Atopobiaceae bacterium
CTGGCCGAAGACCTCGTCACCTGGGCGGCCGAAGCGCCGAGCGCGCCCGTGCGCCAGCTCTTCCACCGCATCGCCGAACGCTCCATCGAACACTACGAGAGCGTGAACGCCCCAGACCCGCTCGCCCGGGCCGAGTTCCAGAGCGGCATCCGCGCCCTCCTCAAAGCGGTCACCGATGAGCTCGACGGCGCCGCCCGCACCAAGACGGCGCTTCGCCTGCCCGAGGTCATGGACACGTTCGACGCCATGTGCGATTTCGACGTGCAGATCGACGCCTCGGTGGCGCTCGGCCAGCCCGATGCCGTCACCCTCACCACCGCCCACGGCTCCAAGGGCCTGGAGTTCGACCTCGTCTACGTCATCGATGCCGATGACGGCACCTGGCACGGGAGGCGCCCCGCGCGCTCGCCCTTGCCCTCGAACATCCTCACGGGCACCGATCCCGATGACGACGATCAGGCGCGTCTCCTCTTCGTGGCCATCACCCGAGCCCGCCGGCTCCTCTGGACTTCGAGCGCCAAGGGCGAATCCGTTCGCGAGCTCCAGGGCATCACGGACCTGGAGGAATGCGAGGTGGACCCGAGCGACCTCCCGAACATCATCGAGGTCGATTGGCGCGGCGGCTACGAGCTGGCCACGCCCGAGCTGGCGGCGCTCGTGCCCGCTCCCCTGGCGCCCCGCCATCTCTCGGCGAGCTCGCTCAACAGCTTCGTCGACTACGAGAAGGGTTGCGCCAACAGCTCCGCCTTCCCCATGAAGCGCATCTTCCACGTGCCCGACGACCCCTCCGAGTCCCTGGAGTTCGGCACGCTCGTGCACGCCTTCCTGCAGGACTACGTCACCCAGGTGCGCGGCAAGGGCAAGGCCCTCGATGGGCTCGTCGAGCGCTACGGCGAGGACGTCCGCTGGCTGGACTTCCCAGCGGAGGATGTGAAGACCCTGGAGGACCGCTTCGAGCGCATCGCGCAGAGCTTCGTGCCGGCGCTCGCCGCGCGCCTGGACGAGGCCTCCGCCCACGACCTTCGCGTGCTCTCCGAGGCGAACGTCAACGCCGTCACGCCCGGCGGCGTGCCGCTCTTCGGCAAGTGCGACCTCCTGCTCGTGAACGACGCGCAGAGGACGATCGAGGTCATCGACTACAAGACGGGCTCGCCGAAGAACCGCCTCACCATGGATTACGAGCGTCAGCTGCTCTTCTACATGGTGCTCGTGGAGAATTCGCCCGACTTCGCCGGCTACACGGTGGTCCAGGCGAGCGATGTGCCGGTCGAGCCCAGGAACCGCACCGAGGGCGAGCTGGGAGCGACGCTCGTGAAGGCGCGCGACGATGAGGAGCTCGAGCAGCTCAACGCCCTCATCGCCGCCGTGTGGAAGCGCGTGGGCGAGGGCCGCTTCACCACGAGCGAGTTCGAGGAGCTCCCCGAGGTGCAGAGGCTCTGGCGAGAGAGGCCCAGGGGCTACAGGAAGAAGCTTCAGGAGCTCTACGAGGCCTGGCTCATCGACACCGCCTAGTTCGCCGGCCCCCGCGCGGCGTCTGAAGCGGCCCTTCACCCACTCGCCAACAGATTCGGGGCCCGCCTCCCAAGGAGACGGGCCCCGCCATCCATCGCAGTTCGCGAATCGCGCACCCGCAGGCCCGCGCCCCCGCGCGGGCGCGCCTCGCCCTACAGGATGTTCTTCAGCACGATCGACTTCGTGTGCGTCATCTCGTCGAAGGTCGAGAGCACGCCCTCGGTGCCCACGCCGGAGTACTTGTAGCCGCCGAACGGCATCTCGAAGCTCCTGAAGAAGCTCGCGCCGTTGATCACGGTGCCGCCGCACTCGAGCGCGTTGCACACCTTCACCGCGGTCTTCATGTCCTCGGTGAACACGCAGCCGCAGAGCCCGAACTTGGAGCTGTTGGCGATCTCGATGGCCTCGTCCACGTCCTTGAACGTGATGATCGGCACCACCGGCCCGAAGATCTCCATGTCGGAGGCCACGTCTGCCGTCGCCGGCACGTCGGCGATCACGGTCGGCTCGATGAACGCCCCGTCGCGCTTGCCGCCGAGGATGACCTTGCCGCCCTGCTTCACCGTGAGCTCGATCTGCTCCTCCACCTTCTTGGCCGCCTTCTCCGAGATGAGGCACCCGATCTCGGTGGACTCGTCCTGCGGCGACCCCTGCTTCAGCGCGCCGATCCTCGCCACGGCCTTCTCGGTGAACTCGGCCACGCGGCTCTCGTGGATGAGGAAGCGCTTCGAGGCGCAGCACACCTGGCCGGTGTTGTACATGCGGCCCCACATGAGCTCGTCCACGGCCAGGTCCACATCGGCGTCCTCGAGCACGATGAAGGCGTCGTTGCCGCCCAGCTCGAGGGCGATGTGCGTCATGCCCTCGGCCGCGTTCTTGAAGGTCTCGATGCCCACCTCCGTGGAGCCGGTGAGCGTGATCAGGTCCACGTCCTTGTTGGTGCAGAGCCACTCGCCCACCTTGGCGCCCGGGCCCGTGACCACCTCGATGGCGCCGGGCGTCACGCCGGCCTCGCCCATGAGCGCCGTGAGCTTGCAGAGCGTGAGCGGGTTGTCGGTCGAGGGCTTCACGATGGCGGCGTTGCCGGCGAGGAGCGCCGGAGCCACCTTCTGGTCGAAGAGGTCGCAGGGGAAGTTGAACGGGATGACGCAGGCCACCACGCCCAGCGGCTCGCGCTTGACGATGAGGACGGTCTTGTCCTGTCCGGCCTCCATGCCCGCCGGGATCGTCTCGCCGTAGAGGTGCTTGGCGCGCTCGGAGAACGCCTTGAAGGCGATGGGGATGTTGGCGATCTCGGCCCGGGCCTCGACGATGGGCTTGCCGGTCTCGGCCGAGAGGGTCTGCGCCAGGTCCTCCTTGTCCCGCTCCACGAGGTCGAGGAACTTCATCATGATCTCGGCCTTCTCGCATACGGGCACGGCGGCCCAGACGGGCTGGGCGGCCTTGGCCTTGGCCACGGCCCTCGCCACGTCCTTCTCGGTGGCGGCGGGGACGGTGTCCACGACCTCGCCGGTCGCGGGGTTCGTGACCTCGATGACCTTGCCGTCGGAGGCGTCAGTCGCCGTGCCGTCGATGAACATCTTCATGGGAGCTGATTCCTTTCGATCGTTCTCG
>CANRLS010000120.1 GCA_947631545.1 uncultured Atopobiaceae bacterium
AAAGCGCTAGGCCATCTGCTTGGCTGCGAAGTCGACGACCGCCTTGCCGTTCATCATGCCGTAGTCCTTCATGGGGATCACGGCAACGGGCACCTTGCCCGCGGCGATCTTCTCGAAGTCGCCCTTCACGTAGCCCATCTGCGGGCCGAGGAGCACGCAGTCCACCTCGTTGATCTTGTCCTGGCCCACCGTGGCCGAGACCGCGAAGATGTCCCAGTCGAGGCCGCGCGCCTTGGCCTCCTCCTGCATCTTCGTCACGAGCAGGCTGGTCGACATGCCGCCGGCGCAGCAGAGCATGACCCGCTTATCCGCCATCGTTCCCCTTTCTTTGGGCTATGGGCCCGATCGGCCCCTCCAACCGTCGCGGCGCATCGCCGCAGCGCGACTCTACTTCATGTGCTCCATGGCGATGTCGTTCACGGCATGGCCGTTCATGCGACCGTACGTGGCCATCGGGATGATCACGACGTCGCAGTGTCCGTTGGCGATCTTCTCGAAGTCGGCCTTCACGTAGCCCATCTGCGGGCCGAGCAGGCACACGTCGACCTCCTGCAGCTTGTCCTGGCCGGTGCCGGTCGGCAGCGCGAAGATCTCCCAGTCAAGGCCGCGGGCCTTGGCGTCTTCCTGCATCTTCGTCACGAGGAGGCTCGTCGACATGCCGGCGCCGCAGCAGAGCATGACCGTCTTATCCGCCATGGGGTTCCTTTCTCCGAGGGCCTGCTCCTGGTCAGGCCCGAGCCATCAGGTGCCCCTATCGTAGCGATTTCCTTTTCAAAGTGTAGCGACCTTTTTAAGGGCAGCTCGTCTCCATGCCGCGCCCATCGCGAACCCGTTCCGCCTCCGCCTTGCTGGTCGCCTGCCGACTGGCTCGGGGTCGCATCGGAGGTGGCGCGGGCGCCGGCTCGCCCGGTTCCCGCGCGCTCCGGGTGCGCCTCGGACGTGCCGCCGGAATCCCACTCCCCGCTCCCCGCGGCGCCGTGATGTCCTGCGGACGGGCACCTCGCGAAGGGACCATGGCCGATCCGTCTCGCCGTCATGCGAGACGGCACGCGCGCGAATCGCCGTTCGGCCGCCGTCGTACCCTAGGTCCGTCCCGAAGGAGCCACCGCGCGAAGGCAAAACCACCGCGCGAAGGCAAGACCACCGCGCCACGGCGCGCCTCTCGCCCGAAGCCTTGCGCGAGGTTCCCCCGCACGCGCCAGAGGAGGCCGCACCCATGAGCGAATCCAGCCCGCTTGAAGCCCAGCTCCATCGCCTGAACCCCGAGCAGCGCCAAGCGGCGGAGACCCTCGACGGCCCGCTCATGGTCATCGCCGGCCCCGGCACGGGCAAGACGCAGCTCCTGAGCGTCCGCGCGGCGAACATCCTCGCCAAGCGCGACGTCACCCCGCAGAACATCCTCTGCCTCACCTACACGGAGGCCGGGGCCGAGGCCATGAGGCGGCGCTTGGTGGAGCTCATCGGCCGGCCCGGCTACGACATCGAGGTCTCCACGTTCCACAGCTTCTCGCAACGGCTTCGCGGCACCTACCCCGAGTACTTCGACGTTTCGGCCCGCGTGCGCCCGGCGAGCGACCTCGAGCGCGCACGGCTCCTCAACTCCATCCTCCGCGCCCTCAACCCCAAGAGCCCGCTCTACTCCGGCAAGTTCGAGAACGTGAGCGGCAACCTGGGCGACGTCACCTCGGCCATCGATAACCTCAAGCGCATGGGCATCACGCCGAGCGAGCTCCGCGCCATCGCCCGGCAGAACGCCGACGCGGTGGCGTACCTGCAGCAGCCCGGCCAGGTGGTTGAGAGGTACTTCCAGGCGAAGGTACCAGGCGCCAAGGACGCCAAGCAGGACTTCGTCCACGACTTCGAGGCGGCCGTGGACCGGCTCTCGCAGCTCGCGCCCAAGGAGCTCACGAAGAACATCGTGGGCGCGCCGGGCATCTACCAGCCCTATCTCCTGTGGTTCGCCGATTGCGTGCGCGAGGCCGAGCTCTTGGATGCGAACGGCAACACCGGTCCCTTCGCCAAGCTCAGGGACGCGCTCTGCATGAAGCAGAGGGTGGGGGCCGCCACCGTGCGCGTGCTCAAAGCCGGCGCCCAGGCCCAGAGGGCGCTCGCCCTCGCCGACGTCTACGAGCGCTACCTCGCCCGGCTCGGCGAGCTCGAGCTCATCGACTACCAGGACATGATCAACCTCGCCGTCACGGCGCTCCGGGAGCACCCGGAGTTCGCCGCCGAGCTGCAAGAGCGCTACCGCTACCTGCAGGTGGACGAGTTCCAAGACACCAACGGCTCGCAGATGCGGCTCATCCAGCTCATCTGCCCGCCCGCAGGCGATGCCGCGGGGGCCCGGCCCGACTCCGCCGCCCGCGGCGCCTCGTGGCCGCCCGCAGGCGAGACCGGGCCCGGCTCGGTGGGCCCCAACGTCATGGTCGTCGGCGACGACGACCAGGCCATCATGCGCTTCCAGGGCGCCTCGGTCGAGGGCATCCGCCAGTTCAGCGAGGTCTACCGGCCGGTCTCCGTCGTCCTCACCACCAACTACCGCTCCACGCCGGCGCTCGTGGAGCTCGGCCAAGAGGTCGTCGCCCAAGTCGAGAACCGCCTCATCTCGGGCGAGGGCAAGCGCATCGTCGCCCATCGCACGGAAGACGAGCAGGACGCCTTCCCCATCCGGCGCTACATGGACGCCAGCTCGCAGTACGACGCCGTGGCCCGGAGCATCCGCGCCCGCATCGACGAGGGCTTCCTCGAGAGCGCCGCCAAGCCCGGCGAGGCCATCGCCGTCATCGCGGCCAAGCACCGCAACCTTAAGGACCTCATCCCCTACCTCAAGGCCCACGGCGTGCCCTTCTCCTACAAGGTGCGCACGCAGGTGAGCCAGATGGAGTCCATGCAAGCGCTCCTCGCGCTCCTTCGCTGCGTGAGCGCCCTCGCCCAGGGCGACGTCGCGCGGGCCGAGGCCGAGCTCCCAGAGATCGTGGCCTCGCCCGAGCTGGGACTCGCGCGCGAGGAGAGCGTGGCCTTCGCCATCGAGGCCCGCACGTCCCGCACGGGCTGGCTCGCCGCGCTCGGCAAGGCGAAGAACCCCAAGCTCCGCGC
>CANRLS010000121.1 GCA_947631545.1 uncultured Atopobiaceae bacterium
GTCCTCATCGCGGGCGGCGATGGCGGTGCCGCCAGCCGCGTCGCGCGTGCGCTCCACGCAGGCGTACGAGAGGGGCACGGCATAGGGCTCGCCGTCCTCGTCCACGCACGCGAGCACGCCGTGCGTGTTGCGCTCGAGGACCTTGCGCGCCTCGCTCGGGCTGAGCTGCTGGCGGAACCTGCGCATCGGGCGTTCCATGGGGCCTCCTCGGGTTTCGACCTGCTGCTAGCCTAGCCGTCCCCCGCGGTGCGGGACGGGCGCCCTCACAGGTTACGCAGCTGGCCGCTGCGGGCGCGACGAGCACCGGTGAACCGGGCCAGGCCGAGGCCAAGGTGGCATGACCGCAGAGCTCGACCTCGGTGCCGGGCGTGAACCAGCGCAGGCGCCAGCCCTCGCCCTCGCGCACGAGGAAGGCCGTCTCGGAGAGGCGGTTCTCTGCGGCCACCCGCTGCATCCACGTCTCGCACGGCCATGCGTCCATCACGCAGACCGCGGCGGGGTTTCCGCAGAAGACCTCGTTCGTGAACGCGTCGACGATGTAGTGCCTCATCGTTGCCCTTTCGCGGCGTGCTGGCTGCGACGGCCATTGTGGGGGCGGTGCGCACGACGGGCGCGCAGGGAGCCTTGGTGGTGTCCTGATTTCTGCGGTCTCGTGCTGAGTTTTTGCGATTTGCTACCGCTTCTCCGGATGATCGGACTCTACCAACTGGGGTTTTGCTCGCGTGCGGGCTTGAGGGCGCGACGTTCGCGCGGCAAGAGGCCTGAGCCGAATCGTGCCAACTGGGATTTTGTCGTCGAGCGGCACTCGCCTGAGGTCGCAAGCGGTAGAGAAACGCAAAAACTGAGCGCCGTGGGCCGGAAATCGCGACAGAGCGGGGGTCGCGGAATGCGCGTGATGGGAATCGAAGCCCTGGAGGTGGCGGTTTGGCTTGCGGCGATGCGTCGCCCGGTCGTGAGCTGATCGTTGGTGCGAGAGGAGGAAGGCGGGCTACTGCCGTCATCGGAATGCTGGTCGCCGAAACCGGAGGGGAGCGGCAATGGCCGCAACGCGCACTCCACCCCGTGGGATCTGGAGTTTAAGGAGGTGCTCCTCGGGTTTCTCGAGAGTGCCTCGAGCCTCTGCGACATGATGAACACGACCATGCCCGCGGTGCGGCGGGGGTAGGGGAGGGTTGCACCGCAGTTCGCGGGGATTGGTTGGCGCGGGTACGCTCGCAACGCAGCTCGCGGGGGGCAACTGGTGCGGGAACCCTTCGTGCCACGAGAACGTCCGGGCTTTGAGGCTCGCGCCAGGGTTCGGGAACGCGCATCCGATGGGGTAGGGCGCGCCGACGGGAACGGGGATCGATCGGCACGGCAGCGGGCCGTGACCGGTTCAATCTTGTCGGGCTTGTGTGGAAACCGCTGGTTGTTGGGGTATGGCGCTCTTCCTCCATATTATCGGGGCGCACAACGAGAGACGTCTCGGCGGCACTCGTCTCGCTGGCCTGGCGACCGGTGGTTCGAGAATCCGGCGGCTCGAAGGCCTCGCGATCTTGGACGGGCCCGCACGGCTTGGTCGCACGGGGGCGAGCGAAAGACGGCCCACGCGGCCGGGGGCTCAGCTGACCTGCGGCCAAGATGCCCCGAGACCTGGCGGCATGCCTGCTCGGGCCGTGACGTCGAAGCGATCGAGAGGAGCGCCCATGAGCCTTCTGAGGGAGAGCTGGCGACGGCTCGGGTACGCCCTGATGGCGATGGCGGTCGCCGTGGCCGCGGTCATCGTCGCGCCGACGCCCGCGTTGGCGGATGCGTCGGATGAGCCCGTCGTCTTGACGGAGGATACGCACTGGTTCTTTGGCGCCGCGCGCAATCCGCAGCCTTGGCCCGAGCCCGGCAATGCGCCGGTGGAAGTCCCCGTCACCATCACCGAATGGCGCGTACCCGTCCACTTCGGCGTCGAGGTGCGCGACAACGCCGCTCCCAATGGCTACGTCCTCTGGCAGCTGTTCGATGAGGACGGGAAGCAGTTCTTCTCGTCCTATCTGTTCCCGCTCAACTATTACTGCGCCGACTCCATCGACATCGGCGTTCCCCGAGGCACCTACGTCCAGAAGATCACCCCCGTGGGCTGCGAGGGAACCGTGTGCAACCTGGCCCTGGAGGCCCGGACCATGCGGAACGGCTACAACGCTCCGAACCCGAACTCGCAGACCATCACCGTGGGCGCGACGGTGGAGAGCACGCTCACCGGTTCCTACGACGGTACCGACGAGAGCCCTGTCAGCGCGGAGCGCTACTACAAGGACTTCAAGTTCACGCTCGACGAGCCGACCAACGTGGAGTTCTCGTCCCAGCCCATTTACGGCGAGACGCGGCTCTCCCTGATGGACGCCGAGGGCACCGTGCTGACGTCGGCGACGAGCCCCTACGACGCGGAGGGGGGCGCGTTCAGTGCCTATGACCTCGATTGCGGGCGGCTCGATACGGGCGAGTACTACCTGCGCTACGAGGTCACTGAGACGCCCGGCAGCGAGCCTCCGGCCCTGAACCGCGAGTTCAGCCTGTCCGCGAAGGCGGGCCACGAGATCTACAGGCTGTACAACCCGAGCTCGGGCGAGCATCTCTACACGGCGTCCGCTGACGAGCGGGCGTCCTTGGGCGCCAACGGCTGGAGCGACGAGGGCATCGCGTGGTACGCGCCGCGCACGTCCGATTATCCGGTCTATCGCCTCTACAACCCCAACAACGGCGATCACATGTACACGACGTCGAAGAGCGAGTACGACGCGCTCGGGGCGATGGGCTGGAACAAGGAGGACGTCGCCTTCTATTCGGCCGGCGATCCGGCGGCCTCGGGTGACGACGGCGTCGCCGTGTACCGGTTCTTCAATCCAAACACCACGGGGGCGGGCGCCCACCACTTCGTGCGCCGCGACGCCGCTGGCCAGGACGAGTACGCGCAGCTGGACGCATCCGGCTGGAAGTACGAGGGCAGGGGCTGGACCGGCATGGACTGGTAGGGATATGGCGTGCGGAAGCGCGCGGGGCGGCCCGCGGGG
>CANRLS010000122.1 GCA_947631545.1 uncultured Atopobiaceae bacterium
GAATCCAGGGGCACCGCGCCGTCGCCACCTTCGGACGCCTGCGCCGCGTGGGCAGTCGCGTACCCGTCGGCCGCATCGGCTAAGGCATGCCCCGCCTCGGCATAGGCGAGACTCGGAACCATCTCGAAGAGCATGAGAGCGGTCATCGCAAAGGCCAGTGCGCGCTCGATCGTCTTACGCATGGGCGGGGCCCTCCTTCACAGACGAGAGCGGCGAAGCGCACGGACGTCCTGGAACCCGCGCGTGGGCAGATCCCGAGCCCTTCGATTCGCCGAACGCCCGCGCGACGGCTGCCGACGCAGCCCTCTCGGACACCCTTTGCTGTGGCTTTGCGTGACCTTGCGGGTGGCGAACGCTACCGACCCGGTGCAGGCCCTATGAGCGCCCCCCCCCCGCAGCGATTCCGCGGGGAAGGACGCAAGCCAGCTCCCTCTGGATGACCAGCTCGCGCATGGGCGACTCTCTTGACGGCGGCCGTCTGCGGCCGCGCTACCGACATTCGTCCTGCAAGGGCATGGTAGCGCGACTGGTCGCAACTTCAAGCTGGGGTGCAGCTATGGGGCGGTTCTGTGGAGCCGGCGAGGGCACGGGCGGAGAGGAGCGAGCCACCGGGCACCGCAGCGCACGAGCGTGCGAACGATCCCGCGCCGGCGGTACGGAGGGTTGGCACCTCACGGCGCGTTTTCTCCATACTGCGAAATGGGCCTCCCGCCGCCCGAATGCCATGTCTTCGAGTTCGGGGAACGGGTGTCGTTCATCGCCCGTGCTATGGCCCTTGAAGGAAGATTCACCTGCAGAGGGGTGGACGCACCTCCACGGACGTAGGAGGGCGAATCGTCTCCGATAGCTACAAGAGAACGTGCTTATATGACGTATATTGTGCGTATCCTGCAAAATTCATCAGTTTAGCCTATAATCTTCAGCCTTGAACCGCCTACGGTCACGGGAGGCGCAGCATGCTCATCTCGTTCAGCGCGAAGAACTTCGAGTCGATCAGAGATCGAATCGAATGGGACGCCGAAGCCTTGAGGGCCTACAAGGAGCGGGAGAACTCGCTCATCACGTCGGATCATCCCCGCGCGAAGGACTCCTACCTCCCCGTCTCGGCCTTCTATGGCGCCAACGGTGCCGGGAAGTCGGCGATACTCGACGCGCTCGCGTACCTCCGCCATCTCGTCTTGCGATCGGATCAGTACGAGGCGCGGGGAGCGGACCTCCCCTATTCGCCGTTCCTGCTGGACGACACCTCGCGCGAGCTGCCGACGGAATTCGCCATCGAGGTGGAGTGCGAGGGCATTCGCTATGACTACTCGTTCGCGCTCGAAGCGATGAGAATCGTGTGGGAAAAGCTCGTGGCCTATCCCCAAAGTCGTGGCCAAGTTTGGTTCTCGCGCAATGGGAGCGACATCAAGGGGTCGGAATATCTTCGACTCAATGCCATCTACAAGAGTCTCATCTCCGATAAGACCCTGATCCTCACCTGGCTCGGCAAGAACCCGAACGTCAAGGTGAAGAACGATCCTCGCCCGCTTTTCCAGTGGTTCGCTCATGACATGAGACTGATCAATCAGAGCCCTGGGTTTTCAGTGGACTTGAACGAGCTTGAAGATGTGATCGAGGGCAAGTACGGCACGGCTCAGCAGAAATGGGTGCTCCGTCTTGTAGCGGCTGCCGATTTGGGGATTCGGGGGGCTCGCGTTGTGAACGAGCCGATACGTGCCGAGCGGAGAGCGAAAGAGCAGAAGCTACTCAAACTGTTCAGAGAAGAAGGAGTACTCCCCGATGGCCTAGATCTTGAAGACCCATCGGAGATTCTGCTGAACGACAGACACGTCGAGCTTGCGCACACCGGGGCGTCAGGCAAATCCTATGACCTCCACGACCGATTCGAGTCGATGGGCACCAAGCGCTTCATGATGCTCGCGGCCCCCCTCGTCGATGTGCTCGACCGCGGCGGCGTGCTGGTGGTGGACGAGCTCGACTCGTCGCTACATCCGATCCTGGTGCGCGAGGTGCTGAGTCTCTTCCTCGATCCCGAGGTGAACGTCAACGGCGCCCAGTTGCTCTTCACGGCGCACGACTCGAGCCTCTTGGATTCCGGTCTCTTGCGCCGTGACGCTATCTGGTTCGTCGAGAAGGACGCTGAGGGAGTGACCAGCCTCACGCCGCTCTCGGATTACTCCGTGCGCAAAGGGACGCGCCTTGGCGATTGGTACCTTGGCGGGCGCTTCGATGCCATCCCCTCGATCGAGGAGGCCTTCGACATGCCCGCCCTACACGGGGATCCCGCCCCGTATGCGGACGAGAGAGGGTAAGGCGCGATCGTGGCACGACGGAACAAGACCAGGGGCAAAAAGCAGGCGCACGGGGTCATCTGCGTGGTGGTGGAGGGCAAGGCGACTGAGGTCGATTACATCGATGGTTTCAGAAGGGCCTTGGGCCTGAAGAAGGAGCACGTACTGGTGAAGCCCGGCAAGCACACCGCCGTGGGAGATTTAATCGGCGACGTGAAGTCCGTACGAAAGAGCTTACTCAGCGAGGGCAAGATCTTCGACGAGTGGTGGGTGCTCGGTGATAGCGAGGGTGCCACGGTGAATGCAGCGGCGCTCAAGAGAAAGGCACACACATTTGGAACTGGCGGCAAGGATGTGGTCGTCGCCGTGAACGACCCAAGTATCGAGGCCTTCTTGCTCATGCACTTCGTGAAGCCGCACCGGCACTACGAGAACGCCCACGAAGCTGTGGTTGAGCTCGGACTCTACATCAAAGGCTACGACGATGATCATAAGCATGTGCGCTTTGCGGATTTCGCGGACACGGTCGGTGTCGCCATTCAGCGCGCCGGGAATCTGCGTGAACGGAACCGGCGGGAGGGCAATGTGGACGGATTCCCCGACGTGGATACCGATATCCTGCTCCGTAGGATCGCAAAGCTGGCGAAGGTCGATGCGAGATCGCTCATCGGCGGCCAGCAGCCCCTTGCCTACGAGGATGTCCGTGGAGCCGGTCCGGTCGCATACCGGTCGGCAGGT
>CANRLS010000123.1 GCA_947631545.1 uncultured Atopobiaceae bacterium
TCGCGCCCATCTGCGCGCGAACGCCCTCGTTTTGACGAATCGGCATCCAAAGGTTAGGTTTGTGCGCGTCGAATGAAGCGCGACCCCGAGGAGGTGCCCTGCCATGACCATGGCCATGTACATGTACATGCCAGGCTCCCGGGCACCTCGACTGGTTCGGGTCTTCGCCGCGTAACCGTCCGTTCACGGCTCGCATCCCATCCAGACGAAGCGCTACGGGAGCTGCGTCACCGGCGGCACCGTGAGAGTCGCCGCGCCCTTTGCCCGCAATCCAGGCGATTCCCAACCAGGGACAAGAACATCGGGAGGATGAACCATGAGCATCAAGAGCATCACTCGTAGGACCCTCGTCTTCGGCCTTTCCGCCTTCGCCGCCGTCACCCTCGCGGCCTGCGGCTACCAGGAGACCCCCGAGCAGGCGGTCGAGGAGGTCGTCGACGACACCGTCATCACGGTGGGCGCGAGCCCCACGCCCCATGCCGAGATCCTGAACGGCCCCGTGAAGGAGCTCCTCGAGGCCCAGGGCTACACGCTCGAGGTCGTCGAGTTCACCGACTACGTGCTGCCCAACACCGCCCTCGAGGAGGGGGAGCTCGACGCCAACTACTTCCAGCACACCCCCTACCTCGAGAGTTTCAATGAGGAGAACGGCACGCACCTCGCCGCGGTGACCGACGTGCACTACGAGCCCTTCGCGCTCTTCTCCAACAAGATCGCCAACGTCACCGAGCTCTCCGACGGGGCCACCGTGGCCGTGCCCAACGACACCACCAACGAGGCCCGCGCGCTGCTGCTCCTCGAGCAGGAGGGCCTCATCAAGCTCAAGGACGACGCCGGCGTCACCGCCACCACGCAGGACATCGTCGAGAACCCCAAGAACATCCAGTTCGAGGAGATCGAGGCGGCGAACCTCCCCAACGTGCTCCCCGACGTGGACCTCGCGGCCATCAACGGCAACTACGCCATCTCCGCGGGCCTCTCGCTCGATGACGCGCTGGCCACCGAGTCGGCCGATTCCCTCGGCGCCACCACCTACGCCAACGTGCTCGTGGTGCGCGAGGGCGAGCAGAACGAGCCCAAGATCATCGCGCTCGCCGACGCCCTCACGAGCCCCGAGACCTACGAGTACATCAACGCCACCTACGACGGCGCCGTCGTGCCCACGTTCGAGGTCGCCGAGACCTCGCCCCAGGGCTAGGCCCCAGGGCATCCGGGCGGCTCCGACCTTCGCCGGCTCATGATCGAACTCAAACGGCTCAGGAAGTCCTTCGGCGAGAAGGAGGTCCTGCACGGCATCGACCTGGAGATCGCCGATGGTGACGTCTTCGGCATCATCGGCGTCTCCGGGGCCGGCAAGTCCACCCTCGTGCGCTGCATCAACCTCTTGGAGCGTCCCACGTCGGGTCAGGTCCTCATCGACGGCGTCGACGTCACCGACTTCAAGGGCGCCAAGCTCATCAAGCTCCGCGAGTCCATCGGGATGATCTTCCAGAACTTCAGCCTCTTCCAGCAGCGCTCCGTGGCCGAGAACGTGGCCTTCCCGCTGGCCCTTCGCCGCGTGCCCAAAGCCGAGCGCCAGGCGCGCTCGGCGGAGCTCCTGAGGATGGTGGACCTGGAGGCCCTCGCGGACGCCTATCCGGTGCAGCTCTCGGGCGGCCAGCAGCAGCGCGTGGCCATCGCCCGCGCCCTCGCCAACCGCCCGCGCATCATGCTCTGCGACGAGGCCACGAGCGCCCTCGACACCCGCACCACCATGTCGATCCTCGAGCTCCTGGCCCGCGTGAACCGCGACCTCGGCGTCACCATGGTGGTCATCACCCACTCGCTCGCCGTGGCCCAGCGCATCTGCAACCGCATCGCCGTCATCGACGACGGCCGCATCGTCGAGCAGGGGACCACCCGCGAGGTCTTCTCCCACCCCAAGGCCCAGATGACCAAGGACCTCCTCCTCTTCGACACCGTCATCCAGGACTTCTCGGACGACGAGCGGCGCGCAGCCGCGGGCGACGCTCCCTTGGGCATGGGTGAGGGCGCCGAATCCGACGGGCGCCCCGGCGACGGCCCGAGCCCGATCTCGAAGGACCCCCAGGGCGTGGACGCTCCGGGGGACGTGGACGCCCCGGAGGGCGTGGCCATCCACGGGGTCGCGGGCGACGCTCGGGCGGCGGATGGGGATGCGGGCGAATCGGCTGAGCTTCCGAACGAGACCCCCAAGATCTCTGAGGTCGCGAGCGCTTCCAAGTGCTCGAACGTCTCGGAGGCGGCTAACGCCTCCGAAAGCGAGAGGGCGGTGGTCTAGCCCATGGATTGGCTCAGCGCGTTCTTCGTCGAGTACGGTGCGCTCCTCGCGGAGGGCACCTGGGATTCCATCGTCATGACGGCGGTCTCGTGCGTCTTCGCCTACGCGCTCGGCATCCCGCTCGGCGTGCTCGTCCTCATCACCGGCGAGGGGAACCTCCGCCCCAACCGCGCCGTCCATGCGGTGCTCGGCTGGATCATCAACGTGGGGCGCTCGATCCCCTTCATCATCCTGCTCTTCGCCATCATCCCGTTCACGCGCTTCGTGGTGGGCACGTCGCTCGGCGTCCTCGGCGCCATCGTGCCGCTCGTGATCTGCGCCACGCCCTTCGTGGCCCGCATGGTGGAGCAGAGCCTGGCCGAGGTCGATGCCTCCCTCATCGAGGCGGGGGAGTCCTTCGGCGCGAGCGCTTGGCAGCTCGTCTACAAGGTCTATCTCAAAGAGAGCCTGCCGAGTCTCGTGCGCGGCGCCTCCATCACCTTCATCACGCTCTTCGGCTTCGTGGCCATGGCCGGCTGCGTGGGGGCCGGCGGCTTGGGCGACATCGCCATCCGCTACGGCTACCAGCGCTATCAGACCGACGTCATGATCGCCGCCGTCATCCTCTGCGTGATCCTCGTCGAGCTCGTCCAGTCGCTCGGCAACGCCCTCTCCAAGGCCTTCGACAAGCGCACCCGCTAACCACCTCGGCGCGTGCGCGCTCCTGCTCCGCACGTCACCGTTCGCGCACC
>CANRLS010000124.1 GCA_947631545.1 uncultured Atopobiaceae bacterium
GCGCTGGGATGCCACAGATACGTGGGAGCGCGAAGGCGTGGCGTGCTTGGCACGCGAGACTTCGCGCTCGCGCGTAGATGGGGTATATCCAGCGCTTCTAGAGGTCCTCGAAGAAACCGGCCTTATACTCCGCGAACACCACCTCGCCCGACTCCTGGGTGGCGTCGAGGTCGACGGTGGCCTGGATCTGGAAGTCGCGATCGCCGTCGGGGTCGCGGAAGGTCTGGCGCACGCGCCAGCGGCGCTCCTCGCGCTCAGGCGATTCGTCGAGCTCGAAGTAGTCGGTGGAGCGGGCGTCGGCATCGGTGAGGACGGCATCGTGCTCGGCGTAGTAGCCGTCGAGGATCTCCCGCCAGCGCTGGGCCCCGTAGCCGTAGGCGCCGTCGAGCTCGCCGAGGGCGGGCCAGTCGCCCCTCGCCGCGGCGAGCACCCGCTCGAAGAGGGCGTTTCTCACCTGGACCTCGAGGCCGTGGCGATCCACCACGACCACGTCCTCGGCCGAGGGCGGAGCGGCCTCTTCGGCGCCGGCGCCCTCCCAGGCGTCCACGAGGGAGGAGTCGGTGGTGCGCACGAGGTAGCCGAGCCAGGCGATGACGTCGCCCAGGCGCTCGTCCACGGCGTCGGGCGGGAGCGAGCGGCTGAGCAGGTGGTAGGCGTCGGAGAGGTAGCGAAGGAGGATGCCCTCGGAGCGCGCGATGCCGAGCAGGCCGATGTAGGCGCGGAAGCCCGAGGCCGTCTCGACCATCTGGCGAAGGACGCTCTTGGGGCTGGGCGCGTAGTCGCGAGCCCATGGCACCTTCACGCAATAGGCCTCGTACGCTGCGGCGATGAGCTCTTCTAAGGGCTTGGGCCACGAGACGTCGGCCACGCGCTCCTTGCGCTCCTCCACATCGACGCCCTGGGCGCGGAGCTCTTGCCAGAGCTCGTCCTTGGCCTTGCGCTCCTGGGCGCGGAGCACCTGGCGCGGGTCCTCGAGCACGGCTTCGGCGAGGGAGATGACGTCGAGGGCGTAGTCGGGGTCGTCCTTGTCGAGGAGGTCGAGGGCGGCGAGGAAGAAGGGCGAGAGCGGCTGGTCGAGGGCGAAGTCCTGCGGGAGGTCGATGGTGAGGGCGTAGGACTCACGGCCGCTCGCCTCGGGCGTGGCCACGACGACGCCGGTGTCGATGAGGGTGTTCAGGATCTCGCGGGCGCGGGCGAGGTTCTGGAGCTGGCGCTCCTCGGGCTGGTCCGTGGCGCGGATGAGGTCGGTGATGGCCTGCCACGCGTCGGCGGGATCGTCCTGGGCGCAGCCCTCCCCCGCCGGGGCCGCCGGGATGGCCGAAGCGTCTGACGAGGGCGCTAAGGGCGCGAGGGGGGCATCGGCCACCGGGGCGTTCTCGGAGCCCGCATACGCTTCGGCATCCGGAACGTCCTGCGGGAGCGGCCGGCTGCCTTCGCTCGCCTCGGCGCTCGCCGCGCCCTGCGCCCGCGCGGAATCGGCGTCTTGCGGGAGCGGCTGGCTCGCCGCGCCCTGCGCCCGCGCGGAAACGGCGTCGTGCGGGAGCGGCTGGCTGCCTTCGCCCTGCGCCCGCGCGGCCTCGGCGGAACGGGCGACGAGGGCGAGCACCATGGCGTGGGAGACCTCGAAATGGGCGACGAGGGTTTCGGGCGGCTTCTCGATGAGCTGTTCGAAGGTCCTCTCGCTCCAGCCGACGAAGCCCTTGGGCGGCTGCTTGCGCTTGAGCTTTCGCTCGCGCTTGGGATCGCCCGCGGCCTTGAGCCGGAGCTTCTCGTTCTCTATCTCGTGCTCGGGCGCCTGGGCGACGACCACGCCCTCGACATCGAAGCCGGCTCGGCCGGCGCGCCCGGCGATCTGGTGGAACTCGCGAGCGTTGAGCCTGCGCACGCGGGTGCCGTCGAACTTGGCGAGCGCCGTGAGGAGCACCGTGTGGATGGGCACGTTGATGCCGACGCCGAGGGTGTCGGTGCCGCAGATGACCTCGAGGAGGCCCTGCTGGGCGAGGCGCTCCACGAGGAGGCGGTAGCGGGGCAGCATGCCCGCGTGGTGGACGCCCACGCCGGCCCCGAGCAGGCGCTTGAGCGTCTTTCCGAAGGGCGTGGTGAAGCGCGTGCCCTTCATGGCCTCGCGGACGGCGTCCCGGCGCTCCTTGCCGGCGACGCCGAAGCTCGCGAGCGACTGGGCGCTCTGGAGGGCGCCATCCTGGGTGAAGTGGACGACGTAGATGGGCCCCTCGCCCGCGCGAAGGGCGAGCTCCACCGCCGCCTCGAGCGCGCGGAGCGAGTAGCGGAACTCGAGGGGCACCGGGCGCGGCGCGTCGGTGATGGCGTCCACGGGACGGCCCGTGCGCTCCTCCAGGCGCTCGGCGATGCGCGTGACGTCTCCCAGGGTGGCGCTCATGAGGAGGAACTGCGCCTGGGGGAGCTCGATGAGCGGCACCTGCCAGGCCCAGCCGCGCTCCGGGTCGCCGTAGAAGTGGAACTCGTCCATGACGACGCAATCGACCTCGGCGGCGGCGCCCTCGCGAAGGGCGGTGTTGGCGAGGACCTCGGCCGTGCAGCAGATGACGGGGGCGTCGGCGTTGATGGCGGCGTCGCCCGTGAGCATGCCCACGTTCTCGCGGCCGAGGACGTCGACGAAGTCGAAGAACTTCTCGGAGACGAGGGCCTTGATGGGCGCCGTGTACCAGCAGCGCCGCCCGGTGGCGAGGGCGAGGAAGGCGAGGCCGAGGGCCACGAGGCTCTTGCCGCTTCCCGTGGGGGTGCCGAGGATCACGGAGTCGCCGGCGGCGAGGTCCATGAGGGCGTCCTCCTGGTGGGGCCAGAGCTCGAAGCCGCGACCGAGGGTCCAGTCGATGTAGATCTCGAAGGCCTCGTCGGTGGAGAGGTAGTCGCCCTCGCCAGTCTCCGCCCAGGGAAGGCGCCAGCCGAGCGAGCCGAAGGCGAAGGCGTCCGCAGGGGCGTCGGGGGCGGTGGGGGCGATGGGGGCGGTGGGGGGGGTGGGGGC
>CANRLS010000125.1 GCA_947631545.1 uncultured Atopobiaceae bacterium
CGCGCCCGCGCCCGGCGCCTGGCCCCCGGCTTGCGCCTGCCCCGCCGCCTCGCCCGCCCTGGGATGCGGCGCAGCGCCCGTGGCGACGCCGCTCGCTCGCGGCGTCCCCTTGCGGCGGGTCTGTCGTTTCCTCGGGCTCACGCGGAAAGGGTGGCAAGCGCTCATCGGCTCATCGGCTCATCGGCTCGCCGGCTCGCCGGCCGGCTTCGCCCAGCGCCACGGCTCGAAGCCCCGCTACGAGGCGCTGGCGGCCGCTTCGCCCTCGGCCTTCTGGGGCACTTCGAATCGGTACCCCACCCCGTGCACGGTGTAGAGCCAGCGCGGGTTGCGCGGATCGTCGCCCAGCTTGGCGCGGAGGTTCTTCACGTGGGAGTCGATGGTGCGCTCGTAGCCCTCGAAGTCGTAGCCCAGGACCTTCTCGACCAGCTCCATGCGCGTGTAGACCCGGCCCGGGTAGCGCGCGAGGGTTGTGAGCAGCTTGAACTCGGAGGCCGTGAGGTCGATGGGCTTGCCCTCGACGCTCACCTTGTGGCCCGAGATGTCGATCTTGAGGTCGCCGAAGTCGAGCACCTCCATGGGCGGCTCCTGCTCGTAGCGCACGCGGCGAAGGAGCGCCCTCACGCGGGCGATGAGCTCGCGGGGGCTGAAGGGCTTGACGAGGTAGTCGTCCGCGCCGAGCTCGAGCCCCACGATGCGATCCTCCACCTCGCCCTTGGCGGTGAGCATGATGATGGGCACGTCGGAGGTGTCGCGGATCGCGCGGCACACGCGCTCGCCGGAGAGCTTGGGCAGCATGAGGTCGAGGATCACGAGGTCGAAGCTGTGGCGCTCGAATTCCTCGAGGGCGCTCTGGCCGTCGCCGACGCTCCGCACCCAGAAGCCATCGCGCTCCAGATAGGCGGCGACCGCGTCGCGGATGGCCTTCTCGTCCTCCACCATGAGTATGCGCTTCGCTTCTCCAGCCATGGGATGCTCCCCTCAGATGCGAAAATCAGAAATGAACATACCCCCGTTGCGATTCCGTAACATGCCGAACGCCCTCGCATCCGCCAGGCGAGCGTGCCGGGGGCGCGGCGGACGGCATCGCGATGGCCCAGTGAAGCCACCGTTCGGGCTCCTCGGAATGCGGCGGGAGCCGCGGCCCTCGCGCCCCCGGCGTCGCCGGCGCTCGGCTCTCGCCCGCCCGCGCTCGAGCGCGCATCGGTTGCAGCCAGCGCAACGTCCGCTCGCCCGCACCGCCCGCGCCGCATCCTCGCACCCGCACTCGCCCCATCGTGGACAAGCCATGAAATCGCGGCCGCTACCAGCGCGTCCGTTCCCGAGCGCCGCCCGCGCCGCCTATAATCCCTTTCGCTGAATCGGGGAAGGGACCTGCATGGCCAGCTACGACTTCAAGCCGAAGGGCGTTTGCTCTCGGAACATCCATATCGAGCTCACCGACGACGGCCAGACCATCGAGAGCGTGAGCTTCACCGGCGGCTGCAACGGAAACCTCAAGGCCATCGGGCGCCTGGTCAAGGGCCACGGCGTCGATGAGATCTCGGGCATCTTGGCCGGGAACCTCTGCGGCAACCGCACCACCTCCTGCGCAGACCAGCTCTCGAAGGGCCTCCTCGAGGCCCGGGAGGCGGTCGTTCGCTAGCATGCCCCGGCACGCACAGGCCACGCCCCGCGAAAGGGCGCGCGCAGACGCTGCCCGCACCGGCCGAGTGCCCGAAGCCCGCACCGGAGCCGGCCCATCGCGGGCCGCCAAGGCTCCTCGGCGCTCCCGCTCCCCGCAGAAGCGCACGGGCATGGGACCTGTGGCCTCGCGGCGGGGCTTCCTCAAGGCCGCCCTCGCCGTGGGCGGCCTCGCCGCTGCGGCCGGCGGCACCACCGTCGCCGCCTCCCAGCTCCAAGGCTGCGCCGCCGAGGAGGTGGAGGAGCCCACCTACGTGGAGGAGGGCTCCCAGACCTCGGTCATCGACACCTACGAGTACGTCGACCAGCCGCCCGGACTCACCGAGGCCGGCAGTTGGAGCGTCCCCCTGGGCACCGTGCTCCACCCGAGCGAGGGCACCTGGATCGCCGCCACCGCGACGGGCGAGACCGGCGATCCGCCGGTGAGGGCCGCCGCGTTCTCGCTCGCATCGGGCGAGCTCACGCCCGTCGTCCCCAAGCCGGTGACGCCGGGCGCCCACGTGGTGATCTTCTCGGCCCGCTGCTCGGACAGCGCCTACGCCTGGTGCGAGCTCGACACGGTGAGCGGCGAATGGAGCCTCTACGCGGCGCCTTTCAGGAACGGCAGCGTTCAGGGCACGCCCACGACGCTCTGGACCGCCGACGCAGAGTGGGACACGCCCCTCTACGCCGTCTCGGGCGACCGCGTGATCTACCAGGTCATGCCCACGGCGAGCGGCAGCCACTCCACGGAGGACTCCATCTGCTACGTGTGGCGGACCGGCCGGGCCGAGGCCACGGCCGCCGTGACCTCCCACGGGCGCTTCGCCACGGAGCCTGCCGTCTCGGAGGGCACCGTGACCCTCACGCCGCGCGTGCGTGAGGACGAGGGCGTCTACTACGGCATCTACGCCTATGACGTTTCGGATGATCTATCCACGGTTGTGGATTCGATGGTGCTGCCGCAATCGGTGCGCCCGCACACAGCCGTGCGCATGGGAGAGAACTTCGTCTTTCAGGTGGAGGCCAACTACGGTTCGGGCGGGCTGCTCGGCCAGATGGGCACCTACCTCGGCACGAGCGGCGGCCCCTTCGTGGCGGTGTCGCGCGAGCCCAGCGCCGCCGCCTGCGGTCGCGGGCCCTACGTGCTGGTGAAGAGCCGTACGTCCTACGTGGACGCCGACATCGAGAGCGAGCGCTACGGGGTGCTGCCGGCGCTCGACCACTCCGTGTCGTACGGCGAGTACCCGGCGCGCGTGGGCACCTGCGATACGTTCGTCACCTACACCACGCTGAAGGATCCCGAGTCGGGCTACCCCAAGAACGTCGAGGTCCGCGCCTTC
>CANRLS010000126.1 GCA_947631545.1 uncultured Atopobiaceae bacterium
CCCACCATGCTCGGCCGCATAGCTCTCAACACGCTCAGCGACATAGTCCACGTCCCTGAGTCCAAGCTTGTCCCCGATGCGTTGGCACGCGACGATCTTCTTGCCTACAGAGTCCAAGAGCACGCCTGGCCGCGGCTCGAGAATCTCCAGTACCATGCCGGGATATCCAGCACCGGTGCCAAAGTCCAGATACCGATCCTGCGCGGCATGGTAGACAGGATAGAAGGCCATGGAATCCACGAGATGCTTCACGACGGCTTCCCGGGGATTTCGTATGGCCGTGAGATTCACTGTGCGATCGGCATCGAGTACCAGCTTCATTTGGCACAGCAGGCGCTCACAGAGCTCGTCATCGATGGGCACACGAAACCGTTCCGCAGAACGGTAGAGCAACTCCCTGTACGCCGTATCCTGCGATGGCTGCCAAAGGTCCATCCTTCGACCATTCTTGGCAGCAGAGTCCATCAAAGACCCTTAGTCCTCGCCATCGCTCTCGTCAAACTCATCGTCCTCGATCGCGCTGTCGAAGGCCTCCTCGGGAGCCTCGGACGCAAGGGAGACGATGACGAAGCGCTCGGGATCCTCGCCCTCGGAATAGGTGACGAGGGCGTCGTCGTCCCTCAAGGCGATGTGGGCGATGCGGCGCTCGTAGGCGTTCATGGCTGGCAGGTGCACCTGGCCACCGTTCTTGCGCACGCGAGAGGCGGCGCGATGGGCCATGGCGATGATCTTCTCACGGCGGCGGCTCCGGTAGCCTTCGATGTCCACCACCACTGGGTAGTAGAAGCCAAGCTTACGATTCATGGCCGAGGTGAGCAGCGATTGCAGCGCCTCCAGGCAGCGCCCATGACGACCGATGAGCACGGCGAAGTCGCCCTCGGTCAGGTTGAGGATGAGCTCGCCATCCTCTCCCTCGTACTCGTCAATCGAACAAGTGTTCTCATCGAAGCAGTTGAGCACGCCACGGAGGAAATCCACGGCAGCGTCAGCGATCGCGTCCAGATCCTCGTCGGTGAGCCTGTTCGCGTCGAGACGCTCCTTGATCGCCTGATAATCGACCTCATGCGTGCTGTCGGTCATGTTCGTTGCCTTTCTGCGCTGCATATAGGGCGTGCGAAGCGCGCTCCGCTCAACGTTCGCCAACGAGGTCCCAGGGCCAGCGGGGCCCTGATCCCTAGCTCTTCTTGTGCTGGCGCTTCTTGCGCACGCGGCGCTCGACGTTCACCTGCACGGCCATGGGCTGTAGGTGCTCTTCGGCCTCGGCCCGTGCCTGCTCTTGCACCTTGTTGGTGATGAAGACCTGCTGCACCACCTGCCAGATGGCGGAGGTGTCGTAGTAGAGGAGCACGCCGGCGGGGCAGTTCCAGCCGAACCAGATCATCATGCCGGCCATGACGAGGCCCATGATGAGCTGCGTGTTCCGCTGCGTCGAATCGTCTTGGTTCCTCATCTGCAGGAGCATCGGCAAGAACGTGAGCAGGCCGAATCCGATGTCCATGAGGATGAAGACCCAGCTCTCGAGCCAGCCGACGCTCGCGATGGAGCCGGAGACCGACTGCGCGAGCGAGTCGAGGATGCCGTAGAAGTGCGCCGTCTCCGGGATGCGATCCCTCAGCACCGAGAAGAGCGCGAAGAAGACGGGCATCTGCAGGATGAGCGGCAGGCAGCCGCCGAGCGGGTTCACCGAGCGTTCGGTGTAGATCTTGCGGAGCTCCTCCTGTTGGCGTTCGGGATCGTCCGCGTAGAGGGTCTGAATCTCCTTCATGCGTGGCTGGATCGCCTGCATCTGCGCATTCGAACGCAGCGACTTCACCGTGAGCGGGAAGAGAAGGAGGCGGATGATGACCGTGAGGAGCACCACCGCGAGGCCCCAGTCTCCGCAGAAGTCAGCGAGGACCTGCAGGACCCACGCTAAGAAGTCTATGAACCAATCCCACATATCGCCTCCGCTTGCTCCCGTGCGCTCGGCGCTGCCACAGCGCCTGCGGGGGAGCGGGGTCTAGGGTACGGGGTCGTAGCCTCCCTGATGGAAGGGGTGGCACCGTAGGATCCGTCGCACCGCGAGCCATCCGCCCTTCAAGGCTCCGTACTTCGCGATCGCCTCCACCGCGTACTGCGAGCAGGTGGGGGTGTAGATGCAGCAGGCCGGATGGAGCGGCGAGAGATAGCGCTGGTAGAAGCGGATGCAACGGGTCATGAACCGTGCTCCCGCCCCCCGCTGGACCTCTTCCCCGTCGGTCGCGGCGACTTCCGCAGCCGGCGCGGAGGGGCTGCCCTGAATGGGCTCGTCCACCGCACTCACGCTCCCGAGGACGTCCCGCTGGCGCTGCGCTCGAGGCGCTTGGTCGCCCGCTCGACGCTTCGCCGCATCCCGCGGACGACGTCGCCATGGGCGCCTGTCGCCGTCTCGCGCGTGGCCAGGAGCACGACGTCCCGGCCTTCCGCCGGAAGCCCCGCCTCGCAAGCGCAGGCCCTCAGCACCCGCTTGCATCGGTTGCGGAAGACCGCGTTTCCCAGGCGCTTCGGCGCCACGAAGGCCACACGTCCCCGGGGATCCGGCGACTCGCATACCACGACGCGCACCACGCCCGCTCCCGCGCGCTTTCCCACGGAGAACGCGCGGTCGAAGTCCTTCTTTGCGGTGATGGTGCGCACGAAGCCTGCTGCCGCGGTACTAGACGGTGAGCTTCTTGCGTCCCTTGGCGCGACGACGGGCGAGCACGGCGCGACCGCCACGGGTGGCCATACGGGCCCTGAAGCCGTGGGTCGTGGCGCGCTTGCGCTTGTTCGGCTGGTACGTGCGTTTCATGGTCTCCTCCGATATCGGGCGGCCGGAAAGAGGGATGCCGGCCAGTATGTCCTTTGAAAGAGCGGGTATATGCGCAGGTTCCGTAGCTTATGCACGAGGCGAGAGGTTGTCGAACCTCACACTATACAGGGTTCGAGGCGAATGCGCCGCTTCGCCTCCGATCCGCCACGGCGAATCACG
>CANRLS010000127.1 GCA_947631545.1 uncultured Atopobiaceae bacterium
CCATAGAACCGCCGTTCCGTCGTGCTGAGATACTCAATATCTCAGCACAATATGTGACGAGATACGGAGTATCTCAGCATATGTCGTGCTACCCTACCCGCATCCATCATCTTCGGGAGGCGGCCATGCGCGAATCATCGACGCTCGAGTTCAAGCGGTCGTATACGAAGACATTCCTCAAGACCGTGAGCGCCTTCGCCAACTACGGCGATGGCGAGATCCTGTTCGGCGTGGACGATGATGGTTCCGCCATCGGCGTCGAAGACCCAGACGAGACGGCACTGAGAATCGAGAACGCCATCAACGACGCCCTCGATCCCGTTCCCGACTTCTCGATCACGGAGGAGGAGATGGACGGCGAACCCATCGTTAGGCTCGCCGTCCGCGAGGGCGGCGACAAGCCCTATCTCGCAAGCGGCAGGGCCTACCGCCGCACCCACACCTCGACGGTGCAGGTGGACCACGCTCAGCTCCTGCGCCTTGCGCGCGCCGGCGAAGGGATTAGCTTCGAGGAACTCCCAGCCTCCAGTCAGGAGCTCGAATTCACCGTCCTCGACAGGCGACTGGAGGAGACGCTCGGTCTCAACGAGGTGAACGATGGGATCTACCGAACGCTCGGTCTCAGAACCGCCCAGGGCTTCAACAACGCTGCCGCTGCGCTCGCGGACACGAACCGGCTTCCCGGAATCGACACCGTGAGGTTCGGCAGCGACATCAGCGAAATCCTCGATCGCGATCTGACGGAGGGCGTCTCCGCACTCATCCAATACGATCGCGCGCTCGAGGCCTTCCGACGTCACTACGTCGTCGAACGAATCGAGGGCGCCTACCGCACAACGGTCGAGCTCATCCCCGAAGTGTCCTTCCGCGAAGCCGTGGCCAACGCGCTCGCGCACAGGCGCTGGAATCTGCGGGCCGCAATCCGCGTTTCGATGTACGGCGACGCGATCGAGGTCACGTCGCCGGGAGGGCTACCCGAAGGCGTCGATGAGGATCTCTACCTTGCAGGAGGCATCTCCGAGCTCAGGAACCCGATCATCGGCAACGTCCTCTTCCGCCTCGGCCTCATCGAGCGTTTGGGCACGGGCGTCCGACGCATACGCGAGGGCTATCGGGGAGCGCTCGTCCAGCCCTCGTTCACCATTTTGGACGGCCTCATCACGGTGAGGCTTCCTGTGACCGAGGCTCCCGACGAGTTGAATCCTGAGGAAATAGCCGTTCTCAGGGCATTGCGCGATCGCGGCGCGTCGTCACGGCCAGAGCTCGAGCAAACGACCGAGCTCAGCCAATCGAAGCTCTCGCGCATCCTCAGACGACTCGTGGAACGAGGCCTCGCGCACAGCACGGGAGCCGCGCGCTCGACGCGGTATTCGCTGTAATGCTCATAGGCAGCGTGGCATCGAGCCCAGCCACGAGGCGTTCTCTGCAGAGCTAGACCTTGAGTTTGCCGCTTCGGTGAGTATTCGTTTAATTGGATAGCACCTGATTCAGGGTTTTGGTATCACCCGGGATTCGACGGTTCCGAGCTTTCGGTATCGCTCTCTCCAGGTGTTGGGCATCGCCCCCGGGAAGCTCCGCCCCCTCCATAGAATCTCTCCCGCATGCACCCGACGAGAAAGGAGATGGACATGGCGAGAACCCGGACGCGGCCACGGGCAGGAGGCGCAAGGTCTACCTGTTCGTCGGGGTGCTTCCCTTCTCCCAGAGGGCCTACTTCGAGCCCACCCTCGACATGAGGGAGCGCACCTGGCTCCCCTGCCACGTGCGCATGTTCGAGTTCTTCGGCGGCGTCCCGAGGAGGGTCGTCTGCGACAACCTCGAGACGGGCGTGGCGCGCCACCCCAGGGAGGGCGAGATCGTCCTGAACGACGCCTGCGAGGCGCTCGCCGAGCACTACCCCGTGGCGATCATGCCCGCCGGCGTCAGGAAGCCGAAGGCCAAGGCGTCCGCCAAGGGCACCGTCAGGGACGCGGCCACCTGGGTGATAGCGGCCCTGCGCGACCGCGAGTTCCCCGACCTCGATGTGGCCAGGGCGGCCGTCAGGGAGCGCCTGGACGCCCACGACGCCCACCCCTTCCAGAAGGGGGAGGGCAGCCGCGACGAGGTGCTCAGAGGGGTCGAGGCCGCCGAGCCGGGGCCGCTCCCCGATGTCCGCTACGACGTCTCCGAGTGGGTCTACGGCAGGAAGGCGAACCCCGACTTCCACGTAGCCTACGCCTACAACCGCTACTCGGTGCCCCGCCGCCACGCCAGCAGGAGGGTCGACCTCAAGGTCGGCGAGACCACGCTCTCCGTCTGCCACGCGGGCGAGCGCATCGCCACCCACCGGCTGCTGCCCGCGACGGCGAGGGGCGAGCTCACGACCGACGAGTCCCACGTGCCCGAGCGCTTCAGGCGGCCCGAGCTGGACGAGGGCGCGCTCGTCGCCAGGGCGACGAGCGCGGGCCCCGGCTGCGCCGAGATCGTGCGCCGCATCCTCGGCTCCTACAGGGTGAGGGAGCGGGCCCTCGACCCGGCGCTCTCCGTGCCGGGGCTCGCCGAGCGCTACGGGGAGGCGAGGCTGGAGTCGGCGTGCGCCTACGCGCTCGGACTCCTTCTGGTTCCGCGCTATCGGCACCTGAAGCCGATCCTCGACTCGAACCTCGACTTCGACGACGGCGACGTACATCGCGCGGAGGCCGGCGGCGGCCACGTCCGCGGCGCCGACTACCTCAGGGGGGGTGGAGTCGTGATCGACGAGGAGACCCGCAGGAAGCTCAGGGAGCTGAAGCTGGGCGAGGCCGTGGAGGCCCTCGCCCACAAGGACGACGACCCCTCCTGGGCCGCCGTCCCTGATTCCGCTGCTATTAACTGCGCACGATTCCGCTAATTACCGCCACCCCCGATGCCAATTCCCGCCCTCCCCACGCGAGGCGACGGACCCGCCCACACTGGGCGCGCATGGCAAGGACGACCATGCGCAATCC
>CANRLS010000128.1 GCA_947631545.1 uncultured Atopobiaceae bacterium
AGCCGGCGGGCCCTTCGGAGAGGAGAGGCGAATCGATGTGGCGCCGAGCGCGGTCAGAGCGATCACCGATCGCGGAGCGCGCGCTCGCGCAGGGCATCGGCCGCACGGGATGCCGGGAGGCCTCCCGATCCCGCTCGACCGCGCGCCCGCAGCGCCCTAGGCGCTCACGTTGGTGATCATGGGGGCGTCGGCCTCGTCGGCGCCGTAACGCGGCATCGGGCGGAAGAGCTGGAAGAGGATCGCCGCCAGGGCGCCCAGCGCCACCACGGTCCACACCCCGAAGTTCCCCAGCGCGATGAGCTCCCAGAGCTGGTTGATGATGAGGCCCACCACCCAGCCGAAGGCGCACTCGTAGCCGATGGCCGCCCAGAACCACTTGGAATCGGCCATCTGGCGCCGGATGGTGCCCACCGCGGCGAAGCACGGCGCGTCCAGCATGTTGAACGCCACGAAGGCGAACATGGCCCCCAGGTGCACCACGCCGGCGGTGGTGAACATCTGCGCGAAGCTCGCCCAGAGCACGGTCGAGCCCTCCCCCACCTCGCCGAGGCCGTAGAGCACGCCGAAGGTGGAGACGAGGTTCTCCTTGGCGATGAGCGCGGAGAGGCTGCTCGCCGCCGCCTGCCAGGAGCCGAACCCGAGCGGCGCGAAGAGCCACGCGATGGCGGAGCCCACGCCGGCGAGCACTGAGTAGTCCATGGCGTTCTCGGGCGCGCCCTCCATGCCGGGCAGGAACCCGAAGGCGCCGCTTCCGCCCTCCCAGCCGGCCACGCCGAAGTTCGAGAGGAACCACACGCCCACGCAGGCGAGGAAGATGATCGTGCCGGCCTTGGAGATGAAGGCCCACACCCGCTCCCACACGTGCAGGAGGTAGCTCTTCACGGCGGGCAGGTGGTAGTCGGGGAGCTCCATCACGAAGGGCGCGGGCTCGCCCGCGAAGGGGCGCGTCTTCTTGAGCATGATGGCGGAGACGATCACCGCCGCCACGCCGAGCAGGTAGAAGAGCGGCGCGATCCACCAGCCCTCGACGCCGCCGATGAGCGCCCCCATGAGGAGCGAGATGATCGGAAGCTTGGCGCCGCAGGGGATCATCGTGGTGAGCATGATCGTCATGCGACGGTCCTGCTCGTTCTCGATGGTCTTGGTGGCCATGACGCCGGGCACGCCGCAGCCGGAGCTGATGAGCATGGGGATGAAGCTCTTGCCCGAGAGGCCGAAGCGCCGGAACGCCCGGTCCATGACGAAGGCCACGCGGCTCATGTAGCCGCAGTCCTCGAGGAAGCAGAGGAGCAGGAAGAGCACCACCATCTGCGGCACGAAGCCGAGGATGGACCCCACGCCGCCGACGATGCCGTCGAGCACGAGGGACTGCACCATGGGCGAGGCCCCCGCCGACTCCAGCCAGTCGCCGATGACGACGGGGATGCCCGGCACGAAGAAGCCGTATTCGCCGGGGACGGGCTCCTCGGCGTTCGCGGCCGCGAGGAAGGCGTCCGCGGTGATGGGCTCGTGGGTGGCGAGGGTCTGGCCGGCCGCGAGCTCGGGCTCGCCGGCGGCGTCGGTGAGGACGACGTTGCCCTCGCTATCGAGGTAGTTGCCGTCGGCGTCAAGCCAAGGGACGTCGGTGGCGGTGACGCCCGCCGCCTCGGCCTGCGCGGCGAAGGCCTCCACGGCCGCCGTATCGCCGTCCTCGATGGCGCCGTAGACCTGGCTCACGTCGAGGCCGTCCTCCGCGGCCGCCTCGAGGAAGGCGTCCAGCTGGGTGCCGTAATCCTCGTCGGCGTAGGCCGCGGCCGCCTCGTCGTAGGCGGCGGCCGAGGCGGGCGAGAGGAACCATCCGTCGCCGAAGACGCCGTCGTTGGCCCAGTCGGTGCCGATGGTGCCCACGGTTGAGACGGCGATGTAGTACACGAAGATCATGATGGCCGCGAAGATCGGCAGGCCGAGGAAGCGGTTGGTGACGATGCGGTCGATCTTCTCAGAGGTGGAGAGCTTGGCGGGCGCCTTCTTCACGCAGGCGGCCACCACGCCCTCGATCCAGTCGTAGCGCTCGGTGGTGATGATGGACTCGCTGTCGTCGTCGTAGGCGTCCTCGACGGCGGAGACGATGGCCTCCACCTGCGCCTCCTCGTCGGCGCTGAGCGAAAGGGACGCGAGCGCCTCCGCGTCGCGCTCGAAGGCCTTGATGGAGAACCAGCGAAGGGTCGTATGGTCCGGCACGCTGGGCGCGATGATGGCCGCGATCTGGGCGAGCGCGCCCTCCACGGTGTCGGAGAACCAATGCGTCCGGCTGGGCGCGGCGGCCCCGGCCGAGGCCGCCTCGGTGGCGCGCTTCACGAGCGCGTCCACGTTGGTGCCGCGAAGGGCCGACACCTCCACCACGGGCACGCCGAGGCGCTCGGAGAGGGCCTCCACATCGACCACGTCGCCCGTCTTGGCGAGCACGTCGGCCATGTTGAGGCCGATCACGCTGGGCTTTCCGCACTCGAGGACCTGCGTCGTCAGGTAGAGGTTGCGCTCGAGGTTGGTGCCGTCGACGAGGTCGATGACGGCGCTCGGCTCCTCCTTGACGAGGAAGTCGCGCGAGACGACCTCCTCCGGCGAATAGGGCGAGAGCGAGTAGATGCCCGGGAGGTCGGTGAGGATCACGCCGGACTGGCCCTTGAGCGGCGCCTCGAGCTTCTCGACCGTGACGCCCGGCCAGTTGCCCACGTAGCCGTTGGAGCCCGTGAGCTCGTTGAAGAGCGTCGTCTTGCCGCAGTTGGGATTGCCTGCGAGGGCGATGTTCAGCGTGCCCTTGGTGGTTGCGGTTGCCATGTCTCTCTCC
>CANRLS010000129.1 GCA_947631545.1 uncultured Atopobiaceae bacterium
ACTCGAGCGACGCGATCATGGGCGCGAGCGTCTACGACGCATGGGACCTCTTCCGCTCGAACGGCCGCGTGACCGTCGCCGTCATCGACACGGGCTGCCAGGCCGCGCACCCCGACCTCGCCGCCAACATCGACACGGCCCATATGAAGGACATCTACAGCGACTTCCCGCCGGGGATCATGTGGGACTACGCGGGCCACGGCACCCACGTCGCGGGCATCGTCGCCGCCTCGGCCGATAACGCCATGGGCGTGGCGGGCGCGAGCTACAACGCGAAGGTCCTTCCCATCAAGGTCTTCAGCAACGAGTACCAGAACCCCGGCGCCTCCACCTCCGACATCGTCCGCGCCTACGTCTACCTCGACGGCCTCATCGACGAGGGCAAGGTGGACGACCTCAAGGTCATCAACATGAGCCTCGGCGGCTACGGTCTCTCGGCCGAGGACCTCGCGCTCGAGGCGCAGATAAAGGCCATGCGCGCGGAGCACCGCGTGCTCACGGTGGCGGCCGGCGGCAACGGCGACAGCCGGACCGACGAGCCCTACACCAAGCCGATGTACCCCTCGGACTTCGATTCCGTGCTCTCAGTGACCTCGCTCGACGAGCATGGCGACGACTCCCCCTGGTCCGACTACAACGAGTCGAAGGACATCTCCGCCCCCGGCGAGGAGATCCTCTCCACCTACCTCAACAGCTACGCCAAGCTCTCGGGCACGTCGATGGCCTCGCCGCTCGTGGCGGGCATCGCGGGACTCCTCTACTCGGCCGACCCCTCGCTCACGCCCGATGAGGTCGTGCGGATCCTGCAGACCACGCACAACCGCATGAGCATGACGCAGAACCACGGCAAGCGCGTCTCGCCCCAGTACAACGACGGCATGGTCACCGGCAGCCCGGGCGCCGTGAACGCCGAGCGGGCCCTTCGCACCGTGCTCGAGGACCGCCTCCACATCGAGCGCTACATCGAGCCCGGCGACGCCACGATCGAGGGCCCCGCGGAGGTCATGTACACGGGGAGCGAGATTCGCCCCACGGTCACGGTCGTCCACGACGGCGCGACGCTCGTTGAGGGCAAGGACTACCAGCTCACCTATTCCAAGAACATCCGACCCGGCAAGGCCCGCGTCATGGTCGAGGGCATCGGCGAGTGGCGCGGCTGCGCGGACGTTGACTACACGATCGTCATCGACGAGGCGCACAAGACCGACATCAACAGCCTCCAAATTCAGGGCCCCGAGGGCAAGCGCTTCACCTACAACGGGGGCGCCATCACGCCCAAGGTGACCCTCACGGACGGCGACTACGAGCTCGTGCCCTACGAGGACTACGAGATCGAGTACGTGGATAACGTCAACGCCGGCGAGGCCACGGTCGAGCTCACGGGCATGAGCATCTACAAGGGCGCCAAGACGATCCGCTTCACCATCGACAAGGCCACCTGCTCCCTCATGGTGGACGTGCGGACGCTCAACACGCGCGTGGGCATGACCGTGCCCGAGATACAGATCTTCGGGCCGAACGCCATGGCCTACACGGCCACGAGCTCGGAAGCCGGCGTGGCCAAGGCCGAGGTCATCCACGAGTACCTGAACCTCGCGAAGTGCTACCACAACGCCCTCGCGCTCACGCCGCTTTCCAAGGGCGAGACCACCATCACGCTCTTTGGCGAGTCCGAGAACTACGTCACGCCGGACCCCATCAGCTTCACGGTGAACGTGGCCGCCGAGGGCGAGGGCATCCTGCCCGGCACGGAGGACATCGGCACGGCCGAGGTGGAGGTCCTGGGCAGCTACGTCTACGACGGCGATGCGGTGAGCCCCAAGGTCAAGGTCTCGAGGGATGGCGAGGAGCTCGCGCTCGGCAAGGACTACCGGCTCGAGGGCGTGAACATCGTCAGGGAGGCCGGCATGCACACCCTCTACGTGCACGGCATGTCCACGCCCAAGGGCGACGGCACGCTCGCCTACACCGGCTACTCCGGCACGGTTCCCGTGCCCTACGAGGTCGCCAAGGCCACGCCGAAGCTCGAACTCTCCGAGAAGGCGATCGCCTTCGCCACGGGCGGGAGCGCGCCGCGCACGCTCACGACGACGATCGGCTCGCTGGGGGAGAGCGCCGAGCGGGCCGCTTTGAGCGGAGAGGCCCAGACGACGGACGCCGCCGTGGCGACGGCCGAGGTCGTGGACGGCACGCTCGTCGTCACGCCGGTGGGCGAGGGGACGGCGGTCGTCTCGGTGACGACGGCGGAGACGCGGAACCTCAATGCGGCCGTGGCGGCGGTGGCCGTCACGGTGGGCGATCCGCCCGCCACAGATCCAGATCCCGACCCCGTGACGCCTCCCGGCCCCGTGACCCCGCCCTCGCCGAGCGGGAGCGACGGCGGCTCCGGCGGCAGCGGCAGCTCCGGCGGCGGCTCCGGGAGCTCTAGCTCAGGCGGCAGCACGCCCGTGAGCCCGCCCTCGCCGGGCAGCGGCGGCTCCGGTGGCAGCTCAGGCGGCTCTGGCGGTGGCAGTGGGAGCGGCTCGGGGAGCGGCGGTGGCGACCCGGCGCCGACCGATCCGCCCGAGGCCGACCCCGAGCCCACCGGCGCGGAGGAGATCGCCAGCCAGACCGTCTCAGATGAGACGCTCGCGGCGGTGAACGAGGAGGCCGGTACGCTGGCCACGGTCACGGCCGAGCCTGACGCGACCGGCGCCGCGGGAGACGAGGGAGACGTCACCTGGACCGTCGCGATCGCCGATGGCGAGGCGGCGGCGAGCGAGGTGGCGCACGGCCCCGTGAGGGGCATCGTCAGGGCGCTCTCGAGCGCCAAGGCCGAGCG
>CANRLS010000130.1 GCA_947631545.1 uncultured Atopobiaceae bacterium
GCGCATCGTGCGGGCATCGCCATCGCAGCCGCATCGAGCGCACGCCCGCTCCCAATCGGCTCGGGCGAGCGGGCGGGCATCGCAGTTGCGCGCACCCTTCGAGTGCGAGCGGGTCACGATCCTCTCGCGCGAGCGCCTGACGACCGCCGACCGGCTGGAGCTGGTGCAGCTCGACGACGGCTACTACTTCGCCCGTCCCATCTAGCGCAAGCGGTCGCCTATCGGGATCGCCGGGCCTCTCGCGTGCCCTGCGGCCACGCGCGCGTGCGGAGCCCTCACATCGATGCATGGCGAACCGTTTTGTCGCCACCTTTTGTCTCCACCCCCAGGGGGGGTGCCCAAGAATCCGCCCCGACCCGCGTACCGTTGGGCGCTTCCCGGGGACGGTTCCATTCCACGGCAAAGCGCGCGGGATCCGCTATGGATGCCCGCGCGCCTTCGCGTCACGTATATTGGTCCGCCTCTAGTTCGTCGTAGCGGCTGGCACTGGTTCACCCGATTCGGACGAGGCCTTCTGGCGTGGGGCGCCATCGGCCCTGTCATCATCAACCGGCTTGCCCATGACAAGATCCAAGACGAATTTCGATCCTTGCTCTCCGAGCGATATCTTGCGCCCGATGCTCATAGGGACCATACGCTCCTCCGGTTCCACGTCGGCCAGGGCCATGTTCTGGCCGATTGCTCCGCTCGCGGCAGGCTGCACCTAGCTGAGCAGCCCAGTCCGCAAAGCGAACCCCTTTCCTTGGGCCCATTGAAGGCTAGATTAGAATAATCTCCTAGTATTGCTCTCTTTGTCTAGACCCAATCTGCCTAAGGCGGCCTCCCGCAAATGGCCACAAATCCGCACAGAGCGCAGCCCATGCCAGCTTGCCAAGGCATGGCTCGAAACGTGCGGGACCGCCGTACACCCTACGCATAGGACTTGGGCTCGAGACCGCTGCTCTCCAGGAAGTCAAAGAACCTGTCTTCGGCAGGGAAGAGCGCCGCCATGTCCACCGGAGCGCCCATGCCCATCTCCCAGAACTCGCCGTAGTAACTCAAGCGCTTCTCGGCCTTGGCCTCAGCCGTCTCGGCCTTCCACTCGTTCTTCACTTCGAAGATCGCGGCAATCCGCCCGGAGAAATCGATCGCGTCCCCTTGGCCGAAGGAGTACGGATCGTCGCAGAATGTGCGCCACCAGTCGAAGCTGCAGGCCAAGTAGGCGTCTTGCATGAGCGGCCGCATGGCGTTATGGGGCGTGATGCCCAAGAGCTCGAGATTGAGGATTCCCTGGCGCTGGTTCGTGGTGATGGCCTCGCGCTGGTGCGGCAGCCCCAGCACCACGATATAGCCCGTCACGTCAGCATCACTTCGGGAGCCATCCCTGGGCATGAGGGCGAATGACGACGCGACGTGAAGCGATCGCGTGACGTTGAGCAGCGGCGTCGGACAGCACTCATAGTGCTCGAGAAGCGCCCATTGGACAAGCGGACCCTCGTCCATGAGGTTGATGATGTGGCTGCTCGAATCCGGGTGCCGCCGGTAGGCCTGCCGCAATCTCTCGGACTTGTCACGGAGCTCGTCCTTAAGATCGCAGAACGCGCGTTCGCGCTCGGCTTCCGTGGCGTCTTCGTCTCCCGAGCGCCAGATGAGTGGCGTCACCGTGTTGCCCATGCCGTTGGGCAGCCGTGTGAGCCGATCATGCCCACGGAAGTAGAACTGATAGCGCGTGTTGAAGCTGATCAGCCGAGCGACCTGTTGCACGAGATCCCAATACGTCGTGATCGCCTTCATGGGGCTGCACCATCGCGAATCGTCTGGGCCCACCGTCACATAGGAGGGTGCCGCTGTGGAAGGCGTCTTGTCGGCATACGGGAATGACGATGGCGAGACCCCGCGCACGTAGTCCCTGAGCTTCCAGGGCCAAAGCACATGTGTCATGGGCTTCAAGGTCGTTCCCTCCCGACTCTCGCCATGGCGCTTCGATGACAGCGGCGGGGAATCCGACCACGCGATTTGCTGCCTTTGCACCTAGGCTGCTTAGCACGGGTTTCTAGCCGATGGCGCGCATGAGCCGGTAGTAGCGTGGATAGGGCTCGTCCTGCTCTCCATCGACGTCGATTGTAGCCTGCAGCAGATACCCGAGCGACTCGTAGAACGGGAGCATGCCCTCGTACGTCTCGACGATGACGAAACCGCCACCGACCGTCCCGCTCGCTTGGCTCAGCAAGCGCTCTGCCTGCTTCATCATTGTCTTGCCCCGTATAGTGACGCCCTCTTCCTCGGCGAGCCGGTAGTTCTTCGCCACCTGGAGGATCTGATACGCGGGTATCTGAACCTTTCCGTCGGCGTCGCCGAGGGTTTTAAGCCAGCTCGTGACCTTCTCCACATCCTCTCCGAGCACGGACTCGATGACGTCCCTACGGATATCGACCGTCATCGGCATGAGCGTGACGAATCCAAGGATAAGGAGCTGACCGCGTCGATAGGCGCTCTGCTCGACGAAGAGCTGGGTCGAGCATATACCCATCGTCTCAAGCATCCACGCTTGCTCATGGATGAACGCATCGATGGAGGGCTCGCGGCATTCGAACCGACCGAGGCATTCCTCGAAGTAGGCTCTGCCCTGCGCTCGTCTTTCCGGAGAGGGCTCGTTCGCGAGCGACCGGATGAAGTGGTTGAGCGGGACGATGGTGTAGTCCGTGCACACGAGCGCTGCGTCCGCCGTTGTGCGGTTTGATGATGCCACGTCATCCTCGGCCGACATTGGTGCGACTCTTTCCGCT
>CANRLS010000131.1 GCA_947631545.1 uncultured Atopobiaceae bacterium
TAGTCGGGCTCGCCGTTGCCGTTCACGTCGGCAGCCCAGACGGCATAGAC
This sequence comes from uncultured Atopobiaceae bacterium, assembly GCA_947631545.1. Taxonomy (GTDB): domain Bacteria; phylum Actinomycetota; class Coriobacteriia; order Coriobacteriales; family Atopobiaceae; genus CANRLS01. Next base: position 51 of record CANRLS010000131.1, read on the forward strand.
CTTGACGGTGCTGTCCGTCGCCTCGGCGGGCATGTCGATCGCCGTGACCACGCCCGCGCTGTCGTACTGGGCCCGCGTCTCGATGAGCGTGGGGTTCTCGCTCACCGACCAGCCGACGAGGATGGCATCTGGCTTCCGGATCATTCGTCCGGCTTCGTCGACCGTAAGCAGCGCCACGCTCTTCTCGCCATCCGCTCCCACCACGTGCTTCGCGGGGTCGGTGTAGAAGGGCTTGGCATCCTCATACGCCGGCGTGCCGGCCGGGTTCGCGCCGCCGTTGGGGTAGTACGCGATGCTCGCCAAATCCTCGGTGCAGTCGGGCTTCCCATTGTGGTTGGCATCCGCCGCGTAGATGGCGTAGAGCGTCTCGTCGGCGTTCCCCATCGTGCGCATGGAGCCGCCGGGGATGAGCGTGCGATACACGCTCCCCTGGCTCGCGCGGATGATGCCGTCGGCGGCGAGCCCGCTCGGTGAAGCCACCGGGCTCCAGCCGGCGAAGATCGCATCGTGCGTGCCGCTGGCATCGCTCCACGCCTTCGTCCAGCTCGGCTTCGGCAGCTCCGTCGATTCCCCGATCAAGAGGTTCTGCGCCGGGAAGGTCTCGCCCTTCGTGTCGCCGCCGTTCGGATCGAACGAGAGCGTATGCGGCGTCTCATCGAAGTCGGGCAAATCGGTGCCGTTCGCATCCTCGGCCCAGCGGGCGTAAACCGTCTGGTTGCCCGCGCCAAATGTCACGGAGGTGACGAGGCCTCGCTCGGCGGCCGCCTTGTCTCCCCTGCCATAGATGGTCGAATCGGCCGTCGAAGTCCAGCCCACGAAGGTCACGGGCGTACCGTCGGAGGGGTCATGAGTGGGCCTCTCGGCGGCGCCGGGCGCGTACTGCCTGAGCGGCGCCACGGATCCTGCGAGGTAGGTGGCCGTATCCACGGGCACGCTGCCCCTATCGCCGCCGTTAGCGTCGTAGGTGAGCCGGTACGTCGCCTCGCTGTAGTCGGGCACGCCGTCATGGTTCTCGTCGTAGGCCCACACGGCCCAGACCTTCTCGTCCGTCCGGCCCATCGTGTGGGTCGTGGCGATGAGCTGCTCCACGGCCGCTTTGTTGGCGTCCTTCGTATATATGGTGCCCGTGCCGGCCTGCGTTTCCGACCAGCCCGCGAACACGACGTCCGTCGCCACGCCGTCAAGCATCTCCTGCCCGTGCGCGGGCACGTTCGTCGTGTCGAGCGTCACCACGTCGCCCGGCACCAAGCCACTCACCCGTGTCGGTCCGCCCGACCCGCCATTCGGGTCGTACGAGAGGCTCACGGGCGTCTCGTTCACGTCCGCCGTGCCGTCGCCGTCCGAGTCGTAGGCCCACACGGCGTAGACGTCGATGTCCCTCGTGTCGAACGTGACACTATCGATCGTGTTCGCAGGCTGGCCCTTCGCAATGGCCTGGGTCTGCCGCGCTTGGCTCCATCCCAGGAAGACGACGCGCCTGCCGCCCATGGGAGCATGGCTGAGCATCGGATACGGGCTCTCGAGCGTCACCTGCTCGCCCTTCACGTGCGTGGATGCGGCGGGCACCGTGCCGCCGCTGGCGCCGTTGCCCTGATAGCGCAGCGTGTGCGTCGCGGTGCGGACGGTGAGCGTCCCGTCGGCGGGCTTGTTGATGTCACCGTTCCCGGCGAAGGCGATGGTCACCGTCGCGGGGTTCTTCGCAGGCGGCATGCCGTCTGTGGCGGTGGCTTGGATGGCGAACTTCCCCGCGTTCGCGCCCTGCGCCACGCGCGTGCTCGTCACCGTGAGGTTTCCGGCCTGCGTTTCTGTGGCTGTGAGCTCGCCATCCTTCAGCCCCGCGTAGACCGACGTCGCGGGCTGGACGTTGGTCAGGTGCAGGTAGGCGATGGCGCTCCCCGTGCCACCCGCCTCAAGGTCCACCGATGCGGGCGAGCTGATGATCGTCGAATTCGCCTTGTTGATAGTGAAGGTGAGGTTCTTGTCGGCCGTTGTGCCATCGTGCCAGCAGGTACCAGCATCCTTGTTGACGAGCGACGCCGTGACCGTGTAGGTGCCCGCGTGCGTGCCGTAGGCGCGGAGCGCGTTCGGGGACGAGACGTCGACACCGCTATCCGTCGCCGCCAGTGCGCCGTCGGTTGCGGTCAGCTCGCCAAGCTCAATCTCATCGCGGTTGTAATCGTTGAGCACGATATCGATACCGTTGTAGCGCTCGCCTGTGAAGGTCGTGTCGCCCTTGGGCGCCACCTGCAGGTCCTTCACCGTCACCGGGGAGAGCACGGAGCTCACAGTGGCGAAGTCACTCGCAGTGCCGCTGCTTCCCGCGAACACGGTGATGGAGCCGGAACCCTGAGCCTTCGGTGCGATTTGCGCGGTGTACGTGCCGTTCTCAGGACTCAGCTCGCCCAGCGACAGCACCGGCGAGGCGCCGTCGTCGAGGGCGGTCTCGATGCGCGGCGCGTCCGCCGCAGGCATCGATGCCGAATCGATCGGCTTGCCCTTCTGGTCGCCGTAGGCGGCGTCATCGGGGAACGTGAGCCTGAACTCGAGCTCGGGCTTGGTTGCCGATGCCATCTCGCCCTCGGTATCCCCCACGTATCGCATGATCGGCTTCTGCTCGAACGTGATGACGGGCGTGGCCTTGTTGATTGTGAAGGTGATGGGACGCGTGGTGTCGTCCACGCCATCGGCCCAGACG
>CANRLS010000132.1 GCA_947631545.1 uncultured Atopobiaceae bacterium
ACCTGATGAGCAACTCCCTGAGCCTCCTGAGCTTCCCGTCCTCGTAGTCCTCCATGGCTGCCAGCCAGTCGCCCCCGTGCTTCCCGTTGGCGTGGACGGCGAACTCGAAGAGCGGCCCCGGGAGCAGACCTATCTCCTCGGAGGCGATGATCCGCGGGAGCTCGGCCTTGGCCGCGTCGAGGTTGAACCTCGCGTAGGCGTCCACGAACCGGAGCGTCGCGAGGAACGCCTGCATGGGCGCGAGCGCGAAGACGTTCGAGGTGACCTCGTAGGAGAACGGAACCCCGTAGCGGGCGAGGTGCGGGACCAGGGACTGCAGCGTGGCGTTCTTCCTCGCGATGACGGCGATGGTCGGATGGTCCTCCCCCTCCCACGCGGCCGTCCTGTCGCGCAGCTCCCTCGCGATCTCGTGGTACTCGACCTGCGGCGCCTCGTAGGAGACGCGCCGGAAGTGCTCGAGGCCGTCGTCCTCCCTGTCGGACGAGAGCCACTTCTCGTCCGCCACCGTCTCGAGGCGGTCCGAGATGCCGGAGCCGATGCGGTTCGACAGCTCCACCAGCGCGGGCACGGATCGGTAGTTCGTCCTGAGGACCACCTCTGCGGGGTCGTACCTTTTCTCGAACGCCTGGATCCCGTCGACCGACGCGCCCTGGAACTTCATGATGGCCTGGTCGTCGTCACCGACCGCCATGACGTTCGGGCGGTCCTCCGGCTCCCCGACGATGAGCTCGACGAGGTGCATCTGAGCGTCGTTCGTGTCCTGGAACTCGTCCACCTGCACGTACCTGTACTGCTCGCGGAGCTCGTCCCTGAGCCGGTCGTTCGACTCGATGGCGCGGATGGCGTCGTTCAGCATGTCGTCGTAGTCGTAGAGCGCGAGTTCGCCGAGGCGCCGCTCGTAGCGTTCGACGATGTCCGTCATGGATCCGAGCTTCGAATTGAGCTCACGATCCGTGAAGTACATCCCGTACTTCATGACCCCGGAGAAGAACTCGCCCCGTATCTTCGTATAACCCGTCGTGCCGGCCATATAGCCCTCGGGGATCTTCTCGTGGACACGCCTGTGGAAGTGGACGAGGAAGGGCCTGTAGGAGCTGGGGGCGTACGCGACCTCCTCCCTCAGCCGCGGGTCGGCGCGCTCGAAGGCGTCGTCGACGGCGGCCACGAAGTCCGAGACGAGCTCCTCCTTGCCCTCGACGCCGCTGGGGATGCGCCTGGACACTATGGGGATTATCCCGGTCTCCTGCTCGAGGTAGTCGATGGTGGCCTTTGTCTGGTCGACGATGCGGCGCAGGTCCGCGACCGAGAGGCCGGACTTCTTCAGGTGCCCGACGAAGCCGATTGCTCTCCCGACCATCCAGTGGATCCCGTTCCATGCGCTCGAGTAGAGCGTCTCGTCCGAAGAGAGGGACACGAGCACGTCGTTCATCGCCTTCATCTTCTGGAGGTCGGACGCCGGGACGGCGCCGACGGGCCTGTCGAAGCACTCGGGGTGGCGGTTCGCCAGCTGCTCGGTGAACGAGTGGAAGGTGTGGACCTCGATCCCGAAGCCCTCCCGTCCGACGTAGCGCATGATCCGCTCGCGCATCGTGGCGGCACCGGGGTTCGTGAAGGTGAGACAGAGGATGTTGTCCGGTCGCACGGGACGATTGACGAGAATGTTCGCGGCGCGGAGCGAGAGTAGCTGGGTCTTTCCCGTGCCGGGCCCCGCGATGACGAGGAGCGGCCCGTCGAGGTGCTCCACCGCCTCACGTTGCTCGTCGTTCAGCCGATCCATCGCTTCCTCGAGCTTCTCCGTCATTTCCATCCGTGGCCTTCCCTCTCGACATTGCCGTCATATCGATGTCTCAGCATGAGGGTATCAATCGGTTCCTGTCGAGCCATCCGGGTCTTCGAGACGCTCCGGCAATCGAAATGGATTCCTCTTGACGACTTAGATCTTTGAGCAATCCATTCATTGATAGTCCTTCATAACGGACAGATATGCACTTCCCACTCCGTAGCCTGAATGGTGGACAGATGGCACCGGATCATCGGTACGGAGAGGAAGCGGTTATGAGTCACCATCGCATGGGCCATAGGAGCAGCACGGAGCAGGAGGTCAGGTACTTCTCAGCCACCTGGGAGACGGAGGGGACGCCGGACTTCGGATGCCTCGTGGACGTGCTGGAGATGGTCGCGGACGAGACCTGCGTCGAGTTCGCGCCCGTCGGCTACGTCGAGCGGGACGGTGTGACCGTCATCCGCGTCGACGGGCAGTTCCGGCGTGGCGCCGACGCCGACGAGCTTGAGGGATTCGCCGCATCCCTCGGGAAGGCCGTGGCTTCGGAGGTCTCGATGAGGTCCATCCTCCCCGACATGGCCCACCCCGACGACGTCGCGACGGCCAAGGCCATCCGGGCGAAGTGCGACCGCGACCGTCTGAGCGCGAGGGACTTCGCGCCCCTCGACGACGTCGACAAGCCCGTGACCCAGGACGCCGGGCCCACGAGTTCGAGGACGAGCGGCCCTTTCCGACGGGACGTCCAGCTCTTCGGCGGCACCGCCTCCTTCGCGTGCGACACCAACTGGGACGCGCTCCGTCGCGCGACCTCGCTCCTAGACGACGACCACGACATCGAGGTCTCGATGGGCACCATCGAGCGCTCCGGGGAGCGGGTCGAGGGCGTCATGGTGGCCAAGCTCGACTTTCGCAGGGACGAGGAGATGGACGCGTCCGAGGTCCAGGCCATCGTCGG
>CANRLS010000133.1 GCA_947631545.1 uncultured Atopobiaceae bacterium
CGCCGTCCGAAGCTGCGCCGGACGAGAGGACGATGGCGCCGGCATCGGTCGTGCAGCTGAGGTCGCCGCTCTCGATCCAGCCGGCCTTGGACCAGGCGCTCGACACGGCGCCCCCGCTCGTCTGGGGCAGCGCGCCGATGGCGGAGTGGTCGGTGGCGGTGAAGACCTGCCGCAGGTAGTCGCCGGTCTCGCCCTCCTGCTGAAGGGCGCCGAGGTCGTTCAGCCAGAGACGGGCCAGCTGGCTGGGCGTCATCCACACGAACGAGTAATAGCGCGAGAAGCCATCGACGCCGACGGCCTCGAGCTGCGGGGCGAGGACGCCGTAGCCCATCTCGTCCCGAAGGCGGTAGTAGGCGTCGTTATCCGACCACTGGATGGCGGCCTCGATGGAGGGGCGGAGATAGCCGGGGGCGCCGCTTGCGAAGGCCGTGAGCACGAACGGCCCCTTGATGGCGCTCGCACCGTAGAAGACGTGGTCGGGCTCGAGGGAGAGCACCTCGTTGCCCGCAGCGTCGAGGACGTCGTAGCCCACGGCGTAGCCCTGGGAGGTGATGGCGGAAACGGCCGCGTCGAGCTGGTCATGGGCGGCGGCGAGCGCCTGGGCGAGCGCCGAGCGCTCGGCGAGGGCCTCCTCGCCGATGGCCGGCGCCTCGAGGCCGTGATGGGACTCCGAGACGGGGCCGCGGGGCGCGCAGGCGTTGAAGAGGATCGCCGCCACGAGCCCCGCGCCGAGCGCGCAGGCGACGAGCGAAGCGAGGAGGCGGTCGCGTCCCCTGCCGTGCGGAGGTTCGGATCCTGGGCGGCTCGGGCGTCTGGTCCGAGTGCCCTGCCTCGGCGCGGTGGTTCCCGCACGGGCGGCCTCGGTGTCGGCCGCGAGGGCGGCCTCTGGGGCGGCCACGGGGGCGGATTCGGGGGCATCTTCCGAATCGAGGGCGGGGTCGGCGGCGTGGCCGGTGGCACCCCTTCGCGGATCTGGGAGGTCGTGCGAAGCGGCACGGGGCGCTGGGTGCGCATCGCGCGTGGGGGCCCTGCCGGGGGCGTCCCCACGACTGCCGACGTTCGCGGGGTCGGCGGCGTGGGCGGTGCCGGCGTGGGCTGCGGCAGCCGCGACGCTTGGGCTCTCCCGCGACCTCTTTCCCGCTCGCGCGCTCGCCGCCGCCCCGTCGTCCCCGACCTCGGCCCTCGGACGGGGCTCGGGCAAAGGTCCGCCACGAGGCGCGGCATGGTCGCCATGGGCGGCCGAGAGCCTGGCCTTGAACGCATCCCAGTCCATGAGCCGCGTGGAGGGCCTAGTTCTTGAGCGAGTTCAGCGGCGCCGGGAAGCGCCCGCCGCGATGGGCGAGGACGGTGCCCGCGTAGCGGTTCATCTCCATCACCGGCGCCTCGCCGAAGAGGCCGCCGAACTCGACCACGTCGCCCGGCCCCTTGCCGATGGCGGGGATCACGCGCACGGCCGTGGTCTTGGCGTTGATGACGCCGATGGCCATCTCGTCGGCGATGAGACCGGCGATGGCCTCGACGGAGGTCGAGCCCGGCACGGCCACCATGTCGATGCCGACCGAGCAGACGCTCGTCATGGCCTCGAGCTTCTCGAGCGTGAGCGCGCCGTCCTTGGCGGCGGCGATCATGCCCGCGTCCTCCGACACCGGGATGAAGGCGCCGGAGAGCCCGCCCACCGAGGAGCTCGCCATGACGCCGCCCTTCTTGACGGCGTCGTTCAGGAGCGCGAGGGCGCAGGTGGTGCCGGGGCCGCCGCACTCCCCCACGCCGATGATCTCGAGCACGCGGGCCACCGAGTCGCCCACGGCCGGGGTGGGCGCGAGCGAGAGGTCGACGATGCCCTTGGCCACGCCGAGGCGGCGCGCCGCCTCGCGGCTCACGAGCTCGCCCGCGCGGGTGATCTTGAAGGCCGTCTCCTTGATGCGCTCGGCCACGGCCATGAGGTCGGCGTCCTCGGGGAGCTCGGCCAGGGCCGCCGCCATGACGCCCGGGCCCGAGACGCCCACGTTGACCACGCAGTCGGCCTCGCCGCCGCCGTGGATGGCACCCGCCATGAAGGGCGAGTCCTCCACCATGTTGGCGAAGACCACGAGCTTGGAGGCGCCGATGGAGTCGCGCTCGGCCGTGAGGCGGGCCGTCTTGCGGATGACCTTGGCCATCTGGAGCACGGCGTCCATGTTGATGCCGGCCCGCGTGGTGGCGACGTTCACCGAGCTGCAGACGCGCTCCGTCTGGGCGAGCGCCTGGGGGATGGACTGGATGAGGCGGCGGTCGGCATCGCCCGTGCCCTTGTGGACGAGCGCGCTGAAGCCGCCGATGTAGTCGACGCCTATCTCGGCGGCGGCGCGGTCGAGCGCCCGGGCCACGGGGGTGAGGTCCTCGTCGGGCACGCCGGCCGCGATCTGGGCCACCGGCGTCACCGAGACGCGCTTGTTGACGATGGGCACGCCGTACTCGCGCTCTATCTCCTCCGCGACGCCGACGAGGCGCCGAGCCGCGTGGGTCACGCGGTCGTAGACGAGCGTGCAGAGGCGATCCATCTCGCGGGCGGCGCAGTCGGCGAGGTTGACGCCGAGCGTGATGGTGCGGATGTCGAGGTTCTGCTCGGAGACCATGGAGAGGGTCTCGAAGACCTCCTCGGGTTCGATGGCCATGGGTCACCTGCCTTCGGGTGGTGCGATCTTCCGGGCGTTCGCGATCGCGGGAACCATGGTAGCAACGGGC
>CANRLS010000134.1 GCA_947631545.1 uncultured Atopobiaceae bacterium
CACCCGGTGCAGGTGGCCATGGTGGGCGATGGCGTGAACGACGCTCCCGCGCTCGCCGCCGCCGACGTGGGCATCGCCGTGGGGGCCGGCACCCAGGTGGCCATCGCCTCGGCCGACGTGGTGATCATGTCGAGCGACCTCACCGACGTGGCCGCCACGATGGACCTCTCCCGCGCCACGATGAGGAACGTCAGGGAGAACCTCGTCTGGGCGCTCGTCTACAACGTCATCGCGATCCCGCTCGCCGCCGGGCTCTTCGCCTGGGCGCACATCGAGGTGCCGCCCGAGGTGGCGGCGGCCGCCATGGCCGCCTCGTCGGTGGGCGTGGTGCTGAACTCGCTCAAGCTCCGCCACTGGACGAAGCCGAAGGCGGCGTGACGCGACCGGGCGCTCTCAATCCACATGGATCGGGGCGAGGGGATGATCCCCTCGCCCCGATCCATGTCGTCGAGCCTCGCCCTCGGAAAGGGGCCGTGACCTCACGTCCCCTTAGGGAACGCGCCCGCTAGTAGCAGTAGATGATCGTGTCGTCGAGCTGCCAGTTATCGGCGAGGCGCGCGGCGACCTCGCTCTCCAGCGGCGTGTAGAGGTGCGTGTCGATCGTGGAGTGCGGATTGAAGAGCGTCCTCACGGGCCAGCCGACGGGATTCTCGCTCGAGAGGCTCACGATGTCGGCCGCAGAGGAATCCTCTTGCCAGCCCAGGCTCTTGAGGAAGGCGATGCCGCCCTCGTTGGTGGACTCGATGAAGTAGTGATCGCCGTTATTGGGGTTGTACAGGCGCTTGATGACCACATCGTCCGCAGAGGGATCGGCCGGCGAGAGCCAGTACGGCCCCTCGAAGTTCCAGCCGGCCCTCACATCGACGACGACCTCGTTCGGATCGGTGGTGTAGAGGTGCGTGCCGTTCGCGGCGTTGTAGAGGCGGTAGACGCCCTTGGCGCGGACGACGTCGATCGGCGTCGAGATGCTCGTGGAGAGCTCGGGGAAGAGCTTGGTGAACGTTTCGGGAAGCGACGCCGTGCCCGAGACGGTGACCTCGTCATCAGAGGCCTGGACATCGGGAACCACGGAGTACGTGCCGTCGTCGGCATCACGTTCGATGATGCCCTCGGGCGAGATGGCGGTGTCGTTCAGGATGGCGCCGATGATCGGGCGATCGACCAGCTCATCGAGGCCCTGGAAGACCGGCACGAGCCCGATCGTGTAGGACACGTTCGACGGGGTGTTGGGGAGCGGGTTGATCTCGGCCAGGAAGGGGCCGCCGACGATCCCGCTGAACTCGTCCTGCATGTAGTACGGGATGGCCTTGACGCCCGTCACGGTCTGGGGCGCGATGTGGAAGTACTGCCAACCGCCGCGCACGATGGGCTCGACGTTGCCGGAGCCGGCGTAGTCCGCGATCCAGGGGTTCTCGCCGCTGATGCTCTCGGAGACCTCGAGCACCCACGGATACAGGCTGCCCTCGCTGGGATCGCCGGCGTCGAAGCCGCTCACGGGCAGGGGCTTCGCGTTCTCCATGGGCCAGCCCTTGGCGGTGATCTCGGGGCCGTTGCCGTTCTCGCCCGACGCGTTGCTGAGGTCGAAGCTGCCCACGGTGAGGGCCACGGGGAGCTCGCCCACGGGAACCGCGGACGTATCGGTGGCGCCCGCGTTGACGTTGAGGGTGCCCGTCGTCATCTTGAGCGTGCCCTCGGGAGCGTAGATGCCGAAGCCGCCCGCGGTGCAGGCGCCGCCCTCGTCAAAGCCGGCGCCGCCCTGCACGCTCACCTGCGTGCCGGGGTCGCTGACGAGGATCGTGCAATCGTCCGAGGCGACGATGCCGTAGCCGCCCGACGCGCTCGCGCTGGGAGCGGCGCCGCCGGTGAAGGAGCACGTGCCGGAGATGGTGATGGAGGGCGCGTTGTCGGCGGTGACGGCCGCATGGCCGGGGGTGCCCGTGAACGCGCAGTCCTCGAAGGTGGCGATGGCGCCATCGAGGTAGAGGTCGACGGTGCCCTGGGCTATGCCGCTGAAGGTGATCTCACCGGTATAGGCCGCCTCGTCAGGGCCGCCGACGCGGATCGCGGTGACCTCGGTATCGGAGGGGCCGGCGGAGGTGACGGTGATGTCGGCGTCGCTCGACTGGACGGTGATGGTGCCGTCCTCGAGGGTGACGACGCCGGTGAGGGAATCATCGGAATCGAAGGTGTACGCCCCGTAGGTGACCGGCTCGGCGAGGGCCGGCGACGCGAGGGCGACCGACGCGCAGAGCGCGACGACGGTCGCTCCGAGGGCGGCGAGTATCTTCCTGGGCATCTGGCTCATGGAGCCTCCCTTTCCCTTCGGGCGATGGGAACCCGAAGCCACGCGGCGAGCGCGCCCGCCTCGGCAGGGCCGCGCCGCCACCCGCAGGCCCCGAACGTGCCGTTCGCACGGCGTTCGCACGAGCTGCGGGGTTGGAACAGACGGAATCGATTCTATTGCCGACCGAGCGAGGGCATGTCCCTTGAAATCGGCACGCAACGCTCGCGGTAACGAAACGACGATTCACCAGCATGAAAGGCAGGAGGAATCGGCGAATGGCGATGGGCGGCGCGTGGGGCCGTGCCGGCGCCCTGCGGCGC
>CANRLS010000135.1 GCA_947631545.1 uncultured Atopobiaceae bacterium
TGTTTTTGTCAAGGACTAAATCCTCCAATCGTCGAAGAAAAATCCCTGATCCGTCGGGCGGGAATTCCCCGGTTCCGCGGGGACGCGGCCGGCACCTGGCCGCGTCCCCGCGGAACCGTCCCTAGCGCCGCATGAGCGCGTGGGCGAGCCTGTAGGACTCCCCCTCGAAGACGAGGAGGTGGCCGTGGTGGGCGATGCGGTCGATGAAGGCCGAGGCCAGCTGGTCGTCGGCGAGCATCGAGCCCCACCTGGAGAAGTCGAGGTTTGTGGTGATGACGAGGCTCTGCCTCTCGTAGGCCTCGGAGACCACCTGGTAGAGGAGCCTCGCGCCCGTCTGGTCGACGGGCACGTAGCCGAACTCGTCGAGGAGCAGCGCGTCGGCCCTGGCGAGCTGCTTCATGAGGGCGCCGAGGGCGCCCCTCTCCCTGGCCTCGGAGAGCTGGTCGATGAGCGAGGTGACCGTGAAGTAGCGCACCTCCCGCCCCCGCTCGCAGGCGCGGACGCCGAGGGCGACCATGAGGTGGGTCTTGCCGGTGCCGACGGGCCCCAGGCACACGAGGTTCTCGACCCGGTCCATGAAGGCGAGCGAGACGAGCTCGTCCCTGGTGAGGGCCGCCGGGAGGCTGAGGCGGCCCCACTCGTAGCCCTCGAGCGACTTCAGGACCGGGAATCGGGCGCGCCTGATGAGGCGCTGGGCCCGGTTGGCCTCGCGCTCGGCGAGCTCGAAGGCCAGCGTCTCGTCGAGGAACCTCCGCTGGTCGGGGGTCGCGGAGGAGAGCACCCGCTCGCAGGTGGCGTTGGTGAACAGGAAGCAGCGCAGCTCCGCCGCGAGGCGCTCGCCGGCGTCGGCGATGGCACCGACCTCCTCGGCCGTGAGCTTGGGCCGGGCGTAGGTCCCCACCGCGCTCACCTCCTGCCCTCGATGAGGGCGCGGTCGTAGACTCCGAGGTCGACGCCGACGTCGGCGGCCTCGTCGCCGGCGGCGACCCTCCGGGCGAGGGCGGTGACGTCGCTCGCCTCGAGCGGCCGCCCGCCGCCGGCCAGGCTGGCGGCGGCGTCCACCGCGGCCCGCGCCCCGGCCCTGGACGCCGCCCTCGCTATGGCGCCGAGCTCGGAGGCGAGCCCGTCGCGGTCGAGCCCGTCCAGGCGCTCCCTCAGCCCCTCCGGGATGGCGGAGCGGAACGGGGACTCCCGGTAGCCGCCCGGCTTCCTGGCCAGGATCCTGAGCTGGGCGAGCGGGTCCCTCGCGTGGGTGGGGCCGTCGCCGAACTCCCTCGGGTAGGAGCAGATGGCGTCGCCGGTGGCGGGATCCTGGAAGGTGACGCGGTAGGCGTCGATCTCGACCCTGACCCTCCTGCGGGCCCACTCGGGCGAGACGTCGTAGGTGTGGGCGCCCTCGAGGGTCGCCTCGCCCCACTTGTCGCAGGAGACCTCCGTCCACCTCCTGGCGGCGAAGGGCTTGGCCGGAAGGGGCAGGAGGGCCCCGAGGTCGCGCTCGAGCAGCTCCGCCACCGGCCTCCCCTCGCGGTAGTGGCGCCTCCTCGCGTTGATGGCGTCGGCGCGCGCGAGCAGCCCCTCGTTGAACGCGGCGAGGTCGGAGACCTCCGGGACGGGCACCATGGTGCGGTCCCTCATGTAGTCGACCTGGCGCTCGACGTTGCCCTTCTCGTGTCCGGAGTTCGGGTTGCAGAAGCGCACCTCGAAGCGGCAGTGGAGCCGGAACTGGGTGAAGAGCTCGGCCTCGGTGACGAGCCCGCCGCGGCCCCTCCTGCCCGCGCCGGTGGCGTTGTCGAGGACGAGGAGGGGAGGCACGCCGCCGATGTGGGCGAACACGTTCCAGAGCCCCTGGCAGACGCACTCGGCGGTCTGGCCGGCGAAGAGCTGGGGCCAGCCGGCGTTGGAGTTGGGCAGGCTCGCGACGAACTCGTGCATGCGCGCGGTCGCGCCCCGCCAGAGGGCGTCGCAGTCGCAGAAGTCGCCCTGGCAGGTGCCGGGCGCCCACTCGAGGTCGAGGAAGGCGTCCCTGCCCTCGGCGATCTCGCGCCTCCTCCTCGCGACGTAGGTGCTCACGACGGTGAGGCCGCCGTCGTAGCCGCGCTCGTCCCTCAGGCGCTCGAAGATCCGGGTGGTGCTGTGGCGCTGCTTCCTCCAGACCCTCGTGTCCTGCTCGAGGATGTCGTCGATGAATGGCTTGTAGGGGTCGAGTACGGACGGGCGCTTCTGCCTCTCCGGCGGCTTCGGCGAGAAGTCGTCCATGTCCACGTACTTGCGGACGGTCTTGGGGTCGTGGCCGGTGGCGCGGCTGATCGCGGCCACGCTGGCCCCCTCCCTGTCCATCCTTCGTATAGCATCGATGTCGGGCATGCTGAGCATCCTTTCCCCACTTCCCTCGTCGTCTCCGTGTTGCCAGCACCGGCGACGAGGGTATGTGCGCGACGGTCCTTGGCGTGCCCCTTCCCTTGGGCGCGTCCCTTGCCTTTACCTGTCTTCGCTTTTCGGTTTTCCGGGGAATTCCCAGCGACGAATCAGGGATTTTCAAACCGATGATTCATCCAATTAGAGTCTGATGGAAACA
>CANRLS010000136.1 GCA_947631545.1 uncultured Atopobiaceae bacterium
ATTCGTCGTGTAGAGGTGCTCGCCGGTGGCGGGGTTGTAGAGGCGGTGCACCGGCACGTTGGACGTCGCGGGCGAGACCCACGCCGTGCCCTCGTCGTTCCAGCCGGAGCCCGCGAGGGTCGCGCGCTCGTTCGCGTCCTGGGTGAAGAGGTGCTCGCCGGTGGCGGGGTTGTAGAGGCGGAAGGTCTCCACGGTGCCCGTCTCGGCGGGCGGATCCTCGGGGTCGTAGGGCTCGGCGACGAGGTTGATGGGGTAGTTGTCCCAGCTGTAGAAGGCCGCGTAGGCGTCGCTGCCCTTCTTGCTGTAGGGCGCCGTGGCGGCCTCGAGCGCATTGGCGGCGTTCAGATAGGCCCTGATGGGCGTCACGTACTCCATGATGTTCGGATCGTCGACCGAGAAGGTGGGGGACGACATGACGGCCTGGGCCTTCACATAGGCCGGATAGGCGTCGATCATGGCCTGCTGCAGCTCGGCGATGCCGGTGCCCTCGAGGGTGGCGCTCGCCCGCTCGTAGCCCTCGTTCAGGCTCGTGGAGAGGTCCGCCCAGGCGTAGCCGCCGTACTCGTAGGAGCCGTCGGCGTACTCGGTCCGCGTGGTGGGCGAGCCGATGAAGCTCTCGCCCTCGTTCACCACGCCCTTGGCCCACCGGTCGTGCGTCGTGGTCGAGATGACCTCGGCGATCTCCTTATGGGTGCTCTGCGCTCCGAGCTGGGAGTAGTAGTAGTTCTCCGACACCTCGTAGGCGCCATTGGGGAGCGTGGCCGTGACGACGACGCCCACGCTCTCGCCCTTCTCGAGGACGATGGGCCGATCGATCTCCGCCCGGTGGAAGCCGCCGTAGGTGTAGTGCGCGTCCTTGGACCACGCGAGCGTGCCGTCGGTGGGGGTCGTGGCCCCGTCGTTCAGCACGTAGACGTCGTAGCGCACGTCGGTGTCGTAGCTCATCGTCATCGCCGTCACGTTGCGAAGAACGGAGTCCTCTTCCATGGTGTAGATGTTCGCGGACGAGGTGACGGCGTCGTAGGTGGTGCTGCCGGACTCGCCGGGCAGGTAGGCGTACTGGTACTTGCTCCCGAGCTCGGTGCCGTCAGCGCTGTGGGAGAGGTCGTCGTCCGCCGGGGTGACGAAGTCGAAGGACTCGGGCGAGGCGAGGCTCTGGTCGTAGTAGCTGAGGAAGAAGTAGCCGCTGCCGTCCACGCCCCAGTCGTACCTCTCGTTCCCCATCGAATCGAGGCTGCCCCAGCTGTTCTTGACGATGAACGCGCCATCGGCGGGCGGCTGATGGCCCTCGTTGAAGTTCGACGCGGGGTAGTCGTCGTCGTAGCCCACGATGCACACGCCGTGGTCGTAGCCCATGGGCGTGTCGGTGTACTGGGCCCAGTGCTCGATGTTGATGTACTCGCCCTCGGCCTTCTGGCCCGGCTGCGACTGCTCGGCGTAGACCTCGATGGCCACGGCGCGTCCCTTGAGGAGCTCGTCCTTGATGGCGTCCGTGCCCTCCGGGTTGTAGACGTAGGTCCTCTCACCGGTCTGGGGATCGGTCTCGATGGAGGCGGGAGAGGGCAGGAAGAAGCTCTCTTCGAGCTCCGCCGAGGCCCGGTCGCGAAGCGACTCGTCGATGGACCAATCGCCCGTCGAGACCGGCCATTTGTACTCCGGCTGAACGGGGAACGGCTCGTACTCGTTCGCCGCGTTGTGGTACTCGAGCGAGGGGTCGACGGATTCGTCGACGGGCCCGGTGAGCGAGGCGAAGAGCATCGTGGCGTCGTAGAAGTTGCCGCCGCCGTACATGGCGCCGGAATCCGTCTTCGGGTCGGCCATGCTGTAGAAGCCCTCGCCATTCTGGCCTGCGCGGTCGTCCTGGATGGGCGCCATGGTGAACCACGCGAGGTGCTTCTCGGAGAGGTTCAAGGCGCTCTGGGGATCGGTGACGGGCGTACCCGTCTCGGTGAGGATCGAGCTCTCGGCCGCCGCGATGGCGCTGAAGCTCCAGCAGGTGCCGAAGGGGTTCTGGTTCTTCACCGGCGTGACGTAGTTGCCGGGCACGCCGTTGAAGGTGGCGTCGCGCAGGTCGAAGGACGAGGGGCGGGCGCTCTGCAGGCTCGCCGTGCCGCCGAGCTTCAGCGTGGAGCCGTCGCTCGTGTAGTCGTTCCTGTCGACCGTGTTCACGCCGGAGGTCACGCTCCGCGAGAGCTCCTCCTCCGTGAGCGCCCCCTCGAGCGGCACGACGTTCACGATCTCCTTCTCGCCGTCATCGGCCACGGCGGGCGCGGCCAGGACGGCCGGCGCCGCGAGCGCCGCCGCGATGCCGAGGGCCGAGGCCCAGGCGAGGATGCGCTTGGATTTCATCTGTTTCCCTTCGAGGTGGATCGGATTCCCAACCGAATCGCATCGAGGCGAGGGCGCCTCCGAGCGCGGCGGGCGATCGATGTCAAGACGTGGAGATTGTAGCGGGTGCGGCACCCCCGGATCCTCGCTCTCCGCATCTTCATACCTGCGCCAAGAGCCGGCGCATCTCGTGCGGGCGCCCGCGCTTCCGGTGCCGGCGGCGCGCCCTCGCC